>DATJTV010000190.1:0-21332 GCA_035503055.1 Acetobacteraceae bacterium
AAAGGGGCGATCCAACTCTAGCTCGGCCCGCATCGGCCAGCGGTTTATCGATCCGACCCCTTCCGCCGGTGGCGGGTGGCCACCCGCCACCGGCGGTCTCGTTGTGCCCCGAAAGGCCTCAGATGCATAAGACAAGCGGGAGCCACCGAGCCACGCCCCCGGGGACGAGCAGGAACGTTCCCACCTAAGCCGCCCAACGAACGCCATTGCGTCCGCCCGCGCCGCGCGACCCACGCTCGCGCTCGATCAGCATCGAATCCCCGAACTCGTGCGTGCGGTAGCCACGCCCGGCAACCGCCGCGCAGATCCGCGCGAGCGCCGCATCGCCCGTGAAGGCCCGGAGCAGCTCGAAATGGCTCTCGCCCGGCTGGTGCACGCCGGTCAGGATCGCGTCGGCGACGCGAAGCCGCGTCCCGCGCGCGATGCGCCCGCGCGCGACGCCCTCTCCGGCGCGCACACCGCCCGTCGCATCGGCCGCGGCCTCCAGCGCCCGCACCACGCTCGTCCCGACGGCAACGATCCGCCCGCGCCTCGCCCTCGCCCGCGCGATCGCCGCCGCGGTCGGCGCGGGAATGCGATAGGGCTCGTCGAAAGGAAGCTCGGCATCGAGCATGGCATCGCCGGTCGAGGAGATGCCGGCGGCGTGGGTGAGCGTCGCGAAACCGATGCCGCGCTGCCGCCAGGCCGCAAGCGTGCCCCACTGAAGCGCAAATCCGGCGGAAGGCGGCTCGAACGCGATCGGATCGGCGGCAATCCCCGTCCAGACGTCCCACAAGGCGAGCGTCCGGCCGACATGGGCGTATTGAATCGGCCGCCCGTGCCGCGCCAGCCCGCCAAGAATCGCGGCACGGCTGCCCGAAAACCGAAGCCCGAACAGGCGCGGATGGCCGGGGAAGGAACAAATCGTCGCGACGAGCGGCCCGAGCGCCAGCCGATCGCCCGGCGAAAGCGGCGGCGGCGGTTCGCGATCCTCCGTCCGCGTGCGATGATCGCCCGCCCCGAACGCGATCGCCGCGAACCGCGTCCAGTCTCCGGCCGAGATCCACCCCGCCAACCGCACCTCGATCGCGGCGCCGCTCGGGCAATGCGTGCCGGCGAGGCTCGCCGGCAGCGTCGCCGCGTCGTTCGCGACCACCAGATCGCCCGGCTCGAACAGCGAGGCGAGCGCGGCGCGCGGCCAATGCCGCACCACGCCCCGCGCATCGAGGCAAGCGAGCCTGGCCGATCCGCGCTCGGCCTGCTCGGCCGCGATCATCTCCGCCGCGATCATCTCCGCCTCGGCAGCGCGGCGAGCATCGCCCGCACGATATCCCCGGCAGATCGCTCGGGCCGGCGCAACGTTGCGGGATCGGCGTCGGGGACCGCCCTCGCGTGCAGCGCCGTATCCATATCGCCCGGATCGATCGAGAGGAAAGAGATGCCCTCGCCGCGCGCCTCCTCCGCCCAGATCGCGCTCAAATGGCGAAGTGCGGCCTTGCTCGCGCCGTACGCGCCCCACCCGGCATAGGGGTTCACCGCCGCGTCGCTCGAGACATTGACCACGACCGCGCCGCGTCCCTCCCGCGCCGAGGCGGCAAGCGCGCCGAGCAATGCCTTGGTCAAGCGGAACGGGCCGAGCAGGTTCACCGCGAGCGCCTCTTCCAGCGCCTCGCACGCCGTATCGGCGAGCGGCGCCAGCGCGCCGGCTCCGAGGCTCGAGGCATTGTTGATCAGCGCGTCGAGCCCGCCGAGATTGCCCAAAATCTGCAGCGCCATCGGGTGGATATCGTCCTTCCGCCCGACATCGCCGGCGATGCCGCAGGCGCCGGTCTCATCGGCGATCCGCGCGACCGCGCCGGCGCCGCGCGCGACGAAGGCAACGCTCGCACCCCGGCCCGCCAGCGCGCGGACGAGTGCCCGCCCAAGGCCGGCCGTTCCGCCGGTGACGGCCACGCGAAGCTCTTTGAGATCTTCATCGTTCGGCACCGGCGGCCCTCCTCCTCGCAGCGAGGGCGCTTTCCTACAAGTTCAAGTTAACTTGAAGTCAAGCCCGAATCGTGCCTCTCCTCCCCGCATGGAACCCGTGCTCCTGATCGGCGAGGTGGCGCGTCGCAGCGGCGTCGCCGCCTCCGCGCTCCGCTTCTACGAGGAACGCGGCCTCATCGCCTCGGAGCGCGCGGGGTCGGGCCATCGCCGCTATCCCCGCCCGGTCCTCCGCCGCATCGCCTTCATCGTCTTCGCCCAGAGGATCGGGCTCACCCTCGACGAGATCGGCGCGGCACTCGCGCGGCTCCCGACCGAGCGCATCCCCACGCGGCGGGACTGGTCACTCCTCTCGGGCGAATGGACGAAGCGCATCGATCAGCGCATCGCCGAGCTCCGCCGCCTCCGCGCCGGCCTCACCCAATGCATCGGCTGCGGCTGCCTCTCGATCGACCGCTGCCGGCTCGCCAATCCGGCGGACCGCGCCGGGCGCCGCGGCGCGGGGCCGCGCTACTGGCTCGGCTCAGCCTGAACACTCGTCCCGCCCGCCCCGCGCAGGAACTCTCACGCGCCCGGGCGAGCGGCTCGCCGCCACGATTCCTCCGTCGCGTCCGAATCCAGCTCGAGATCGAGCACGATCGGACGATGATCCGAGGGGCCCCGGTCAAGCACGCGCGCGCCGGTGCAGCGCAGCTCGCGCACCATGCACCGATCGAGCCGGAGCGAGATGATGTTGCTCGCCAGATGCGTCGGCTGGCGCGGTCCCACGTCCTTGAGGCCGGCCACCCGGATCGGCCCGACCGCGTTGTAATCGCCGACAACGGCGGCCGGCCCCTTCAGCGAGCGCGCGATGTGCAGGAGCTGCCAGCGGTTCAGGAACTGCCCGTGCGAGAGATGGACGTTGGCGAACGTGACGTTGTCGATCCGTACGATCTGCGCCACGCGGGGCGGCACGTGGCCGGGCATCGTCGAAACCGGCAAGGCCAGCCGCCGTGGCGTGGCCAGCCTATGCGGGCTCCAGGCCGCGAGCCCATAGACGCGGCCGTGCATCGGCTCTCGATAGAAAAACCCGCCCACCGCCTCGGGCAGGCTCGCCAGGCCCTCGGTCGCCTCTTGCATAAGCAGAAGATCGGGGCGGTGCCGCTCGACCAGGGCGGCCACGTCCGCGACCCCCGCGCCGACCAGACGCAGCAAGTTCCAGCTGATGACCCGGAGAATGCGCGGCACCCGGCCGTCCTCGGCCCGAGACCCGGACGCCTGCTCCCGAACGCTATGCGAGGTCTCTGCCATTGCCGCGACAACGCTCCACCGGCGGCGCACGACCTCGAGCTCCATGCCGCCGCGCCCTACCGGCATCAAGACTCTCGGCCATCCTGGAGGAGAGGTGCTATCAATCTAGCCGGAATATCCTCCCGTTCAAGGGGACGCGCGACCCGGCCACGTGAAGGACCCGCAAGCGAGCGGACAGGATCGGCTTCGCGAGCGCCCCGGTAGGATTGTCGTCCTGAACCATGAGCATCGTCTTCGCCGCGCTGCAAGTGCTACTGGCGGGATTGGTGACCCTGCACGTGCTCCTCAGGAAGCGCGATGTCCGGGCCGCCTTGGGCTGGATCGGCGTCGCATGGCTTTCGCCGGTTCTCGGTGCGCTGCTCTACTACCTCTTCGGAATCAACCGCGTCACGCGACGTGCCGTGCAGCTCGGCAAGCGCGAGCGCGGACGAACCGACACGGCCGGCGTGCCGGCCACGCCGGCGAGCGCGCCCCACATTCAGTCCCTTGCCCGCATCTGCGCGCGCGTGAGCGGCAGCCCGCTCACCGCCGGCAACAACGTCCTCGTCCTGCACGGCGGGGACGAGGCCTATCCCGCCATGCTGGCCGCGATCCGCGGCGCGCGGCAGAGCGTGGCACTCGCCTCCTACCTCTTCCGCAACGACCAGGTCGGCCGTTCCTTCGTCGATGCGCTGGTCGAGGCGCGAAGGCGCGGCGTCACGGTGCACGTCCTGCTCGATGGCGTCGGCAGCGGCTATATCCTCCCCGCCATGTTGCAACGTCTCCAAGCGGGTGGGGTCTCGGCGGCGCGCTTCCTGCACACCTGGGTGCCGTGGCGAATGCCGTTCCTGAACATGCGGAACCACAAGAAGCTCCTGATCGTCGACGGCGCGGTCGGCTTTACGGGCGGATTGAACATCGGTGCCGGGAACACGGCCTCTCTCGCCTCGCCGCAGCGCATCGAGGACGTCCATGCCCGCGTCGAAGGTCCCGTCGTCCGGCAGCTCATGCAGAGTTTTGCGGGCGACTGGTCCTTCACCACCGGCGAGGCCCTCGATGACGATATCTGGTGGCCGGAGCTTTCGTCCAAGGGCGCGATCCTCGCCCGCGGTGTGGGGTCCGGGCCCGATGCGGATTCCGGCAAGCTCGAGACCATCCTCGGCGCGGCGCTGGCGCAGGCGCGGACGCGCGTGCGGATCGTCACGCCCTACTTCCTGCCCGATCAGCGCCTTCAGTTCGCAATCGCACAGGCTTCTCTCCGCGGCGTCGCGGTCGAGATCCTGATCCCGGAATCATCCGATTTTTCCTTCATGGATTGGGCCGTGCGGGCGCATCTGCGGTTCTTCCCGGATCTTCCCTTCAGCATCTATCTGAGCCCGCCGCCCTTCGATCACTCGAAGCTGATGACCCTGGACGGGGAATGGTGCCTGATCGGCAGCTCCAACTGGGACACGCGGAGCTTGCGCCTCAACTTCGAATTCGACCTGGAATGCTACGACGCCGCGCTGACCGCCGAGCTCGATTCGCTCATCGATGGCAAGATCCTTCGCGGCCGGCGCCTCGGCCGCGACCAGCTCATGGCGGCGCCGCAATGGGTGCAGGTCCGCGACGCGGCGACACGCCTGATGCTGCCCTATCTCTGAGAACGCCCCCGTCGATCGGCCCCGCCGCGCGCCTATCACGCCGCCTCGGGGACCTTCGCCTCCTGCTCCCCAAGCTCCTTGATCGCCTGCACCATCTTCGCAAGCACCGCCTGCGCGTCGCCGTACACCATGTTGCAGTTGTCGGCGTAGAAAAGCTCGTTCTCGACACCGGCATAGCCGCGGCCCTGGCCGCGCTTGATCACGTAGATCTGGTGCGCCTGGTCGACATTGAGGATCGGCATGCCGTAGATCGGGGAGGCCTTGTTCGTCCGCGCCGCGGGGTTGACGACGTCGTTGGCCCCGATGACGAGCGCCACATCCGCGTTCTTGAACTCCGCGTTGATCTCGTCGAGCTCGAAGAGGAGGTCGTAGGGAAAGCCCGCCTCCGCCAGCAGCACGTCCATGTGCCCCGGCATCCGTCCCGCCAGCGGATGGATCGCGAACTTCACCGTCACCCCTTCCGCCTGCAGGAGCTTCACCAGCTCATAGAGCTTCTGCTGCGTCTGCGCCGCCGCGAGCCCATAGCCCGGCGCGATGATGACCGTGCCCGCATAGCGCATGGTGATCGCCGCGTCGCTCGCCTCCACGGGCTTGAGCCTTCCCTTCATCTCGCCCGCCTCCGCGCCCGGCACCGCCCCCATCCGCGCGGCGACGACGAAGACGCCCGCGAGCGTCGCCTGGCTGGTGAGCGCGTCCATCGCCTGCGCGCGGCTGATCCGCGGCACTCTTTCCATGGCGAAGCAGGTGATCTTCCGCGCCCGAAGCCGCGCGACCAGCTCGGGCTCCTTCTCCGCATAGACGATGGAGATCAGGATCGCCCCCTCCTTCATCGCTTCCGCCACCGCGACCGGCGGCGCCGTCACCGCGAGCACGATGTCCGCATCCGCCACCAGCGCGCGCATCTCGGCGACGAAGGTCGCGTCCTTGTAGGCCTTGTCCGGCAGCTTCACCGCCGCGCCCGCGCTGGACTGCATGGCGATGTCCACGCCGAGCCGTCTCATCTTCGCAACGACGCTCGGCACCAGCGCAACGCGCCGCTCGCCGCTCCGGGTTTCCCTCAGCACCGCGATCCTGATCGGCATGGCATGCCCCGCGTTTCCTCGCGGGCCCCGTCGCCTTGCCCGTCCGACGAACCGGTTCCTATCGCGGCCTGCCGCGCGCGTCGTTGATCAGGATCAAAAGAACGAAGATCGCGGCCTCATTCCGCCGCACCCGCCTTGGCGGCCCGCGCTCCGCGCTATTCCTCGCGGAGCACCCGCCGCGCCTTCTTCCGCGTCATCGGCGAGGTGATATGCTCGCCCTGGTCGGTGAACTCCGCCGGGAACTCGCCGAGATTCTCCTCGATCTCCGCCTCCTCGACCGGCTCCGCCGGCGGCACCTCTCCATGGTGCAGCGTCATCGGGTTGGGCAATTGGCCTGCCGTCGGGTTGTCGTCGATCGCCTGCAGCTCGCGCGCCCGCTCCACATAGTCCGCCTCGCGGCCCTTGGGCGCGCCCTCGGCGCGCCACAGCCTGAGCGCCCGCGCCCTGATCTTCCGCTCGCGCTCCTCTTCGCTCCTGGCCATCTCAGTCCTCCCTCACCCGTGCGCGCCGGCGAAGCTCAGCAAATCCTTCTCGCTCGGCGGCTTCTCGAGCACTCTCTCCACGCCCAGCTCCGCCGCCTTGGCGACGATCGCCGCCGACGGCGAGCCCGTGATCAGCAGCACCGGGAGCATATCGCCCTCGCCTCTGAGCCGTGCCGCGAGCGCGAGCCCCGTCATCTGCGGCATATGGTGGTCGAGGATCAGGCACGCATGCCCCACCGCCCGATCCTCGAGGAACGCCGCCGCCGAACCATAGGTCCTCACCCGGTGTCCGGCCAGCTCGAGCAGGAACCGGAGCGAATCGAGGACCGCCTGGTCGTCGTCGATGACCGCCACCGCGGACTTGCCGTCGTTCGTCATTTCGTTACGCATCCAGAGGTAGCTCGGTGACGGCACGCGATCAGGGCAAGTATCCTTCATGGTGAAATCATATCACCTCGCCTCCGGCGCAACGCATTGATACAGATCAGGCGCCCGGCGCCGGCACGCTGAACGCGAAGATTGTCCCGCCGCCCTCCCGGTCCTCCGCCGCGAGCTCGCCGCCATGCGCCTCGACGATGGTGCGGCAGATCGAAAGCCCGACGCCCATCCCGTCCGGCTTGGTCGTCACGAACGGCTCGAACAGCCGCGCGCGCACCTGCTCCGGCAGGCCCGGCCCGCTATCGGCAACGCGGATCGCAATCCGCTCGCGCGCCCGGCTCGTGCTCACGGCGATCTCGCGCCGCTCCCCATCCGCCATCGCCTCGACGGCGTTGCGCATCAGGTTGAGCAGCACCTGCTGGATCTGCACCTTGTCGATGAACGCCTCCACTGCGTCCGCCGCGAGGTCGATCTCGAGCCGCACGCCCGAGCCCACCCCCACCAGCGCGAGCCCGCTCGCCTCCTCGATGGTCCGTGCCAGGTTCTCCACGCGCCGCTGCGTCTCGCGCTTCCGCGCGAAGTCGCGCAGCCGCTGGATGATCTGCCGCGCGCGCTCGGACTGCTCGGCCATCCGCTCCATCGCCTGGAGCCCACCCTCCACGTTCCCGCCCGCGAAAAGCCGCCGCGCCCCGCTCAGGTAGTTCCCCATCGCGGTCAGCGGCTGGTTCACCTCGTGGGCCAGCGCCGAGACCATCTGGCCAAGCTCGGAGAGGCGCGAGACGTGGATGAGCTCCGAGCGCACCTCGGCAAGCCTTCGTTCGCGGTCCTGCCGCTCGGTCAGATCGCGCACGAAGCCGGTGAAGAGCCGCGTCCCGGGCAGCACGACCTCGCCCACCGCCAGCTCCATCGGAAAGATGCTGCCGTCCTTCCGCTGCCCGGTGACCACCCGGCCGATCCCGATGATCCGCCGTTCCCCGGTCGCGAGATAGCGCCCGAGATAGGAATCGTGCTCCTCCCGGTAGGGCGCGGGCATCAGCAGGCTCACGTTCCGCCCGAGGACCTCCGCCGCCGTCCAGCCGAACAGCCGCTCCGCCGCGGCGCTGAAGGAGTGGATCAGCCCGCGCTCGTCGATCACCACCAGCGCGTCCGGCACGGTCTCGAGGATCGAGCCGAGCAGCGCCCCGCGCCGGTCGATCTCCCGGCTCGCCCGCTCGGCCTCGCTCAGGTCGCGCGCGACCTTGCACACCCCGACGATGCGCCCCTGCGCGTCTCGGAGCGGCGAGATCGTGAGCGAGACGGGGATGATCCTGCCGTCCTTGTGCCGCCGCCTGGTCTCGAACCGGGCGATCTTCTCCCCCCTCCGCACCCGCTCGAGGATCGTCGCTTCCTCCGCGATCCGGTCGGGCGGGATGATCAGGGTGATGGTCCGGCCGATGATCTCGCCGGCCGCATAGCCGAACAGCGCCTCGGCGCGCGCGTTCCAGAAGGTGACGCAACCGTCCAGGTCCTTGCCGACGATTGCATCGTCCATCGCGGCCGCGACGGCCTCGAGCCATGCGCGCGCTCCCTGCGCCTCTTTCCCCGAGACGCCGCCGTCGATCTCGTCTGGCAAGGGTTCAGCTCTCCGGCGTGGTCGTCGCGGCCGGCGCTAGCCTATGCGGATAAGCCGCGTGCCCTCCTCGTGCAGCCAGGCGACCGCCTCGTCAACCCGCGGCGTGAGCTTGCGCACCAGGGCCCAAAACCGCGGCCCGTGGTTCATGTGCCGCAAATGCGCGACCTCGTGGGCCGCGACGTAGTCCTGCACGAACGACGGCGCCATCACCAGCCGCCAGGAGAAGGCGAGCGAGCCGTCCGCCCCGCAGCTTCCCCACCGGCTTCGCGTGTCGCGCACCCGGACGCGCCGCACCTCGACGCCGATCCGTGCCGCCTTCTCCGCCGCCAGCTCCGAAAGCCCGCGCTTCGCCTCCGCGCGCAGGAAGTCGCGCACGCGCCGCGGCAGGAACGCGACATCGCCGGAGACCCTGATCTCGCCCCCCTCCAGCCACACGCCGCGCCGACCTCCCGGCACGTGCCGGATCGCCTGCTCGACACCCGAGAGCGGCACCATCGCCCCCGGCGCGAATTCCACCGCCCCGGGCAGGGCGGCGAGGTTGGCCGAGACCCAGCCGGCATGGGCGGTGAGCAGCGCCAGCCCCGCCCGCCGCCCGGCCCGCGGCGGCAGGGTGACGACCACCACGCCCCCCTTCGGCTCGATGCGCAGGCTGATCCGCCGGGCGCGGTTGCTCCGCCGCCACAGCACCCGGGCAACACCCCCCGGGAGTGCGAGGGTCTCGCAATGTGCGCCGTCCATGGGAGCCGACCATGGCGAAACCGCTCCGCGTCGCGCAAGCCTCGCCGGCGCGACCCTGGCCGGCGCTATCCCGGCCAAAGCTAGCCAGGGATGATCCCGCCGGTGACCGGCTCGAACCAGGCGAGCTGGTCGTCCACCGACGTCACCCCCGGCACCCCGGCCACCAGCACGTTGAGCGCCCGCCGCTGCTCGTCGTGGAGGATGACGCCGGAGAGCGTCGCCTTCCCGCCCGTCACGGCGACCCGGATATTGCGCATCGAAGGCGCCCAGGGCTGGGCCGCGATCTCGGCCAGGATGCGCTCGCGAATGGCAGCATCGTCCGCCGCCACCCCCGACCTCTCGGCCAGCACCCGCCGCAGCGCGCGCATGAGGTCGGCGCGGCTGATGATCCCCACCAGCCTCCCGCCCGCCCGGTCGAGCACCGGCAGCCGCCGGACGCCCCGCTTCTCCATCAGCCCGACGACCACCTCAAGCGGGGCGTCCGCCGTCACCGAGAGCACGTCGCGGGTCATCACGTCGGCCACGCTCCGGGAATGAGCATGCACGTACTCGGCGGCGAGCCGCGGCTGCGCGAACAGCATTTCGAGCCAACGCGGCTCGCGCTCGGTCCCGGTCTCCCCGCGGCGGAGCAGGTCGCTCTCCGTCAGGATCCCGACCAGCTTGCCATCCGCATCGAGCACCGGCAGCCCGCTGATCCGCTTCTCGACGAGAAGGGCGACGGCCTCGCCGAGCGCGGCCTCGGGCCGCACGGTCACGGGGTTGGCGGTCATCACGTCAGCTGCGTTCAAGGGGGGCGCGTTCATGGGTGGTCTCCTCTGAAGGGGCCGAGCCTCAGGACGCGGCCGCGCTCGGCGTCCCGCCATGCCCGCTCCGCCGCTCCGGGTGCCGCAGCGCCGCCGGCAGCAGGTCGAGCGGGCTGTAGACCACCATCACGTAGCCCAGGGAGAGCATGTAGATGATCGCCGTGCCGAACATGTGCAGCGGCCCGTCGCTCACGCCCTGATGGTAGGGCCCGCCGAACTCCTCGGGCACGCTCCAGATCAGGAAGGCGAGCACGAACCCGACCGGCGCCAGCGCCCGGAGCGCCCGGTGCCCCGCCAGCAGCCCGAAGGCGGTCACCGCCTCGAAGATCGCCACCAGCCAGGCCATCACCGCGGGGCCGATCGCCAGGCTGAGCGCGATCCAGATCTGGTCGTAGCCGGCGCGCCAGCCGCTCACGTCGGCCTTCGCCCCTGTCAGGAAGTCCATGTAGTGGGTCAGGAAGTAGGGCTGGAACTTGTAGAGCGCGTCATAGGCCCAGAGGATCCCGAAGGCGACGCGCGCGAGGCTGAACATCTCGTTCCGCGTGATATCGACCTCCTTCGCCCGCTCCCCCGCCAGCACGAAGAGGAAGGCCACGAAATAGGCCGCGCCCGCGCCCGGGTCGGTGCCGTCGGCGCCGAAATCCCCGCCATGCTGGACGAGGACCCAAACGGCGAGGCTGTAGGCGACGCCCACCCATCCCATCACCTTCACGCCCCGCCCGGTCAGCAGCGACGCGGCGAGCGCGATCTTGACGAAGGTGAGCAGGATGACGGTGAGGTGAAGGATGCCCGACGACATCGGCAGACCCATGACATGGCCCACCTCGGTCTTGTCGGCGAGCGAGAGCGAGGTCCACGAATCGTAGAGAAGGACCAGCCCGAAGGCGATCCGCAGCCAGTCGAACGAAGTGGCGCTCACCTTGCGCGCAGCGGTCGCATCCTCGCCGGTCAGGCTGAAGAGGCCGGTGATCTTCTGGAGGTTCATGACACTCCCCTTTCATTCCTTCCGCCGCAGCTCGGCCATGCGCGGCCTTCGCGGCAACAGGGCGCATGCTGCCCCGGCGCAAGCGGGAAGAAATTGACCGAGATCAAGGCCCCGGCTTGGCCTGCGATGTCATCATCGCGACATCGCACGCAGAGGCGCGGCGGTGCATATCATTTGGTCCAACGCGTGCGCGCGTCGGCCCCGGGGCCGGACCCAGGAGAACGGGAATGACATACGTCTCCGGAAACCGCGTCGCGAGCCCGGCCGCTGCCGCGAACCATGTGGCCGAGCCGCCGCCCGAGCAGAATTTCGACCGGCTGCTGCATGCCGCTCAGGCGCGGCTCACCGGCGGGCTTTCCCCGCTCGCGCTCGGCGGCTCCGTTCTCGGCTGGGCGCTCCATTTCGCGAACGAGCCCGCCCGCCGCACCGAGCTCGCCCACCGCGCCTGGCGCGAATGGCGGGAGCTCCTCGCCGGCGACAAGGCGACCGAAATCGTGCCCGGCCCGGCCGATCATCGCTTCACCCATCCCGGCTGGCAGCAGGAGCCGTTCCACTCGCTCGCCCAATCCTTCCTCCGCATCGAGCGCTGGTGGGGCGACGCGGTCGCCGGCACCGCGGGCGTCGGCGCCCCCGCCGAGCGCATCGTCTCCTTCATGACCCGCCAGGCGCTGGACATGGCCTCGCCCTCCAACGTCCCCTGGCTCAATCCCGAGGTGATCGAGGCCACTCTCCGCACCGGGGGCAGGAACTTCCTCCAGGGCCTCAGCAACGCAATCGCCGATACGAGCGAGGCGCTCTCGGGCCGCACCCTCCTGCCGCTCACGGTGGGCAAGGACGTCGCCGCGACGCAGGGCCGCGTCGTGCTCCGCAACGCGCTGATGGAGCTCATCCAGTACGCCCCGCGCACGAAGCTCGTCCGCCCCGAGCCGGTGCTCATCGTCCCGGCCTGGATCATGAAATATTACATCCTCGACCTCTCGGCCCATGACTCGCTCATCTCCTACCTCGTCGATCAGGGCTACACGGTCTTCTGCATCTCCTGGCACAACCCCACCGCCGAAGACCGCGACGTGAGCTTCGACGATTACCGCCGCCTCGGCGTCATGGCCGCGCTCGACGCCGTCACCGCGATCACCGGCGCCCCGCGCGTCCACGCCACCGGCTATTGCCTCGGCGGCACCCTCCTTGCCGTCGCCGCTGCGGCGATGGCGCACGACGGCGACGCGCGGCTGCAAAGCGTCACCCTCTTCTGCGCCCAGACCGATTTCGAGGAGGCCGGCGAGCTCCAGCTCTTCGTCACCGAGGACCAGCTCGCCTTCCTCGAGGATCTGATGTGGCAGCAGGGCACGCTCGACAGTCGCCAGATGGCCGGCGCCTTCCAGATGCTCCGCGCCAACGATCTCGTCTGGTCGCGCATCATCAAGGGCTACTTCCTGGGCGAGCGCGAGCACCCGAACGATCTCATGGCCTGGAACGCGGACGCGACGCGCATGCCCTACCGCATGCACGCCGAGTATCTGCGCCGCTTCTTCCTCGACAACGATCTCGCGGAGGGAAGGTTTCCCGTCGCAGGCCGCCCGGTCGCCATCGCCGACATCCGCGCCCCCTTCTTCGTCGTCGGCACCGAGACCGACCACGTCGCCCCCTGGCGCTCGGTGCACAAGCTGCATCTGCTGAGCGAGGGGGACATCACCTTCGTGCTCACCAATGGCGGGCACAATGCCGGCGTTGTCAGCGAGCCCGGTCATCCGCGCCGCCATTTCCGCATCCGCCGCCGCGAGCCGGGCGAGCGCTATGTCGGCCCCGACGAATGGTGCGACCTCGCCGAGCAGCGCGAAGGCTCCTGGTGGCCCGCCTGGGTTGCCTGGCTCGCCGAGCGTTCCGGCGAACCGGCCGCCCCGCCCGCGCTCGGGAACGAGCCGGCGGGCTTTCCCGCGGGCGAGCCCGCACCGGGGCGCTATGTGCACGAAGTCTGATCCTCGCGCCCGCGCGCGCGTCGGCCACTCTATTTCATTTTTGCCGCCTCGCGGGTGACATAAATCAATGCCGCCCGATTGCGCGACGCCTAGTGTTGGTTAAGTGAGCGTTAACCACGATGAGTGGAGGGAGCGGAATGGACACGCAATCATCGTTTTTCGCCGGGCAGTGGCCGGCTCTCGCAGTGGGCTCCGAACAGCGTTGGAAGGCGCTCAGTGCCGCGAATGCACGCCTGATGCGCGGCATGCTTTCGGTCTGGCAGCACGAGCTCGAGCTCGGCCAGCAATTGATGGCGGAGAACGTCGCCGATCCGAAAGCGTTCACCGAGGTGATCGCCGGCGGGGCGGATGTCGGCGCGCAATGGTCGGCGGCGCACCAGCGCTTCGAGCATACGGTCGCGGCCATCCGCAAGATCAACGACGAGTTCTTTGACTGCCTCTTCGACGTCGCGGCGATGGCCAACGGCGCGCCCGAGGAAGGCAACGGCAGCACCGCGCCTTCCCGCGCTTCCTAACCTTCCCGCGCCAGCCGGAGAAGCTCGGCCCGGACTCCCTCCGGGCCGTCGGCCGGGCTCGTGAAATCGATCCGGAGCACGGTTTCGCTCCGGGCGAGGTCGCACCCGTCCACATCGACGGCGACCAGCCTCCATCCCGTGCCCGCTCCGCCGCCCGCCCGGGCGAGCGCGTCCGTCGTCGGTTCGTTGCAATCGGCGAGGATCGCGGGCTCGGCTTCGGCGACCGCCGCAACCGACCGCGGATCGGGTGCGATCTCGGCGCCGGTGAGCCGCGCGGTCGCGGCGAAACCGGCCACGAAGTGCGCCTCGTCGATGGTCACCCGCCAGAGCGAGAAGTCCGCAAGCCCGGCATAGGGCAGGGCGTACGGGTGGAGCCCCAGCCACCGCGCCTTGAGCGCCGCCCCGTCGCCAACCGGCGCCGCGCTCCCGATCAGCGTCACCCGGGGCGCCGTCTGCGGGTTCGGCCCCTCCGCCGGCCCGGCGAGCAGGAGCGAGCAGCGCGGGTCGGCCAGCAGGTTCCGCGTGTGCCGGGCGAGCCGCGAGAGCCAGAGAAGGGCCGAGAGGTCGGGGGCGGCCGCCGGCGTCACCAGGCTCGCGAAGGGCGCCCCGCCCGGGCCGGCGGTCGCCAGAACCCCCGCCCGCGCCCGCCGCACCAGCAACCGGGCTGCCCGGGAGGACGCCTCTGCCATGGTTCGGTTTCCCTCCCGGCGCGCTTGCGCCACAATAGGGCCGCATCCCGCTCACGGTGGAGCAGGCTGAAGTCGCCCCCATTGGGAGGCCCATCGGGACGGTCCTATGAAACAGACAATCGCCCTGGTCGATGACGACCGCAATATCCTGACCAGCGTCGCGATGACGCTGGAGCAGGAGGGATTCCAGGTCCGCACCTATACCGACGGCGAAAGCGCGCTGCAGGGCATCTCCGCCCGCCCCGTCGATCTCGCGGTGCTCGATATCAAGATGCCGCGGATGGACGGGATGGAGCTGCTCCAGCGGCTCCGCTCGCGCACCAGCCTGCCGGTCATCTTCCTCACCAGCAAGGACGAGGAGGTGGACGAGCTGATGGGGCTCCGCCTCGGCGCGGACGATTATATCCGCAAGCCCTTCAGCCAGCGCCTCCTGATCGAGCGCATCCGCGCGCTGCTCCGGCGCAACGAGGCCGGCCGCGCGGAGGGCTCCGGCGCCGCGCCCACGGGCGTCATGGTCCGCGGCGAGCTCGCGCTCGACGAGAACAAGCACCAGTGCCTCTGGCGCGGGCAGGACATCCAGCTCACGGTGACCGAGTTCCTGCTGGTGAAGGCGCTGGCGGCGCGGCCGGGCCTGGTCAAGTCCCGCGATCAGCTGATCGATGCCGCCTACGGCGAGAACATCTATGTGGACGACCGGACGATCGACAGCCACGTCAAGCGCATCCGCAAGAAGTTCCGCGCCACCGACAACGAGTTCAACCAGATCGAGACCCTCTACGGCATCGGCTATCGCTACAAGGAGGAATAAGCCGGACCGGGAGGACCCGGCGGCGCAAGCGATGCCGCAAAGCGGCGCGCGCGCGGGCGCCTTCGCGCCGCCCCGCCGCCGCGCCGTCTCGCCGCTCCTTCTTCGCATCCTGCTCGTCAACATGGTGCCGCTCGTCCTGCTGGTCGCGGCACTCCTCTATCTCGACCAGTACCAGAGCGGCCTCATCGACGCGGAGGTCCAGGCGCTCCGCCAGCAGGCGCGCGTCTTCGCCGCCGCACTCGAGCAGAGCGCGATCAAGGACACCACGCCCGGCCAGCCCGCGCTGCAAGCCGATCTCGCCCGCCCGCTCCTCCACCAGCTCGCCGCGCCGACCCCCAATCTCGACGCCCGCCTCTACGCCCCGGACGGGCAGCTCATCACCGACAGCCGCGTGCAGGAGGGCCCGGGCGGGGCGATCGTCACCACCCCGCTGCCGCCGCCCGTCGTCCGCGGCCCGCTTCTCCAGGTGGTCGGCTGGCTCTACGACAATCTCCAGGCGCTCCTGCCCCATTCCGCCACCACGCCCACGGTCCAGGCCGGCGCCGGCGCCGGCGGGCTCGACTGGGCGCCCGACTTCAAGGCCGCCGCGACGCTGATCTCCGAGGCCGGCAAGGACGAGCTCCCGCCCTACGTCCGCCGGACGGCGGACAACCGTCTCCTGGTGACGGTGGCGGAGCCGGTGCGCAGCGGCCCGCAGCTGATCGGGATCGTGCTGCTCACCCGCGAGGCCGAGGAGGTGGTGGACTCGCTCTTCGCCGTGCGCCTTTCCATCCTCGAATTCTTCTCCTTGGCCCTGGCGCTCACGGTCATCATGTCGGTCTATCTCTCGCGCACGCTCGCCCGCCCGATCCTGCGCCTGGCGCTGGCCGCCGAGCGGATGCGCGAGGGCCGCGGCCGCACCGGCGCGGTGCCGCGCTCCTTGCGCGCCCGGCGCGACGAGATCGGCGTGCTCGCCGAGGCGCTCGCCGATTCGGCCGCCGCACTCTGGGCGCGGCTCGATGCGATCGAGCATTTCGCCGCCGACGTCGCGCACGAGATCAAGAACCCGCTCTCCTCGATCCAGAGCGCCATCGAGACGATCCCCCGCATCTCCGATCGCGACCAGCAGCGCCGGCTCTTCACCATCATGGCCGCCGACCTCCAGCGGCTCGACCGTCTGATCAGCGACATCTCCGAAGCCTCGCGGCTGGACGCCGAGATGTCGCGCATCTCGACCGGGCCGGTGGATGTGGCGCCGATCCTCGCCGCCCTGGCCGAGCTCCACGAGGCGACCCGGCACGAGGGGGATCCGCGAATCGTCGTCGAGGCGCCTCCGAGCGGGCTCGTCGTCGAGGGGGTCGAGGACCGTCTCGTCCAGGTGCTCCGCAACCTGATCGGCAATGCCGCCTCCTTCAGCCCGCGCAAGGGCAGGATCGTTCTCCGCGGGCGGCTCACCGGCAACACCGTCGAGGTCGCCGTCGAAGACGAAGGCCCGGGGATTCCCGAAGCCAATCTCGAGCATATTTTCGATCGCTTCTATTCCGAGCGGCCCGAGGGCGAGGAGTTCGGCCGCCATTCCGGTCTCGGGCTCTCGATCAGCCGCCAGATCGTCGAGATGCTGAACGGGCGCATCGCCGCCGAGAACCGGCGCAACGAAGCGGGCAGGGTGATCGGCGCCCGCTTCGTGCTCCGCCTGCCCCGCGCCGAATTCCCCGCGCGCCCGCCCCGCCAGGCGGCATCAACCTAAATCCATCTGGTCTTGGCGAGAGCGCCACGCTTGACACAAAAGAAGTGCAAGCGTTAACGAAACTCGTTCGGCCCTGCGCCGTCGCGGATGGCTTGCACGCCGAGGCAAGTGCAGAGAAGGTGGGCACATGCTCAGGCGCACACTGATTTCGTTGGCCCCTTCCCTGGCACTCGGATTGGTGGAGGCGCCGGCGCGCGCCGCGGACGCGGGCCCGACACTCACCTTCCGCCTCGGCGAAGATCCCGAAACGCTCTACAACGTGCAGAGCATCTCGCTCACCGTCGCGGAAGTGCTCGGCGATCAGATTCTCGAAGGCCTCGTCTATCTCGATCGGAAGGGGCTGCCGCAGCCCTGGCTCGCGCAATCCTGGTCCGTCAGCGACGACCAGAAAGAGATCACCTTCAAGCTGCGCCCCGGCGTCAAGTTCCACGACGGAACCGACTTCAACGCCGACGCCGTGAAATTCCATTTCACCGCGATCCAAGACCCGCAGAACGCCTCGCCGCTGCTGCCGCTCATCGGCCCGCTCCACGCGCTCGACGTGCCCGATCCCTTGACCGTGCGCTTCACCTTCGCGAAGCCCTTCGCGCCCTTCTTCACCAATCTCAGCCTCGCGCAGCTCTATTTCAATTCGCCCACCGCCGTCGCCAAATACGGCAAGACTTACGGCCGCCATCCGGTCGGCACCGGCCCCTATCGCTTCGTCTCCTGGAACCCCGGCGCGGAGATCGATCTCGAGCGCAACCCCGACTATCACCCGCAATGGCGGAGCGATGCCGAGAACAAGGGCGCGCCCTACGCCGCCCGCATCGTGCTGCGCGTGATCGAGGAGGATGGCGTCGCGGCGGAGGCGCTCGAGACCGGCGAGCTCACCGCCTCCAACCTGACCGCGGACATCATTCCCCGCTTCGTCCACGACCCGGGCTACAAGGTCATCATCAACAAGAACGTGACGAACCTCCTCTTTCTCGAATTCAACGAGCGCCGCCCGACCTTTCAGGATTTCCGCTTCCGCCAGGCGATGAGCTACGCGATCAATCGCGAGGCGATCGTGCAGGCCTCCTGGAGCGGCTATGCCGCCCCCGCGCTCGGGCCACTGGCGGTCGGCATCCCCGGCTACGATGCGGGCGTCGTCGCCAAATACGGCATGCCGTACGATCCCGCCAAGGCCAAGGCGCTGCTCGCCGACGCCGGATGGAAACCCGGCCCGGGCGGCCTGCTCGAGAAGAACGGGCAGAAGGCGCGCTTCCTCATCAAGAGCTATGCGGGCTTCACCGCGATCGACCGCGCACTCGCCGTCATCCAGAGCAACCTCAAGGATCTCGGCGTCGACGCCACCCTCCAGACGTCGGACTGGGGCGTCTTCTACCCGAGCCTCCTCCGGGACGACTGGGACATGGACCTCGACCGCTGGACCTGGCCGGACGGCGCGGTGCTCACCCAGCTCTTCCGCTCGCCCGGGCATCGCAATTCGACGCTCCCCGATCCCAAGGTCGATTCCGTGCTCGATCGCTGCAACACGCTGATGGAGCCCACCCAGCGCAATGTCTGCCTCGGCGAGGCCCAGCAGGTCCTGCTCCAGGCCATGACGATCGTCCCGATCCTGACCAACTGGACGGTGATCGCAACCCAGAAGAACGTCCTCGGCTACGATCTGGATTTCGAAGGCGGCCTGATCCCGGGCGACGTCCATCTTGCGAAGACGTAGCCCGCGCGGCCCGGCCGCATGAGCACCTATATCCTGCGGCGCCTGCTGCTCACCGTGCCGGTGGTGATCGGCATCCTCTTCACCACCTTCCTCATCAAGGCGGCCATCCCGAGCGATGCCGTCGTCACCATGTATCAGGGCCAGCTCTCGGAGCAGGACGCGAGCAAGGCGATCGCGATCATGCGCCACAAATACGGGCTCGACCGGCCCTGGTACATGCAATTCCTCTCGTACACCGAAGGCGTGCTCACCGGCAATCTCGGCCAGTCGATCCGCACCCGCCAGCCGGTGATCAAGGAAATCGGCTACCGCTACCGCAACACGCTGGAGCTCACCTTCGCCGCCTTCCTCGTGGCGCTGACGGTCGGCGTGGTGAGCGGCGTCGTCGCCGCCTATTTCAAGGACACCTGGCTCGACATCACGAGCATGACCGTGAGCCTCTTCGGCATCTCCATGCCCGCCTTCTTCTTCGGGCTCGTCCTGATCATGGTCGTCTCGGTCTGGCTGCGTTGGCTGCCCGTGATCGAGAACGGCTGGCAGGGCCTCATTCTTCCCGCGCTCACGCTCGGCCTGATCGAGGCGGCACCGCTCGCCCGCGTCGCGCGCTCGAGCATGGTGGAAGCCCTCGGCCGCGACTACATCCGCGCCGCGCGCGCCAAGGGCATGCCCGAATCGGTCGTCGTGCTCCGCCACGCGCTGCCCAACGCGCTCCTTTCCATCGTCACCCTCGCCGGCCTGCAGATCGGCAGCCTCTTCGGCGGCGCCTTCATCATCGAGGTGATCTTCAGCTGGCACGGCATCGGCGAGCTCGCCGTCGAGGCCATCCAGTGGCGCGACTTCACCATCACCCAGGGCGTCATCCTGATCAGCGCCACGACGTACGTCCTCATCAATCTCGTCGTGGACATCCTCTACACCTGGATCGATCCGCGCATCGTCGTCGACAAGTCATGAGCTTCACCACCGCCGAGCCCTCCCTGCTCGCTCTCCCGGCCGCGGCCGCGGGCAGCCGCCGTGCAACGCTGCACGCGCTCCTGCACAATCGCACGGCATGGATCGGCGGCGGCGTGCTCCTGCTGATCATCTTCGCCGCCGCCTTCGCCCCCTGGATCGTCCCCTACGACCCGTACCGCGTCGATCCGATCGTGCGGCTCCAGCCGCCGAGCCTCGCGCACCTCTTCGGCACCGACGCGCTCGGCCGCGACATCTTCAGCCGCATCGTCTACGGCACCCGCCTCTTCCTGCTCATCTGCGCGATCGCCGCCTCGATCGCCGCGAGCATCGGCGTGACACTCGGCCTGCTCGCCGGCTCCGGCCCCGCCTGGCTCGACATGCTGATCATGCGCCTGATCGACGTGCTCCTCGCCTTCCCGTACATCCTCCTCGTCCTCGCCGTGATCGCGATCCTCGGCCCGAGCCTCTGGACCGCCATGGTCGCCGTCGGCATCGCCGGAATCCCCGGCTACGCGCGCCTCGTCCGCGCCGAAGTGCTCTCGGTCCGCTCGCTCGAATATGTCGAGGCGATGCGCGCGGCCGGCGCCGGCGTTTGGCGCATCCGCCTCGGCACCATCCTGCCCAACGTGGTCTCGCCGCTCATCGTCTACGGAACCTTCGCAACGCCGCTCGCCGTTCTCGCCGCCGCCGCTCTTTCCTTTCTCGGTCTCGGCGCGCAGCCGCCGGCGGCCGAATGGGGTGCGATGCTGGTCAATGCCCGCACCCTCATGTTCACCGCCTGGTGGACCGTCGCCGCGCCCGGCATGGCCATCTTCGTTGCAATCCTCTCGCTCAACCTGCTCGGCAACGCGCTCCGTGACGTGCTCGACCCGCGGAGCCGCTGAACCGCTGCTGCGCATCGAGGCGCTGCGCACCGAGTTCCCGACTAACGCCGGACCGGTCCGCGCGGTCGATGGCCTCGACCTCACCATCGGAAGCGGCGAAATCCTCGGCCTCGTCGGCGAATCCGGCTGCGGCAAGACCGTCACCGCCCTCTCCGTGCTCGGCCTCGTCGATCGGCCGGGCCGCGTCACCGGCGGCGCCATCCGCTTCGGCGAAACCGACCTGCTCGCCCTCCCGCCCGCACGCATGGCCGCGATCCGCGGCGAGCGGATCGCCATGATCTTCCAGCAGCCGCGCGGCAGCCTCAATCCCGTGATGCGCATCGGCAGCCAGATAGCCGAGCAGTTCATCCGCCGCCGCGCCCTCGGCCGCGCCGAGGCGTGGGCCCGTGCCGTCGCACTCCTGCGCGCCGTCGGCATCCCCGCGCCCGAAAGCGGCGCGCGGGCCTATCCTCACGAGATCTCGGGCGGCCAGGCGCAGCGCGTGATGATCGCCATCGCGCTCGCCCTCGAGCCGCAATTGCTGATCGCCGACGAACCCACGACCGCGCTCGACGTCACC
This sequence comes from Acetobacteraceae bacterium, assembly GCA_035503055.1. Classification (GTDB taxonomy): domain Bacteria; phylum Pseudomonadota; class Alphaproteobacteria; order Acetobacterales; family Acetobacteraceae; genus JAKAWQ01. The sequence continues at coordinate 20,774 of DATJTV010000190.1, forward strand.
GTCCAGGCCCAGGTCCTGGCCCTCCTGCGCGAACGCTGCCGCACGCTCGGCACCGCACTGATGCTGGTCACGCACGATCTCGGCGTCGTGGCCCAGCTCGCGGACCGCGTCACCGTCATGTACGCCGGCCACGCCGTCGAAACCGCGCCCGTCGCGTCGCTCTTCGCCCGCCCGATGCACCCCTACACGCAGGGCCTCCTCGCCGCGATCCCCCGCCCCGGAGAAAATCGCGAGCGGCTCGCGGAAATCCCCGGCTCCGTCGCACTCGCCACCCAAACGGGCTGCCGCTTCGCCGCGCGCTGCGCCGAACGCACCCGCCTCCACCTCGACCGATGCGAAAACGAAATGCCGCCGCTCGTCCCCCGCCCCGACGGCGGCATGGTGCGCTGCTGGGCCGCGCAATCGTGACCGACGAAACCCTCCTCGAGATCGACGGCCTCAGCGCCCATTACGCAATCCGCTCCGGCGTCTTCGCCCGCCCCAGCGCCTTCGTCCGCGCGGTGGACGGGGTGAGCCTCCGCATCCGCCGCGGCGAAACATTGGGCCTCGTCGGCGAATC
>DATJTV010000191.1:0-27994 GCA_035503055.1 Acetobacteraceae bacterium
TCCGCCGATCGCGCCGAACGCCGAACCGACCACCCCGCCGGGCGCCTGCGATCCGGCCACGCCGCCGGCCGCCCCGCCGGCGACGGCGCCCACCGTGCCGCTCGGGGTGATCGTGACCGGCCGCTCCCCGATGATCACCCCGCGCGTCACCGCGTTTGCCTGCTGGGCGGCGGCGGCGGCGTAGTTGTTGGGGGAGTAGCTGCCGCTGCAGGCGACGAGCCCGGACATGGCCGAAGCGAGCAGGAGGGCAGGCAGCAACAGGCGGCGCTGGGTTGGCACGGCGGGCTCGGCGTAAGTTGGCAAGGGCAAGGGCAATCGCTGCAAAGTTCGGCGGAAAAGCGGCGGGCCGTCTCTCCGCGCGGGTCCGTCGAGATAAGGGACGGGCGCGCGCAAAGTCCAGCCTGCACGCGATACCGCGCCCGCCTTGCGCGCCCGCCTTGCGCGTCCGCCCGCGAACGGGTAAGGTCCGCCCATGGTCCGAGGCGCCCTGTGTCTGGCCCGCATCCCGTGCCGCTGCGCACGCGGGGCTCTGCGTCTCGCCGCCCTCGGCCTCCTCCTCCGCCTTAGCGCGCGACTTATTCCCCCCTGGGCGTAACGCCGCGGGCCGTCAGGCCCGGGCACCGTTCAGGGGCTGAAGTCGCCGTCGCACCGAACCTGGGGAGTGCCCGTCATGGCCGTCATCCAACATCCGAGCTTCGGCGAGGTCGCCGAGGACCGCATCATCATCTTCGACACCACGCTGCGCGACGGCGAGCAGTCGCCCGGCTTCTCGATGAACCTCTCCGAGAAGCTCCGCCTCGCCGAGGCCCTCGTCGAGCTCGGCGTGGACGTGATCGAAGCCGGCTTCCCGATCGCCTCGCCCGGCGATTTCGAAGCGGTCCAAGCCGTCGCCAAGAAGTTCCACTCCGCCGACAGCCCCGTCATCGCCGGCCTCGCCCGCTCCGGCCGCGAGGACATCCTCCGCGCCGCCGAGGCGGTCCGCCCCGCCGCCCGCCCGCGCATCCACAGCTTCCTCAGCACCAGCCCGCTTCACATGAAATACAAGCTCCGAATGGAGCCCGATGCGGTGCTCGAGGCGGTCGCCAGCTCCGTCACGCTCGCCCGCCGCTTCACCGACGATGTCGAATGGTCCGCCGAGGACGGCAGCCGCACCGATCCCGACTTCCTCTGCCGCTGCGTCGAGGCCGCGATCGCGGCCGGCGCCACCACCATCAACATCCCCGACACCGTCGGCTACGCGCTGCCCGAGGACCTCACCCGCATCTTCACCATGCTGCGCGAGCGCGTGCCCGGCACCGATCGGATCATCCTCTCCACCCACAATCACAACGATCTCGGCCTCGCCGTCGCCAACACCATCGCCGCCATCCGCGCCGGCGTCCGCCAGGTCGAATGCACGATCAACGGCATCGGCGAGCGCGCCGGCAACGCAGCACTCGAGGAGATCGTCATGGCGCTCCGCACCCGCCGCGACGCAATCCCCGCCGAGAACGCCATCGCCACCGAGAACATCCTCCGCACCTCGAAGCTCCTCTCCACCATCACCGGCTTCGACGTGCAGCCCAACAAGGCGATCGTTGGCCGCAACGCCTTCGCCCATGAAGCCGGCATCCACCAGGATGGCGTGCTGAAGCACGCCGGCACCTACGAGATCATGACCCCCGAAAGCGTCGGCTGGACACGCTCGAGCCTGGTCATGGGCAAGCATTCCGGCCGCGCCGCCTTCCGCGACAAGCTCAAGGCGCTCGGCTACGACGAGATCGGCGACAACCAGCTCAACGACGCCTTCCGCCGCTTCAAGGAGCTCGCCGACCGCAAGAAGGTCGTCTACGACGACGACATCGTGGCCCTCGTCGACGACGAGGTGATGCGCGACCGCGACCGCATCCGCTTCGTCTCGCTCGACGTGCATGCGGGCTCGAAGGCCAAGCCCACCGCGACGCTCGAAGTCGAGGTGGACGGCGAGATCCTGAGCGCCACCGAATTGGGCGACGGCCCCGTGGACGCGACCTTCCGCGCCATCCACGCCCTCTTCCCCCACTCCTCGGTCCTCCGCCTCTATTCGGTCGGCGCCGTCACCGAAGGCACGGATGCCCAGGCCCGCGTCACCGTCCGGCTCGAGGAGAACGGAAAGCTCGTGGACGGCCAGGGCGCGGACACCGACACCATCGTCGCCTCCGCCCGCGCCTACCTCCACGCGCTCAACAAGCTCCTCGTCAAGCGCGCCCGCACCGAGCCCAAGGCCCTCTCCGCCTGAGGCCAGGGGGCTTCGCCCCCTGGACGGGTCCCAACGCGCACGCGCGTTGGGTGCCCGACCCCATCCCTTCTTCGGCTTACGCGGCGGTCACATCAGCGCGCCCGCGAGATGCAGCGCCTCGTGCCGCTCCGCCTGCGCCGCCATCCGCACCGCGGCGTTGGGCGCGCCATAGTGCTGATATCCGCCGCGCCGCTCGACCACCTCGAAAAAGAACCGCTCGGCAAAAAGATCGGTGTAGGCGTGCAGGAACTCGCCATGCTCGTCGCGGTCGTAGAGCAGGTCGAGGCGCCGCAGCTCCGCGAGAAACGCCTCGTCGAGTCCCCACCGCGCCGCGATGTCGTCGTAATAATTGTCCGGAATGGCGAGCATGCGCGCGCCCAGCGCCGCCATGCGCTCGATCGCGCGCACGATGTCGCCCGTGGCGAACGCGATGTGCTGCACGCCGGCGCCGGCGTAGGTGGAAAGAAAACGGCCGGTCGCGGTTCGCCGGCTCTCCGAGGCGTTCAGCGGCAGGCGCAGGCGGCCCTCGGGGCTGACCATGGTACGGCTGAGGATCAGCCCGTAGGGGTCGGGCAGCTCCCAAAGCGGCTCCGCGCGCAAACCGAAAACCGCGCGGTAGAACAGCACGAAACTGTCCATCCGCCCGAACGTCACGGCCTGCGCCACATGATCCACTTCGTTCAGCATGGTCTGCGCCGCGGCCTCGGGGAACAGGCGGAAATCGTCGTAGATGCTGCGTCCCGCTTGCTCGGGCCCAACCACGTGAATGAGCGTCCCGTCGGGCGCGCGCACCGCCGGCATCTCGTGCTCGCCTTCGGCCCGCTTCTCGTGCCAGGCAGGAGAGAGCAGCACCTCCGCCCGCGCCAGCGTGCGGCCCACATCGTCCACGCGCAATCCCATGGCGCACACCGAAGGTCCGTGCATCTGGAAATGCTCGGCCGCGGCGCTGTCCTGTTCGCCGTTGAGGGCGAGGTTGACTCGGCCCTGGCGGAACAGGTCCACCGACTTGGTGCGATGGCGCCCGGCATAGCGGAAGCCGAGCGTGCGCAGGAACTCGCCGAGCGCGCAGCCGGAGTCCTCGTCCACCGCGAATTCGAGGAACGCGACGCCGTCGAGCACGGGCGGGGAGGGGAGGCGGGCCGCGCCCGCCTCGGCCTCGAGCAGGAGCAGCGAGCGCAAGCCGTCGCGCGCGGTCTGCCGCGCCGGCGCGGCGCGGAACTCGTCGTTGAACACTTCGAGCGAGAGCGGGCCGCGATAGCCGGAGGCAAGCACGGCGCCGAGAAAGCCCGCCACCGGAAGCTGGCCCTGGCCGGGGAAGTTGCGGTAATGCCGGCTCCAGGACAGCGCATCGAGGCTGAGCTTCGGCGCATCGGCGAGCTGCACGAAAAAGAGCTTCTCCGCCGGCACCGCGGCGATCCCGGCCGGATCGTCCTCCAGAGCGAGCGTATGGAAGCTGTCGACGATCAGGCCGAGCGCAGGGTGGCTGGCCCGCTGCACGATGTCCCAGGCCTGCCCCCAGCGCCTCACATGCCGCCCCCAGGCCAGTGCCTCGTAGCCGACGCGCAGGCCCCGCCGGGCCGCGCGCTCCGCCATCTCGCCGAGATCGCCGGCCGCGCGGGCCGCATCGCCGAGAGCGGCGGGCTGCGTGTTGCTGCAGACCAGGACGAGGTCGGTGCCGAGCCCCTCCATCACGTCGAACTTCCGCTCGGCGCGGCCGAGGTTGCGCGCGCGCTGCTCGTCCGGCATCGCCTCGAAGTCGCGGAAGGGTTGGAAGAGCGGGATCGCAAGTCCGAGCCCGTCGGCGATGCGCCGCACCTCCGCCGGCGAGCCGCTGAACGCGAGCAGGTCGCTCTCGAAAATCTCGACCCCATCGAAGCCGATCGCCGCCGCCGCCTCCAGCTTCTCGGGCAGCGTCCCGCTGAGGCAGACCGTCGCGATCGACTTGGGGAGACCGGCGCCGCCCTGCATCGTGGCTGTCCCTTGGCTCAGACTCCGCGCGGCTCGAAGAGGTGCGCGAGCCCATAGATCCCGCTGGTGCGGTTGGGGGCCATGTTCGGCAGCGCCGTCAGCGTCTCCTCGATCGTCGGCATCGCCTCTTCGGCCCCGTGCCGGCTGGTCGTCTCGATCAGCACCACGGCGTCGAAGCTTCCTTCGCCCGCGCGCAATTGCCGTTCCATGCTCTGCACGCCGGTGACCTCGGGATCGACGACGCCGATATGCACCCCCATCACCCCGTCGAGCCCGTGGATCTCCGCCGCCGCCGCCGTGCTCGCCTGCTTCTCGAGCCCGCGCTCCGGCTCGGAGAGCGAGAGCCGGATGGTGGCGATGAAGCCGCCGACGCCCTCGCTGCGGCTGGCGACGATGCGGCAGGCGCCGCGGATATAATTGAGGAGCTTCGGGAACATCTTCTGGGTCCACGGGCTCGGCGCGTTGAGCCGCGCGAGGTAGTCCGGCCCGTTCAGCACCGCGAGCGTCCGCGTCGGGTAGAGCGCGAAATAGCGATGGAAGCTCCGCTCCCAGGCGATATAGCGCCGCCCGCCGAGGAAGCCGGGCACGCCCACGCGCTCGGGCATGTGCTCGCGCATGTACCAAACATTGAACTCGTCCTCGAGGTCCGGCGGCACGTCGTTCCAGACGGCGAGGAAGGCCTCTCCGGGCAGGGACATCGATGGGGTTTCCGGTCAGGTATCGAAGGCGCGCCACTCTAGCGGCCCCGCCCCGCCCGCTGCCAGCCTGCCGGTGCGGCACGCGCCGGTTGCGCTGCCCGCCCCGCGATGGCATGGGCATCGCATCCCGGCACGGAGGGGCCCCATGCTCGAGCGCTGGTATCAGCGCGTGATCGCGCTCGCGAGAAGCCCATACGCCGGCTGGTGGCTGTTCGCCGTCGCCTTCGCCGAGGCGAGCGTCTTTCCCATCCCGCCCGACGCGCTCCTCATCCCGCTCGCCCTCGCCCGGCCCAGCCGCGCCTGGCGCTTCGCCGCCATCGCGACCGCCGGCAGCGTCATCGGCGGCGCGCTCGGCTACCTGATCGGTTACGCCCTGCTCGACCGCCTGGCCCGCCCGCTCATCCATTTCTACGGCTACGGCCACGCCTTCGCGGCCTTCCAGGCGCTCTACCGGCGCTGGGGCCTCTGGGTGATCCTGGTCAAGGGCTTCACGCCGATCCCCTACAAGATCGTCACCATCGCCTCGGGCGCGGCGTCCTTCAATTTTCCCCTTTTCATGGCGGCGAGCCTCGCCACCCGCGGCGGCCGCTTCTTCCTCATCGCCGTGCTGCTCCGCCGCTGGGGCGAGCCCGTGCGCGACTTCATCGAGCGCCGCCTCAGCCTCGTCGTGACCTTGCTGCTGCTCGGGATCGTCGGCGGCTTCGCAGCGCTCAAATACCTGTAAGGAACGTCCCGTCGAGCTCGCCGAGGCTGCCGCAGCCGATCAGCGCCAGGTCGCGGTCTATCTCCTCGGAAAGGAGCGAGATCGCGTGCCGCGCCCCGGCCTCGCCGCCGAGCGCCGCGGCATAGAGGAAGGGCCGGCCGAGGAAGACGAAGTCGGCGCCGAGCGCGCGCGCCTTCAAGAGATCGGTGCCGCGGCGCACGCCGCCGTCGAGCATCACGGCCATCTCCCCGGCCTCCGCCTTCACCGCGGCCAGCGCGTCGAGCGAGGCGATGGAGAAATCGAGCTGCCGTCCGCCATGGTTCGAGACGATGACGCCGTCGCACCCGCTCTCGCGCGCCATCCGCGCGTCCTCCGGCGCCAGCAGCCCTTTTACTATGAGCTTGCCCGGCCAGCGCCTGCGGATCCACGCCATATCGGCCCAGGAGAGCGCGTCGCGCCGGCCGAAGGAGCGCTCGGCGACGGGCGAGAGCACCGGCGCGCCGCGGCTCGCCGCCATGTTCTCGAAATGCGGCATCCCGTTCTTCCGCAAGCCGGCGAGCCAGGTGCCGAGCAGCCATCGCGGATGGACCAGGCTGTCATAGGCGAGGCGAGGGGAGGGGCGGAGCGGCAGCGACCAGCCATTGCGGACATTGTTCTCCCGGTTCGCCGGCACCGGGACGTCCGCCGTCACCACCAGCGTCTCGTACCCGGCCCGTCCGACCCGCTCGATCAGCGCCCCGATATGCACCCGGTCCCCCGGGATATAGGCCTGGAACCAGGCCGCCGGGTTCGCCGCGATGATCGCCTCGAGCGTCACCAGCGAGGCGCCGCTCAGCACATAGGGGATGTTCGCCGCCGCCGCGGCCCGCGCCAGCGCGAGGTCGCCCTCGAAGGCGGCGAGCACCACGCCGCCCATCGGCGCGATCCCGAACGAGGAGGCGTAGCTATGCCCGAAAAGCGCGCTCGCCTGGCTCCGCGCGGTGGTGTCGACGAGCACCCGCGGCACCAGCCGGCGCGCGGCGAAGGCGGCGCGGTTGCCGTCCCGTGCGGCATTGGTCTCGACCCCGCCCGAGATGAACCCGTAGAGGAAGCGCGGCAGGTGCCGCCTTGCCGCCGGCTCGAAATCCTCGAGCGAGAGCGCCCCGCGCACCAGGCGTGGCAGCCTGCCGTTCGGGCGGGGGATGCCGGACGGGTAGGGGATAGGGCTATTGGGGCGAGCGATGGTATTCTGATCGAGCGCCGTCATCCCCATCCGTCCCTGCTGTCCGGGCGCCATGCAAGGCGGATTTTTCCTCTTTGCCAAGGGGCTGGCCGAGGGCCCTGCCTCCCCCGCGCGCGCGTGGACGGGTCGGATCGGCTGGTACTGTCAATTTTTCCAGAATTCCGCAAAAAGAATGCCATATGACGCATCCTTCCCACCGCGACTCCTATCATCACGGCAATCTCCGTGAGGCCCTGATCGCCACCGTCCTCGACCTCATCGGCAAGCACGGGCCGGAGGGATTCTCCTACGCCGACGTCGCCCGTGCCGCCGGCGTCAGCCCGGCGGCCCCGTACCGCCATTTCCGCGACCGCAACGCCCTGATGGCCGAGGTCGCCCGCCGCGGCTTCGAGCGCTTCGCCGCCGATCTCGACGTGGCCTGGACCCAGGGCGGCCCCGATCCCGTCGCGGCGCTGGAGTCCTGCGGCCGCGCCTATCTCGCCTTCGCCCGGCGCGAGCCCGCCTTTTATGCGGCGATGTTCGGCGCCGGCGCCGCCGCCACCGACGATCCGGCCCTGCGCGCGGCCGCGGACCGTGCCTTCGCCGTGCTGCGCCGCGCCGCCGAGGCGGTCTCGGCGACCTATCCCGGCCCCGAGCGTCCGCCGGCGCTGATGGTGGCGCTGCATCTCTGGGCCGAGGCGCACGGCATCGCCTCGCTCTTTCTTTCGCCAGAGGGGCTGCGGCGCGGCATCCCGATGACGGCCGAGGAGCTTCTCGAAGCCGCGCTCCTCGTCTATCTCCGCGGCCTCGGCGGGTCGTGAATGCGCCCGGCGCGCTCCATATCGGCACCTCGGGCTGGCATTACCGGCACTGGGTCGGCCCCTTCTATCCGCCGGGCACGGACTCCGCCGCGTTTCTCGCCTTCTACGCGGAAAAATTCGGCTCGGTCGAGATCAACAACAGTTTCTACCGCTTGCCCGACCGCGCCACGCTCGCCGCCTGGCGCGCGGCGACGCCTTCGGGCTTCGTCTTCGCCTGCAAGGCGAGCCGCTTCATCACCCACATGAAGAAGCTCAAGGACCCCGAAGAGGCGACGCGCCATTTCTTCGATGCCGTCACGGCGCTCGAGGAAAAACTCGGCCCGATCCTCTTTCAGCTGCCGCCTCACTGGCACGCTGATCCCGACCGCCTTGCGCAATTCCTCGCCGTCCTCCCGCAAGGCTTCCGCGTCGCCTTCGAATTCCGCGACGAGAGCTGGTTTGCCGCCCCGATCCTCCGCCTGCTCGAGCGCCACGGCGCGGCCTGTTGCGCGTACGATCTCGACGGCCGCCGCTCGCCCGTACGCGTGACCGCCAACTTCGCCTATGTGCGCCTGCACGGCCCCGACGACCCGTACCGTGGTCGCTACGACGGACGCACGCTCGCCGGCTGGGCCAGGCGGCTTGCCGGCTGGCAGCGCTCCGGGCTCGACGCGTACTGCTACTTCGACAATGACGAGGCGGGCTACGCCGCGGGCGACGCGCTCCACCTTGCCGACATGCTCGGCGCCCCTCCGCGGGGCGGGCTTGCAAGGGAAATGTGAATGTGCTTAACATTCACATCGGACCGCCCCGGGAGAGTGCCCATGTTCCTCCTCGAGAAGATCGATCAGATCGGCAAGCCGGCCTGGATCGCGCTCACCATCGTCGGTTTCTGGCTCGCCTGGCCCCTCGGCCTTGCCACGCTGGCGTTCGCCGGCCTCAGCGGCCGGATCTTCGGCTGCCGCTCCGCCGCGCCGGGCCGCTGGTACAACACCCAGGACGCAGGGCGTTGGGGCGGTCGTGGCTGCGGCTGGCGCCGGCGCATGCGCCATGCGCCGAGCGGCAACACCGCCTTCGACGATTACCGCACCGAGACGCTTCGCCGGCTCGAGGACGAGCAGCGCGAGTTCCTCGATTATCTCGAGCGCCTGCGCCGCGCCAAGGACCGCGAGGAGTTCGACCGCTTCATGGCCGAGCGCCGCAACCGTCCCGAGCCGCCGCCTGAGCCAACCGACGTCGCCTGAGCGCCCCGCTCAGCCCTCGGCGACGAGCCCTCGCACCGCATGGAGATCCGCCGCCACCGTCACGCAGAGCGCGCGGATCTCCTCGGTCGGCGCCAGGATGTCGGGCACCATCACCGCCATCATGCCGGCCGCATGTGCGGCGCGGACGCCGTTGAATGAATCCTCGACGGCGAGGCAATGCTCCGGCGCGGCGCCGACCAGGCGCGCCGCCGCCAGAAAGGGGTCGGGGTGCGGCTTGCCGCGGGCGACGTCATCGCGCGTGACGACCCGCGTGATCCGCGTCCCGAGCCCCGAGCGCATGAGGTGGAGCGTCGCCGCGCGCCGGCTCGCCGACGTCGCGATCGCGACGGGAAGCCGGCGCTCGTCCAGGAGATCGAGCAATTCCGTAACCCCCGGCTTCAGCCTGACCCCCTCGGCGAGCAGCGCCTCGCAATATTCGTCGTAGAGGCGGTCGTAGGTATCGAACGGAAATTCCGGCCCGAGATGCGCCTTCAGCATCTCGTCCGTCTCCTTCCCGGGAATCCCGATCAGCGAATGGACGAAGCCTTCGGTGACGGAGAATCCGACCGCCGCGACCGCCTTTCTCAGCGCCGCGTGATAGACGGGCTCGGTGTCGTGCAGCGTTCCGTCCATGTCGAGGATGACGGCTTTGAGGGGCTTCGGCAGGCGCATGGCGCAATCCTACCCGCTCGCCCCGCGCCGCGCACGCCGCCCCCCTCAAGCCTCGGCCGGATGTGCGAGCAGGGCGCAGACCTCCTCGCCCACGCGCGCGACCGCTTCGTCCAGCGCGCCTGCCACCGCCGGGCTCAGCCCAGCACCCGGCTCGAATTTTTCTCCTTCGATCGCGTAGGCGACGATCCTGTTCGGTAGCATTCCGAGCGCGCGGGCGAGCCCCACCGCTTCGGCAACCCCGAGCATGTGGGTGGAGGAAAGAGCAAGGCCCGGCGGCAGCGGCCCGGCCAGAAGATCGATCCGATGCACGCGCCCCGGCGTCGGACGACGCCCGTTCGGCATCGCCGCGTCCACCAGCACCACAGAGTCCTGCCCCGCCCAATCCTCGATGAGCGCCAACGCATCGCCGCTGCGGGCGAGCGCGGTGACACCCGGCAGCGCGCATTCGGCGATCCGCCGCGCCACCAGCGGGCCGATCCCGTCATCGCCGCGGTCCGGATTGCCGACGCCGATGACGAGGGTCATTCCTGATGCCGGCTGAGCCGCAGGAAGTGGCAGGAGCAGGAGATGCAGGGGTCGTAGTTGCGGATCGCCTGCTCGCAGCGGTCGCGGAGCGCATCGTCCGCGAGGTCGAGCGCGGCACTCGCAACGTCGCGGATATCCTCCTCGATGCTGAGCTGGTTCTGCGAGGTCGGCGGCACGATGCGCGCCGAGCGGATGCTCCCGTCGTCTGCCAGAGTGTAGGTGTGATAGAGGATTCCGCGCGGCGCCTCGGTGCAGGCATGGCCGGTCCCGGCGCGCGGCGTAAGCGGCACCGAAGCCGCTTCCGGCTCCTCGTACGCGGCAATGAGCCTCCGCGCCTCCTCGCAGGCATAGACCACCTCGATCGCGCGGACGACGATGCTCTGGAACGGATTGCGGCATTGCGGCCCGAGCCCACATTCGCGCGCCAGCGCCTGCACCTCTGCGGGCAGACGGTCGAAATTGAGGCTGTAGCGCGCCAGCGGCCCGACCAGGTAGCTGCCCCGCCGCTTCAGCACCGATTGCAGCGCGGTCGAGTGCGCGACATGCCGTTCCTCGAACTCGGAATCGAATTCGCTCGGATCGATATCGAGGCCGCGGTTCGAGACGATACGTCCCTCGTTGAACGGATATTCCTCCGCATGGCGGAGGGCCACGAACTCATAGTCGCGCTCGAACGCCGGGAACGGGAATTTTGCCACCCAGCGCGCGGTCTCGACCGCGAGGTCGCGCGCGCGCGCGAGCTCGTCCGCCATCGGCGCAAGCTCTCCCCGCGTCGGCGCGCGGTAGAACCCGCCCACCCGCACATTCACCGGATGGATCTCCCGCCCGCCGAGCAGGCGCATCAGCGCATTGCCCACCTTCTTGAGCGCGAGCCCACGGCGCACCGCCTCGCCATGCTCGCCCGCCATCTGAATCGCATCGGGGTAGCCTAGAAAATCCGGCGCATGCAGCATCACCACGTGCAGCGCGTGGCTCTCGATCCATTCGCCGCAATAGAGCATGCGGCGCAGCGCGCGGAGCTGGCCGTCCACCGTCACGCCGAGCGCATCCTCCATCGCATGGACCGCGCTCATCTGGTAGGCGACCGGGCAGATCCCGCAGATGCGCGCCGTGATGTCGGGCGCCTCGGCGAAGCCGCGGCCGCGCAAGAGCGCCTCGAAGAGCCGAGGCGGCTCGAAAATATCGAGATGGGCCCGCGTCACCCTTCCATCCCGCACATGCAGATCAAGCGCGCCCTCGCCCTCGACGCGGGCGATGGCCTCGACGCGGATCGTGCGGGCGCGTGACGGCCCTTCGGTCATCTTGCGCTCGCTCGCTCTCGCCGATCAACTTGACGCCTTCGGCGGAACGCCGCGCTCGCCGCCGGATGCCATAGTGGTCTACTCGCCATGAGCCTCGCTCTCCGTGCGGAAGGCGGGTGCGGCGGCATTGAAGGTGCGGAACGCGCGGCGGATATCGCGCGGCGCGGCCCCGAGTCGTCCCCATTCCGCCGCCAGCGCAGCAGTGTTCGGCCGTTCCGTCGGGCCGAAGCAGCCATAGCAGCCGCGCCGATAGGAGGGGCAAAGGGCGCCGCATCCGGCATGGGTGACCGGCCCGAGGCAGGGAATTCCCTGGACCATGACGCAGACATTCCCGCGCCGCTTGCATTCGACGCAGACGGAATCGGTGCCGATCGCGGGCTTCCGTCCAACCAGGAACGCCGAAAGGACCTCGAGGAGCTGCATCTTGTTGATCGGGCAGCCGCGGAGCTCGAAATCGACCTTCACATGCTCCGAGATCGGCGTCGAGGTCGCGAGCGTCTTGATGTATTGGGGCGAAGCATAGACGGCGGCGACGAACTCCGCGATGTCGGAGAAATTGCGCAGGCTCTGGATGCCGCCGGCGGTGGCGCAGGCGCCGATCGTCACCAGGAACTTCGATTGCCGCCGCACCTTGCGGATGCGCTCGGCATCGTGCGCGGTCGTGATCGATCCTTCGACCAGGGAAAGATCGTAGGGACCCTTCGCCATCCGGCTCGATGCCTCGGGGAAATAGGCGATCTCGACGGCCTCCGCGACGGCGAGAAGCTCGTCCTCGCAGTCAAGCAGCGACAGCTGACAGCCGTCGCACGAGGCGAACTTCCATACCGCCAGCCGTTTTTTTCCGATACCGCTCATCTCAGATCTCGCGCACCGCGAGATCAGCGGCAATCCGGTCGTAGCGCATCACGGGGCCGTCCTTGCAGATGAAGCTCGGGCCGAACTGGCAATGGCCGCAGAGGCCGACCGCGCATTTCATGTTGCGCTCCATCGAGAGCCAGATGCGCTCGAACGGCACGCCCGCCTCATGGAGCGCGCTCACCGTGAAGCGCATCATCACCTCCGGCCCGCAGACCATGGCGATCGCGTTATGCGGATCGAAGCTCATGTGCGGCACGAGCTTCGGCACGACGCCGACATTGCCGTGCCAACCCGTGTCGGCATGATCGACAGTGATCTCGATATCGACATCGAGGCGCCGCCGCCAGCGCCCGATCTCCGCCCGGTAGAGGATGTCGCGCGGGCTGCGCGTGCCATAGAGCAGGACGATGCGGCCATAGCGCTCTCGCCGTGCCAGCACCTCGTAGATCGCGGGGCGCAGCGGCGCGAGGCCAAGCCCGCCGGCGACGATCAGCACATCCGCCCCGATGGCCTCCTCGCTCGGCCATGCCGTGCCGAACGGTCCGCGCAGGCCGAGCACCGCCCCCGTCTCGAGCCCGGCGAGCGCGCCGCTTACCGCGCCGACATTGCGTACCGTGTGGACGAAGCCCGATCCTTGCGCCGGATCCCCGCTCATGCTGATCGCGACCTCGCCGACGCCGAACGCGGTCAGCATGTTGAACTGCCCAGCCCTGAATCCCGGCCGTTCGCCGGCGAGAGGAAGAAGCTCGAGGGTCGCGATGTCCCCGGTTTCACGCCGCACGCGGCCGACGCGATAGGGCAGGGGAATGAAGGGATCGTCGGGCGGTGTCACCGGCCACGCCTTCCGTAAACATCGAGCATCTGAAGGCGCGTTTCGTCGAGCCGGCGTGCGACGACGGGCAGGAAGCGCTTCATCATCTCGTAGCCGAGATGGTTATCGGCCTCGCACTTCTCGCGCAGGCACCGCGCGTCGATCCCGATCGCGCGGGTGAGAGACACGGCGCGCGCGTCGAACCGCCAGCGATAGGGCGGCACGAGCCATGCGGCGCCGACGATCTCACCCTCGCGCTCGGTCGCGAAGACGGTCGGCGCTTCGCCGGGCGCCGCGATTTCGAGCGAGACCACGCCCTGGCGGATGAGGAAGATCTCGTTCGCCTCGTCCCCGCCATGGAACAGATAATCTCCGGGATTGAAACGGAGATTGCGCGCGCAGCCGGAAACCATCTGGCCCAGCTCCGCCTCGAAGCCGGCGAAAAATGGGTGCGCCAGAACGATGCGCTCAAGCCCTTCCACTGCCCGCCTCCCGTCCTTCTCCCACGCTCGCGCGAATGGCGGCCGCCTCCTCGGTGATGTCGATCCCGACCGGGCACCAGGTAACGCAGCGCCCGCAGCCGACGCAGCCGGAGGTTCCGAACTGGTCGATCCAGTTCGCCAGCTTGTGCGTCATCCATTGGCGGTAGCGCGATTTCGTCTCCTTGCGCACGCTGCCGCCGTGGATATAGGAAAAATCGAGGCTGAAGCAGGAATCCCACTTCCGCATCCGCTCTGCGGTCCCGTCGAGCGCGCTCACGTCCTCGATCGTCGTGCAGAAGCAGGTCGGGCAGACCATGGTGCAGTTGGCGCAGGCGAGGCAGCGCCGCGCGACCTCGTCCCAGCGCGGATGCTCGGGATTCGCCTGCAGCAACTCCTTGAGCCCATCGGTCTCGAGCCTGCGGCCCATGCGACTCGCGGTCCGTGTCGTCACGGCCTCGGCGGCCGAGATGTCCTCCGGCGAGGCCGGCGCATGCGGCAGGCCCGCAAGCACCGCGCCGCCCGCTTCGCTTCCGACCTCGACGAGGAATCTGTGCCGCCCGCACTCGATCGGCCGACCTTCGACCAGCCCGTCTTCGATCAGTTCAGTGAGCGCAAGGTCGAACCCTGCCTCCGCCTTCGGCCCGGTCTTCATCGAGACGCAGAAGCAAGTGCCGCCGGCCTCGCCGCAATTCACCGCAACGAAGAATGCGTTCTCGCGCCGTGTTCGATAGGCGGTATCCGGATAGGGGCCCTGTATGAAGACCCGGTCCTGGATCGCGATCGCCGCGAGTTCGCACGCCCGCACGCCGAGGAACGCGAATTTTTTCCCGTCCTCCTTGGCCGCGCTGACAGCGACCCCGTCGCCCTCCCGCCGTGCGCGCCACAGAAGCTCGACCGGCGGATGGAGGAAGCGCTTCCAGGAGTGCGGCCCGACCGCATATCCGAACAGCGCCGCGTCGGCGCGCCGCTCGAGCCGGTACCGCCCCGCCTCCTGCGTCTCGGTCCAGCCCGCCGGCAGATCCTCGAGCCCGGCCACGTCGTCATAGACGATCGCGCCGTCGCGCGCCCGCGGTCCGAGCACCCGCCATCCATCCCCGGCCAAGGCCGCGATCAGCGCGCCGATCCCCTCCCGCCCAATAACCACCTTCAAGCCCACCGAGAGACGATCCTGAGCCATCGCGGTCGCCAACCTGCCCGGGCTCACTGTAACACCCGCCGCGGCGCGCCGGCCAACAGGGACCAAGAGGTGCTACTCAGCACCCGCGGCGAGCGGCCGGAACGCCTCAGGTCCTCGTGGCGGCGGCCCGGCCGCATCCAGTTCTTGCGCTTCCGCGTCGGCGAACATCCGCGAGCGCGAGAGAAAGCGCACGCCGTCTGCCGCTTCGAGGGAGAAGCTGTCGCCTCCGCCGCTGGTGATGTCGATCGTGAGCTGGAAATATTCCCAGTATTTGTATTCCGCTGCGCCGACATAGAACGGGCACCCCTCGATCACGCCGAGCAGGACGTCGCGCGCACCGACATGAAAATCCCGCTCGCGGAAGCACATCGGCGCGGTGCCCTCGCAGCAGCCGCCCGATTGGTGGAAGATCAGCAATCCATGCTGGGCCTTGAGCCGGCGGATCACCTCGGCCGCCTCAGGCGTGACGACGACCCGCTCGATCATGCCGGCATCTCCAGGGAATTGCGGAAAAGAGGCACCGGGCGGGTTTTTCACCGCCCGGCGCTTCGTGCCGAGGGCTCAGAAAAAGCCCATCGCGTTCGGGCTGTAGCTCACCAGCAGGTTCTTCGTCTGCTGGTAATGCTCCATGATCATCTTGTGGGTCTCGCGCCCGAAGCCCGACTGCTTGTATCCGCCGAACGCGGCATGCGCCGGATACATGTGATAGCAGTTCGTCCACACGCGGCCGGCCTGGATCTCCCGTCCGACGCGGTACGCCGTCGTGCCGTTGCGTGACCAGACGCCGGCGCCGAGGCCATAGAGCGTGTCGTTGCCGATCGCGATCGCATCCTCGAGCGTCTTGAACGTCGTCACCGAAAGCACCGGGCCGAAGATCTCCTCCTGGAAGATGCGCATCTTGTTGTGGCCGACGAACACGGTGGGCTTTATGTAGAAGCCGTTCTCCAGCCCGCCGCCGAGATGCGCCTGCTCACCGCCGATCGCGAGCCGTGCGCCCTCGTCCTTGCCGACCTTGATGTAATTGAGGATCTTCTCGAGCTGGCCGCGCGAAGCCTGGGCACCCATCATCGTCGTCGGGTCGAGCGGATTGCCGAGCTTGATCTTGCCGACGCGCGCCACAGCCTTCTCGAGGAACTTGTCGAAGATCGATTCCTGAACCAGCGCCCGCGAGGGGCAGGTGCAGACCTCGCCCTTGTTGAAGGCGAAGAGGGCAAACCCCTCGAGCGCCTTGTCGAGGAAGGCATCGTCCTCCGCCATCACATCGGCGAAGAAGATGTTGGGCGATTTTCCGCCGAGCTCCAGCGTCATCGGGATGAGATTCTCGGAGGCGTACTGCATGATCTGCCGCCCCGTCGTCGTCTCGCCGGTGAAGGCGATCTTGGCGATCCGCGGGTTCGCGGCGAGCGGCGCGCCAACCTCGGAGCCGTGCCCGTTGACGACATTGAGCACGCCGGGCGGCAGCACGTCCGCGATCAGGTCCATGAGCACCGCGAGGCTGAGCGGCGTGTCCGATGCCGGCTTTATGACGACGCAGTTCCCCGTGGCGAGTGCCGGCGCCATCTTCCACGCGGCCATCAGGAACGGGAAGTTCCACGGAATGATCTGGCCGACGACGCCCATCGGCTCCTTGAAGTGATAGGCGACCGTGTCGTTGTCGAGCTCTCCGAGCGATCCCTCCTCGGCGCGGATGCAGCCGGCGAAATAGCGGAAATGATCGGCCCCGAGCGGAATATCGGCCGCCCGCGTCTCGCGGATCGGCTTACCGTTGTCGAGCGTCTCGGTGTGCGCCAGGAGCTCGAGATTCTCCTCGATCCGATCGGCGACGCGGTTGAGCAGCCGCGCCCGTTCCGCCGGCGCCGTCCGCCCCCAGGCATCGCGCGCCGCGTGCGCCGCATCGAGCGCGAGCTCGACGTCCTCCGCCGAGGATCGCGCCACTTCGGCCAGGATCCGGCCATCAATCGGGCTTGAATCGGTGAAGTACCGCCCCTTCACCGGGGCCACCCACTTGCCGCCGATGAAATTGTCATAGCGTTTCCGCATTTTGGCCGGCGTCTGGACGGAGATCTGAGGTTGATCATTGGGCATGGAACGCTCCTTGTCAGCGCCCGCACATGGGCTTTCGCGGCGATTGCGCCGCCGTACCTGGTTCGATGCGGCCAAGCTCGCAGGCATCGCTCAGCGCCTCATTGATTTGAATCAACGTCTCGCTCTCCACGACATGACGGCGTCTTCCGAGGCGAGGCCGCGCCCGCGTTCTGGAAAAGAATTCCGAACGATGCTGCGCGTGCTCGGATTGATCGCAGCGCTCATCGTGGCCTCGATCGTGCTCGCCGGGAACTAAAGCGGCAGGGCCTGCGCGCCGTGGCGGATGGACAATCGGCCCGGCCTATGCGATAGAGTCTCCGCCTCAGGTCTGCCGTTCACCTTTCGGCGTGCCACCTTTGTCATGGTCGCGAGGGGCTCCTCCGGTGACTGACATCTCCACCAGGCCACGCACCAAAACGCGCACGGCGCCGGAACGCCCGCGCCTGCACAAAGTAATCCTTCTCAACGACGACTACACGCCGCGCGAGTTCGTCGTGACGGTGCTGAAGGCCGAGTTCCGCATGAGCGAGGATCAGGCAAATCGCGTGATGATGACCGCCCATCGCCGCGGCGCCTGCGTGGTCGCCGTCTACACGAAGGACGTCGCCGAAACCAAGGCGACCAAGGGAACGGACGCCGGCCGCGCCAAGGGCTACCCGCTCCTCTTCACGACCGAGCCCGAGGAGTAGCGGCGGGCGGTCGCGGCCCCCTCTGCTCAGCGCAACTCCCGGCTCAGCTCAACGCCGCCTTGACGCGGTCGGGCCGGAACGGCGTCTGGCGCAGCCTGACCCCCGTGGCGTCGAACACCGCATTGCTGACGACCGCCGCCGTCGGGCAGGTTGAGGGCTCTCCGGCCCCGTACGCGGGATATTCGGGCCGGTTGTTGACCAGCACGACCTCGATGCTGTCCGGGATCTCCGCGAAGTGCAGGATCGGATAGCCGATCCAGTCGCGGCTGGTCACATGGGCGCTGTCGAACGTGACCTCCTCGTGCAGCGTGCGGCTGAGCGACTGGACCACATTCCCCTCGACCTGGTTCCTCAGGCCATCGGGATTGATGACCAGCCCGCAATCATGGGCGACCACCACGCGCCCGACCTTGATCGCGCCGCTCTCCCGATCGACGGTGAGATCGAGGATGGTCGCGACCCGCACATTGTCGCGGTTCGCCCAGGCGACGCCGCGCCCTTTCGCGAGCCGGCTGTTGGCTGGCTGGGCATTGCGGCCGGCTCCGGCCGGCCGGCTCTCCCAACCATATATCTCGGCGGCCGCCTGGAGCACCGCGATCGCGCGCGGGTCCGCCAGATGCGCGAGCCGGAAGGCGAGGGGGTCCTGCTCCGCCGCGGCCGCCAGCTCGTCCATGAACGATTCCATGGCGAAGGTCGTCTCGAACTGCGCCGGCGATCGCAGCCACGCCGTCAGCAGCGCGACGCGCCCCTCGCCGTGGCAGGCGACATCGGCATTGGCGAAGGTATAGGCGTAGGTCACGGCCGGCTGCCCCTGGCCGGTCCGGCCGACGATATCCGGCTCGCCGATGAGTTCCGCGGCGATCAGGTGCGTATCGCCCGTCGTCGGGATCCACATATGATGCCGCCACGAAGTCACGTGCCCCTCTTCGTCCAGCGCGCCGGTGAGGTCCTGGACGATCGCCGGCCCCTTCGGCTCCCAGCCATGTTCGTCCCAGCGCATCCACTGCACGCGCACCGGCCGGGCGACTGCCTGGGACATCAGCGCCGCATCGGCCACCACGTGCTCGAAGCCGTTGCGGCCATAGGCCCCGGCGCCCTCGAACCAGCGGAGCTCGATCCGCTCGGCGGGAATGCCGAGCAGCACGGCCATGTCCCGCCGCGCCTGGTGCGGCATCTGTGTGCAGGACCAGAAGGTCGCCCCATCGCTCCTGACATCGGCGATGGCGCAGGACGGTCCAATCGAGCCGTGCATCTGAAAGGGCGTGCGGTAGGTCGCCTTCACCGTCCGCGGCGCCGCGGCGAGCGCCGTGTCCACCGATCCCTGATCGACCGCGGTGATATCGGCGCCCGGCTCCCGGCGCAGCGTCTCCCAGATCCGGTCCATGTCCGGCAGCCCGTTCCAGGCCGACCATTTGGCCTGGCCCGCCGCCGGGCCGCTCGGGTCGAGCGTGGAGCCGAGCTTCTCCGCCGCCTGGATCGCACCCCACTCGGTCTCGGCGACGACGCCCAAGAAGTTGTCGCGCCGCACGAGCTGCACGAAGCCCGGGATCTCCTTGAGCCCGCTCTCGTCCACGCTGAGCAGGCTGGCGCCGACGCCGTACGGCCGCACCACCCGCCCATGCAGCATGCCCGGGACGCGCACGTCCTGGATGTAAGTGTACTGCCCGGTCATCTTGCCGGGAATATCCTTGCGCGCGACCGACCGCCCCACGACCGTGTAGCTCGACGGGTCTTTCGTGCGCACATTCGGCGCCACATTCATGCCGAAGCTGGTCCCGCTGGCGCCGATCTCGTAATTGAGACGCCTGCCGGCCACCAGCGCGCCATACGTCACCGTGCGGCCGGGCGAGCCGATGAGCGAGATCGTCCCGCCGCTCGCCACGAGCTGATTGACCGAGACATTGAAATGCGCCGCCGCAAGGCGCAGGAGAACCAGCCTTCCGGCCGCCGCCGCGTGGCGGATCTGCGGACCGGCATAGCGGATGGTGCGGCTGCCGTAGCTCGGCCCCTGATCCACCGTCTCCGACGTCGTCCCCATCACGACATCGAGCCTCTCCACGGGAAAATCGAGCTCCTCGGCCGCGATCTGCGCGAGCGCCGTCTCCACGCCCGTGCCGGTCTCGACCTTGCCGGTGAACAGCGTCACGCTGTTGTCCGGCTTCACCGCGAGCCAGGCGTAAAGCTTCCCTGCCGGGGGCGGCAGAATGCTGCCCGGCGCGGCGCTGCCCGCCGCCGATCCCGTCGTCGCAGCCTCCGCTTCCGCCGGGCCGAACAGGGCGAAGGCGATGACGAGGCCACCCGAAGCCTGGAGGAATCCGCGCCGTCCGAGCGCCGGTGCGCTCGCCGCCGGCCCCTCGCTCCGCTGCGCGCTCATCGCCTCACGCTCCTTCGCGAGCCGCGCGCTCGACGGCGCGCACGATCCGCATATGCGTTCCGCAGCGACAGAGATTGGCGTTGAGGGCCCCTATGATCTCCTCGCGGCTCGGATGCGGCTCCCGCGCGAGAAAAGCCGCTGCCACCATGATCATGCCGTTGATACAGTAGCCACACTGCGCGGCCTGCTCCTCGATGAAGGCCTTCTGCACCGGATGCGGCTTCTCGATCGTGCCGAGCCCCTCCAGCGTGACGATCTTGGCGCCCTTCGTCGCGGCGATCGGCATCACGCAGGAGCGCGTCGCGAACCCGTTCATGATGACGGTGCACGCCCCGCATTCCCCGAGCCCGCAGCCGAATTTCGGGCCATGCAGGCCGAGATTGTCGCGCAGCGCGTAAAGCAGCATGCTGTCCGGCGCGAGCGTGACGACCCGGTCCTCGCCATTCACATTGAGCGTCACCTGCTCGGTTGTTCCCTGCTCGGCTGTTCCTTGGGGCATTCTGAGGCATCCTGAACTCAGCGTCCGCCAACCCTAGACCGGCGCCCCCTTCGCGCGGCACGCAATTTCCGCGCAGCGTCCCCGTCAATCTTTCGCGCAACGCACTATTGAAATTTCGTCAGTTCGCCCGACTCCTTGATTCTGATGAGCGGGGCCTCTGGTCCCGCCCACCGCACGCGAACCCAGCCTCAAACAAACGAGGTATCGGGCTCCTCGCCGAGCAGGAACTGGCCCGCCGTCTCGAGATGCGACGAGCGCCCCTGCATCTGCTGCGCCACCGCATGCATGTCGCGGAACCGCCGCTCGAACGGGCTGGTCTCGAAAATCGCCGTCGCCCCCGCCCAGGAATAGGCGAAGTCCGCGATCCGCGCCGCCTCGCGAATCACGTGCGTCGCCGCGAGCCGGATCGCGATCCGCTGCTCGAGCGTGAGCTTATCGGCGCGCTGCACCTCCTGCCAGATTTCCGAAACCGTGCCCATCAGATACATCCGCGCCGCGCGCAGCCGCGCCTCCGCCTCGGCGATCTCGTACTGGCTCACCGGGCTCAGCCGCATCGGGTTGGCAAGCCCCCGCGGCGTCTTCTCCTTCGCCAGCCCGACCAGCGCATCGAGCATCGCGCGCGCAATCCCGAGCGCCACCCCGGCGAACCCGGACCCGAACAGGCTGTTGCTCGAGTAATGATAGAGCGGCCCGGAATAGCGCCGCTCCGCCGGCTCGTCGCGCTCCAGCGAATGCGCCTCCGGCACGAACAGGTTCTCGATCGCGTAGGAATCGCTCCCCGTCCCGCGCAGCCCGATCACGTGCCAGATATCCTGCAGCGACGTCACGGAGGCCGGAAACAGCATCGTCCGCGTCACTGGCTTGCCGTCCGGCCGGCGCCGCTCGCGCCCATCCTCCTCCGTCACCAGGCAATGTCCGCCGAGCCAGGTCGCGTGATGCCCACCGCTCGCGAAGGACCATTTGCCGCTAACCCGGTACCCGCCCGGAACCGCGGCGGCCCGCCCGCCATATCCCGCGCCCCAAGCCAAAATCGCCGGCTCCTCGCCGCCGAAGATTTCCCGCGCCGCATGCGCCGGGATGAACGCCGCGACCGAGGCGCAGACATTGTTCTGCCCGAGGCACCAGGCCGTGCTCGCGTCGATCGCGGCGATCGCCTCGAGGATCGCAACGAAGGTCGGCGGATCGAGCTCGGCGCCGCCGAAGGGCCGGGGGATCAGCAGGCTGAACATCCCCGCCGCGCGCAGCTCCGCGACCAGCCGCGCCGGCAGCCGCCGCTCGCGCTCGATCTCCGCCGCCGCGGCGGCGATGCGCGGCGCCAGCGCCCACACCCGCCCGAGCCAATCGGCCCCTCCCGCGCCCGCTGCCGTGCCGGCGTCCGCCCCGCCCGCTGCCGTGCCGGCGTCCGCCGTGTCGGCGTCCGCCGCGCCGCCGCGCGCCGCGCCGGCCTTCAGCGCCTCATCGGGCATCGGCTTCCCCGCCGATCGCTCTCGCACCCGGCATTCCCGGACTCTCCCCGAAGCAGCGCCCGGGCCCGATGGCTCGCACCCGGCGCCGCGCTCTTCTCTGTCGCGAAACCCTCGATATCCTGGGCTCCGATATCCTGGGCCTGCCGCCCCGCCTTGGCAAGAAACCGGCCCGACCAACACCCGATCGCGGGCGGCCTACACAATCCGCGCGCGCCCCCTTATATAACCGCCCGGGCACGCTCCGGCCTCGCCCACGGTCTTGCGCGCCTGTCCCTCATCTTCCTCGGACCTTCCCGCGAGTGCGGCGCGACCGCAGGGGCGCGCACGAGGCCCGGGAACGAGGCCCGGGAACGTGGCCCGGGAACGTGGCCCGGGAACGCGGCAACGGAAAGACCCACGGAAAGACAAGCACGATGAACGACGCCGCGCCGCCGCTTCAGGGCGACACCACCGGGAACGCGCCCCTCGAGCGCGCGCCCAGCGCCACCACCGCGCTCGCCCCGCCGCGCCCCCGCCGCACCTTCGCGATCATCTCCCACCCCGACGCCGGCAAGACCACGCTCACGGAGAAGCTCCTTCTCTTCGGCGGCGCCATCCGCGAGGCCGGCATGGTCAAGGCCCGGCGCGAGCGCCGCCACACCCGCTCGGACTGGATGAAGATCGAGCAGCAGCGCGGCATCTCCGTCTCCAGCTCGGTGATGACCTTCGAGTTCGAGGACACCGTCTTCAACCTCCTCGACACGCCCGGCCACCAGGATTTCAGCGAGGACACCTACCGCACCCTCACCGCCGTCGATTCCGCGGTGATGATCATCGACGCCGCGAAGGGCATCGAGCTGCAGACGCGCAAGCTCTTCGAGGTCTGTCGGCTGCGCGACATCCCCATCACCACATTCATCAACAAGGTCGATCGCGAGGGCCGCAATCCCTTCGAGCTGGTCGACGAGATCGCCGCCACCCTCGCCCTCGATGTCTGCCCGCTCACCTGGCCGATCGGCATGGGCGGCCTCTTCCGCGGCTGCTGGGATCTCCGCCGCAACCGCCTGATCGGCCTGAGCCGCCCCGGCGACGAACCCGCCGCCACCAACCCCGCCGCCACCAACCCCGCCACCGCCGCCCCGCTGGAAGCGCTGGTCCCCGCGCCCCAAGCGGAAGAACTCCGCGAGGATGCCGAGATGATCGCGGCCGGCTATCCCGCCTTCGACCTCGCCGCCTATCGCGCCGGCCACCTGACCCCCATCTATTTCGGCAGCGCGCTCGAGGATTTCGGCGTCCGCGAGCTGCTCGAGGGCCTCGTCGCCCAAGCCCCGCCCCCGCGCGGCCAGCCGGCCGACGCACGCACCGTCGCCCCCTCCGAGCCCGCCGTCACGGGCGTCGTCTTCAAGGTCCAGGCCAACATGGACCCGAACCACCGCGACCGCATCGCCTTCATGCGCATCTGCTCCGGCCGCTTCCAGCGCGGCATGAAGCTTTTCCAGGTCCGCACCGGCAAGACGATGTCCGTCCAATCCCCCATCTTCTTCTTCGCCCAAGCGCGCTCGCTCGCCGAGGAAGCCTGGCCCGGCGACATCATCGGCATCCCCAATCACGGCACGCTCCGCGTCGGCGACACGCTCACCGAGGGCGAGCGCATCCGCTTCTCCGGCGTCCCCGATTTCGCGCCCGAAATCCTCCGCCGCGTCCGCCTCGACGACCCCATGCGCGCCAAGCAGATGCGCCGCGCCCTCGAGGACCTCGCCGAGGAGGGCGTCGTCCAGGTCTTCCGCTCGCTCGTCGGCTCCGAGTGGATCGTCGGCGCCGTCGGCGCGCTCCAGCTCGACGTTCTCACCACGCGGATCGAGCAGGAATACAAGCTCCGCGTCGGCCTCGAGCCCGCCGCCTACGACACCGCCCGCTGGATCGGCGCCGACGATCCGCTCCGCCTCAAGGAATTCATCGAGGCCAACCGCCACGCGATGAGCGAGGACCGCGACGGCGCCCCCGTCTTCCTCGCGCGCAACGCCTGGGAGCTCAACTACGTCACGGAGAAATGGCCCGGCATCCGCTTCAGCGCGACCAAGGAGCGCACCTGACCTCTCGCCGCCCGTCGCCTCCGCAAATCCTCCGAGCCGCCGCGCCACCCCCGCGCTACACTGATGCCGCCCGCGATCGGGCAGCCCTTCTGCCCGATTTGGTGATTGATCCGGGCGCGCAATCCCACCAGGCGATGGAGGCGGAGATGGCAGTAGCGAGCGTGTCGAAAATTCGCGCGGCGTCCCCCGAGAGTTTCGAGGCCGCCGTCCGCAACGGGGTGACCCGCGCGAGCAAGACGCTCCGCGGCATCACCGGCCTGCACGTGCTCGACATGAAGGCGAGCGTCACCAACGGCAAGATCGCGGAATACCGCGTCACCATGGACGTCACCTTCATCCTCGAGGAGTAACCTCTCCGCCGTGGCCGGCGCCGCCGCTTCCGGCCACGGCCGCCCCCTCCCTCCGCCCACAAACGGGCTGGCACTGATCGTGATCCGACCGTAACTTCTCCAGCGCGCGGCCGCGCCGCCGCGTCGTCCCTCGCCCGGAGAGGAACGCTGTCGCATCGGTGGCTCCACGCGGTGCTCTGCCCGGGGCCTCGCATCGGGGGAACGCATGAGCATCGGGGACGCCACGCCCACACGCGGCCTTCGCGCGCACGAGATCGTCCGCCGCGGCGCCGAGCCCCCGCCGCTCGCCGCCATCACCCGCCTTCCCTGGTATCCCTGGCTGATCGTCGGCATCACCTGCATCGGCGCCTTCATCGGCCAGCTCGACGCCAGCATCGTCCAGCTCGCCCTGCCGACGCTGGGAACCGTCTTCAGGGCCTCGCTCGAGACCGTGAGCTGGGTCGCGCTCGCCTACCTCCTCGCCTTCGCCGCGTTCCTCCCGATCTTCGGCCGCCTCTGCGAAATGTTCGGCCGCAAGCTCCTCTATCTCTGCGGCTATCTCCTCTTCACCCTCGCGACCTTGCTCTGCGGATTCGCCCCGAGCCTCGCCTGGCTCATCGTCTTTCGCGTCCTGCAGGGAATCGGCGGCGCCCTGCTCGGCGCCAACAGCATCTCCATCCTCGTCAAGGCGACCGCCGCTGACCACCGCTCCCGGGCGCTCGGGATCTTCGCCGCCGCCCAGGCGGTCGGCGTCAGCCTCGGCCCCGCCGTCGGCGGCGTGCTGGTCGGCGCCTATGGCTGGCGCTTCGTGTTCTGGGTCGCGGTCCCCTTCGGCGTGGCCGCCGCGATCCTCGGCTGGCTGGCGCTGCCGCAAACCACCGGCCTCGCCCAGGACAAAATCTTCGACTGGCGCGGCGCCCTGCTTCTCGCCCCGGCGCTGGTCGCGCTCATGCTCGCGCTCAACCAGGCCTCCAACTGGGGCCTCGCCTCGCCGGCGCTGCTTTTCTGCCTCGCCGCGTTCGCCGTGCTGATCTCGCTGCTCGTCCGCCACGAACACGAATTCGCCTCTCCCCTCGTCGATCTCCACCTCTTCTCCGCGCCCGCCTTCTCCTGCGGCGCCGTCGGCGTCGTGCTCGGATACGCGCTGCTCTACGGCATGTTCTTCCTGATGTCCTTCGCCCTCGTCCGCGGCTACCACGATCCCGCCGCCCTGGTCGGCCTCAGGCTCGCGATCGTCCCGGTCGCGCTCGGCATCGTCGCCCCCTTCAGCGGCGCGCTCACCGATCGCCTGGGCCCCCGCGCCGTGAGCGTCGCCGGCATGGCGATCTGCATCGCCGCCCTGATCCTCCTCTGGCTCGTCGCGACCGAGCTCCGTTCCAGCCACCCCGTCTTCATGGCAGCCCTCGCCCTCTTCGGCGCCGGCCTCGGACTCTTCGTCGCGCCCAACAACAGCGCGACCATCAGCGCCGCGCCCGCCGCCCTCTCCGGCGAGGCCGGCGCACTGCTCAACCTCATGCGCGTCCTCGGCACCAGCCTCGGCGTCGTCGCCGCCTCCTCCATGCTCTCATGGCGGATCCAGGCGGCCACCGGCGCGCCTACCAGCGCGGCGCCCGTCTCGGGCCATGCGCTGCTCGGCGCGGTCGAAAGCGGCTTCACGATGCTCGCCCTCTTCGCGCTGATCGCCGCCGCCGCCTCGCTCGTCCGCAGCCCGCGCCCCGCCTGATCCCAACACTCCTGATCCCAACCCGCCTCCTTACGCGCCAAGACCCCGCGCCACCGTCACGCCGCACGCCAGCGCCGCGAACGAGAGCGCGGCCATGGGCGAGACGCGGGGCCCCGTTTTCGCCATCGCCTCCATCCCCCGCATCCTCTCCATCCCGTGCCCCCCACCCCCGCGCCCACCCTCACGTACCGTCAGCATCCCGTGCTTGAGCCCGTTCGTCACCAGCCACCAGTTCATCGGATAGGCCGCCGCGAACCCCACCAGCAGCGCCATGCTGATCGCGAACCAGAACTCGGGCCGCGCCGCGTCCGCCGCCGCCGGCACCGCCGCCCGCCATGCCGCGGCCACCGGGAACATCCCCGCCATCAGCAGGTTCATCGAGAGCAGCTCGGCCACGAAGGTCTGCCGCAGCGAGCGCAGGAACGACCCGCCCGCCATCTCCCGCATGAAGAGCGCCTGGAAGATCGTCCAGCCGAACCCGAATCCCAGCACATACTCGAGCGCCATCTCCGCCGGGCCCCGCAGCGCCAGAACCCCCGCGAGCACCGCGCCGGCGATGATCCCGATCCCGTCCCCGGCCACGCAATGCATCGTCGCGCCCAGCACCTGCCGCCATCTCGCCGCCACGTAGCGCTCGTGCAGGCCCGGCAACGGCTCGCGGCAGCCGAGCACGTAAAGGAACGCCCCGAGCGGCCCCGCGTACAGGCTCACCAGCACGAAACCCCACTTCAGGACCGGAGATTCCGGCGTCCCGCGAATATCGACGGCGACGAACCCGACCGAGAGCGCCGTCAGGACGAACCACAGAAGCATGACGCCCTGAAGCATGGCCATTGCTCCCCGCCCTCGCTCACGCCGCCCGCTGCAACGCCGCCCGCGCCAGCAGCCGGGTCGAATCGAGCACCGGCAGCGGCGAATTTTCCTCATTCATGATCAGCGGAATCTCCGTGCAGCCGAGCACCGCCGCAGCGCAGCCCGCACCCTTCATCCGCGCCATCACCCCGCGCAGAAAATCCACCGCCTCCGGGCGGAAAATTCCGCACACCAGCTCGTCCATGATGATGCGGTTGATCTCCTCCCGCTCCTCCGCCTCCGGCCGCACCACCGCCACGCCCCGCGCCGCCAGCCTCCCCGGATAAACCTCGCCCTCCACCAGCCACCGCGTCCCGAGCAGGCCCACCCGCCGAAACCCCCGCCTCGCCGCCTCCGCCGCCACCGCCTCCGCGATATGCAGCCACGGCAGCTCCGATCGCGCCGCGATCGCCGGCAGCGCCTGGTGGATGGTGTTGTCGGGACAAATGAGAAAATCCGCGCCGATCCTCGCGAGCTTCTCCGCCGAAGCGAGCATCAGCGCGCCCACGCCCCGCCAGTCCTCGCGTTCGAGGCACGCCACATACTCGGCAAGCGAATGCGTGTGCATCGAAACCTCCGGATGCGCATGCGCACCCAACCGCTCGGGCCCCTCGACGCAGATCGTCCGATAGCAGAGCGCCGCCCCCTCCGCGGAGCAAGCCACAATCCCGATATGCTTCGTCATGACGTTCCCCCGCCACCCGGTTCGCGCCACCCGGTTCGCGCCCCGCCCGGTTCGCGCCACCCGGTTCGCGCCTGGGGGGAGCATCGTCTGGTCGATCCCTACGCCGTCCAGGGATCGATCAGGCTGATGCCGCACCCCGCGAACCCCGCAGCATCGCGCGTCGCGACGCTGGCGCCCGCCGCCGCCGAATCGCCTCCGCCGGATCGGGCCTGCGCTCGCCGCCCTCCTTGTCCGGCGCGGCACCGAGGATCGAGCGCAGTTCCGCCTCCATCGAGCGGCCGTGACGCGCGGCGCGCACGCGCAACCGCTCCTTCACCCGGGAATCGACGTTGCGGATCGTCAGCGTTGCCATACGGTGCCTCGTGAGGCCACGTGCACGCAACCTAGTACTACAGTTGCGGATCGGATGGAGATCTGATTCTGTGCTCCCCTGTCGTGGGGGGGAGAGCGATGTCGGTAGCGTCGTGGTCGGGAGCGCTGTTGGCTTGGGAGGTGGAGCTTTCGGCGTTGAAGGCGCGGCTGG
>DATJTV010000192.1:0-14633 GCA_035503055.1 Acetobacteraceae bacterium
CCCGGCGTTTTCCGCCGCGGCCACGCCGACGCCCTCGTCACCGGCCGCGCCGTCTTCCGCTTCTCGCCCGAGCGCGCCCGCTTCACCCTCGCCTCCGTCCACCAAGGCGAAACCGCCCAATCCATCCGCGCCGCCACCGGCTTCGACTACGACATCGCCGACCCGCTCCTCGAAACCCCCCCGCCCACGCGCGAAGAGCTCGCCCTCCTCCGCGGCCCCGTCACCGCTGCCCTTTCCCCCATCTACCCCGCCTTCGTCTCGCGCCTGGCCGCCTGATGGGCGCGCTCGACGGGCTGAAAATCGTCGACCTCTCGCGCGTGCTCGGCGGCCCGTTCTGCACCATGATCCTCGCCGACCACGGCGCCGACGTGGTGAAGCTCGAGCCGCCCCAGGGCGACGAAACCCGCGACTGGGGCCCTCCCTTCGCCGACCACACCGCCAGCTACTTCATCGGCGTCAACCGCAACAAGCGCTCGCTCGGCCTCGATCTCGCCAAGCCCGAGGGCCGCGCCGTCCTCCTCTCCCTCCTCGCCGGCGCCGACGTCCTGGTCGAGAACTTCAAGCCCGGCGCAATGGAGCGCTGGGGCCTCGGCTACGAGGCCGACCTCGCACCCCGCTTTCCCCGCCTCGTCCATTGCCGCATCTCGGGCTTCGGCGCCGACGGCCCGCTCGGCGGCATGCCCGGCTACGACGCGATCCTCCAGGCGATGACCGGGCTGATGAGCGTCAACGGCGATCCGACCACCGGCCCCCTCCGCCTCGGCACGCCCGTCGTTGATCTCGCCACCGGCCTCTTCTCCGCGGTCGGCATCCTGATGGCGCTCCATGAGCGCGCCCGCTCCGGAAGCGGCCAGTTCCTTGACATGACGCTCTACGATTGCGGCATGGCGCTCCTGCATCCCCAGGCCGCCAATTTCTTCCTCAACGGGAAGCGCCCGGTCCCCCTCGGCAACCCCCACCCCAACATCGCCCCTTACGAGAAATACCCCACGCGCACCTGCGAGATCTTCATCGCCGTCGGCAACGACGGCCAGTTCGCAAAGCTCGCCCGCGAGCTCGCCCGACCCGAGCTCGCCGCCGATCCTCGCTTCCTCACCAATTCCGACCGCGTCGCCAACCGCCCCGCGCTCATGAAGGAACTCGCCGCCGCCCTCGCCCCCGAGGACGGCCACGCCCTCGCCGAGCGCCTCCTCAAGGCCGGCCTCCCCGTCGGCCCCGTCCTCGCGGTCGATGAATCGACCGCCGCCCCCCACACCGCCCATCGCGCCATGGTCACATCCCTCGGCGCCTATCGCGGCCTCGGCACGCCTATCAAATTCTCCCGCACGCCCGGCGCCACGCGCCGCCCGCCCCCCGCCTTCGCTGCCCACGCAACCGAAATCCTCGCCGAGCACGGGTTCACCAAGGACGAGATCGCGAAGCTCCGGACGACCGGCGCGCTTCCGGCCGAGCGGCGGAAATAGCCAGGGACTCCGCCCCTGGCAGGGGGCTTTGCCCCCTGCACCCCCAGCAAAGGCGAAGCCTTTGCAATCCATTACTTATCCTAAACGTATGGGGGTCTGGGGCCTCCAGGCCCCAGCCGGGTCAAGGGGCAGAGCCCCTTGCCGCTCCACAAGTGGCCGCCTATAGCCGCCGCGGGCAGGAGGGCGCATGGCGAATTTCGCGGAGAGCGCGGTCCTCGCCGTACCGGCCACCAAGCCGGCGCGCCGCGCGGGACCCGAGCCGAAGCCGGCGAACGCGCTCCGGGCGCTGGCGATCGACGCCGTCGAGGCCGCCAGGTCCGGTCATCCCGGCATGCCGCTCGGCATGGCCGACGCGGCGACCGTCCTCTGGACGCGCTTCCTCAAGTTCGATGCCGCCGACCCGCGCTGGCCGGACCGCGACCGCTTCGTGCTCTCGGCCGGCCACGGCTCGATGCTGCTCTATGCGCTCCTGCATCTCACCGGTTTCGCCGGTATGGAGATGGACGCACTCCGGCGCTTCCGGAAGCTCCATTCCGCCGCCGCCGGCCATCCCGAGGTCGGTCTGCATCCCGCGATCGAGACGACGACCGGCCCGCTCGGCCAGGGGCTCGCGGCCGCGGTCGGCATGGCGCTCGCCGAGCGCCTGCTCGCGGCCCGCTTCGGCCGCAGCCTGGTCGATCACCGGACCTGGGTCATCGCCTCGGACGGCGATCTGATGGAGGGCCTCAGCCACGAGGCCGCGGGCCTGGCCGGCCATCTCAAGCTCGCGCGCCTCACCGTGCTCTACGACGACAATGCGATCTCGATCGACGGCCCGACCGCGCTCGCCGTCTCCGACGATCCGCTGAAGCGCTTCGCCGCCCTCGGCTGGTCCGTCAAGCGCGTGGACGGCCACGATCCCGCCGCCGTGGCGGCCGCGCTCTCGGCGGCCTCGCGCTCCCAGCGTCCCAGCCTGATCGCCTGCCGCACGGTCATCGGCTATGGCGCGCCCCACAAGGCCGGCACCGCGGCCGTGCACGGCTCGGCGCTCGGGGCGGACGAGGCGGCGGCGACGAAACAGGCGCTGGGCTGGGACGCCCCGCCGTTCACGGTGCCGGACGACATCGCCGCTTCCTGGCGCGCCACCGGATTGCGCGGCGCGTCGCAGCGCCGCGCCTGGCTGAAACGCCTCGCCCATCATCCGCTCCGCGCCGAGTTCGAGCGGGTCATGTCCGGCCGCCTGCCGGACGCCTCCCACGCCGCGCTCGCGACCCTCAAGGCCGAGTTCGCCGCAACCCGTCCCCGGCTCGCGACGCGCCAGTCGAGCCAGAAGGTTCTCGAGGCGCTGGTGCCGGCGGTCCCGGAGCTGATCGGCGGCTCGGCCGACCTCACCGCGTCCAACCTCACGGGAGTGCGCGGCACGGCCTCCGTGGCGCCGGGCAGCTTCGCCGGGCGCTACATCCACTATGGCGTGCGCGAGCACGGCATGGCGGCGGCGATGAACGGGATGGCCCGCCATGGCGGCATCATCCCCTACGGCGGCACCTTCCTCGTCTTCAGCGACTATATGCGCCCGGCGATGCGGCTCGCTTCACTGATGGAAGCCCGCGTCATCTACGTGCTGACCCACGATTCGATCGGCCTCGGTGAGGACGGCCCCACGCATCAGCCCATCGAGCACCTCGCCTCGTTCCGCGCGATGCCGAACTTCTTCGTCTTCCGCCCGGCCGACGCGGTCGAAACCGCCGAGTGCTGGGAGCTGGCGCTTCGCCGCGCCGAGGGGCCGAGCGCGCTCGTCCTGACGCGCCAGGCGCTGCCGGGGCTCAGGGCTCAGGCGGGCGAGAACCTTTGCGCGCGCGGCGGCTATGTCCTCGCCGAGGCGACCAGCGCGCGGCGCGCGACGCTGATCGCGACCGGCTCGGAAGTCTCGATCGCGATGGCGGCGCGGCGGGCGCTGGAAGCCTCGGGCATCGCGACCGCCGTCGTCTCGCTGCCGTGCTGGGAGATTTTTGCCGCTCAGGAAGCCGCCTGGCGCGAATCGGTGCTCGGCACGGGGCTTCGCGTGGGCGTCGAGGCGGCCGGCGCCTTCGGCTGGGAGCGCTGGCTCGGCCCCGACGGCGTCTTCATCGGCATGAAGGGCTTCGGCGCCTCGGCGCCGGCCGAGGACCTCTACCGGCATTTCGGCATCACCGCCGAGGCGGTGGAATCTGCGGTTCGCGAGCGGGTGGGCCAGGGGATTAGGTAGGGGGGGTCGGCGATGGCGGTCAGGGTCGGCATCAACGGGTTCGGGCGGATCGGGCGGCTCGTCTTGCGCGCGATCGTCGAGAGCGGGCGGGAAGACGTGCTTCCCGTCGCGATCAACGATCTCGGCAGCGTCGAGGCGAACGCGCACCTCTTCCGTTACGACAGCATCCACGGCCGTTTTCCGGGCGAGGTCGGCGTCAACGGCGAGACGATCGAGATCCGCCACCGCAACCGCCATTACGGCCCGATCCGCGTCTCGGTCGAGCGCGATCCCACCAAGGTCCCCTTCGCCGGCGTCGATGTCGCGCTCGAATGCACCGGGCTCTTCACCAAGCGCGACGCCGCGGCCGCGCTCCTCACCGCCGGGGCGCGGAAAGTGCTCATCTCGGCGCCGGCGGAGGGCGCGGACGCGACCATCGTCTACGGCGTCAACAACGCAGCCCTCTCGCCCACGATGAGCGTCGTCTCGAACGCCTCGTGCACCACCAACTGCCTGGTGCCGATGGTGAAGGTGCTGCACGACGCCTTCGGCATCCTCCGCGGCTACATGGTGACGGTGCACTCCTATACGGGCGATCAGCGCACGGTCGACACGCTGCACAAGGACCTCCATCGCGCGCGCGCGGCCGCGGTCTCGCTGATCCCGACGACCACCGGCGCCGCCCGCTCGGTCGGGCTCGTCCTGCCCGAGCTCAAGGGCAAGCTTGACGGGACCGCAATTCGCGTGCCCACGCCGAACGTTTCGCTCGTCTCGCTCGACGCGAACCTCGCCCGCGCGGCGACGGTCGCGGAGATCAACGCGGCGATGAAGGAGGCCGCGTCCGGCCCGCTCAAGGGAATCCTCGATTACAGCACGGAAAAGCTGGTGAGCGTGGACTTCAACCATGTCCCGGCCTCGTGCAGCTTCGACGCCACGCAAACCGCCGTGGTGGATGGCGCGCTCGCCCGGGTGATGGGCTGGTACGACAACGAGTGGGGCTTCTCCAACCGCATGGTCGACACCGCCTCGCTCCTCGGCAGTCTCTGAGCGGCGCTCACGTGAGCGGGCGCATCCACGGCCTGGACGAGGCCGCGGTGGCGGGCCGGCGCGTGCTCTTGCGCGCCGATCTCAACGTGCCGCTCCGCTACGGGCGCGTCGCCGACACCACGCGCATCGCCCGTCTCGTGCCCACCATCCGCGAGTTGGCGGAGAAGGGCGCGCGCGTCATCGTCTGCAGCCACTTCGATCGGCCGAAGGGACAGCGCCGGCCGGAGATGTCGCTCGCCCCGCTCGCCCCCGCACTCGCCGCGGCGCTCAACCGCCCGGTCGTCTTCTGCACCGAGTGCATCGGCGAGGCGGCCGAGCGCGCCGTCGCCGGCCTCGGCGACGGCGGCATCCTCCTGCTCGAGAACACGCGCTTCAACCCGGGCGAGGAGGCGAACGACCCCGCTTTCGCGGCGGCACTCGCCAAGCCCGCCGAGCTTTTCGTCAACGATGCCTTCTCGGTCTCCCATCGCGCGCACGCGAGCACCGAGGGCGTCACCCACCTCCTGCCGAGCTACGCCGGGCGGCTGATGGAGGCCGAGCTGGCCGCGCTCGAGTCCGCACTCGGCCATCCCGTGCGTCCGGTGGGCGCGATCGTCGGCGGGGCGAAGGTTTCGACCAAGCTCGCCCTGCTCGGCAATCTCTGCGGCAAGGTCGATCTCCTGATGATCGGCGGCGCGATGGCCAATACCTTCCTCGCGGCGCGCGGGATCGCCATCGGCCGCTCGCTCGAGGAGAAGGAGCTCCACGACGAGGCGCGGAAGATCCTGGAGCAGGCCAAGGCCGCCGGCTGCGAGGTGCTGCTGCCGGTGGACGCGGTGGTGGCGGCGGCGCTCGAGCCCGGCACGACGAGCCATGTGGTGCCGGTCGAAGCGGTGCCGGCGGCGCTGATGATCCTCGATGTGGGTCCCGCGACGGTGGCGGCGTTCGAGGCGCACCTTGCGAATCTCCGGACCCTCGTCTGGAACGGGCCGGTCGGCGCTTTCGAGACGCCGCCCTTCGCCGCCGGGACGGTCGCGATCGCGGGGGCCGTCGCCGCGGCGACCGCCGCGGGGCGGCTCTGCTCGGTCGCCGGCGGCGGCGACACGGTGGCGGCGCTCAATTTCGCGCACGCCGCCGACAAGCTCACCTACGTCTCGGCGGCCGGCGGCGCTTTCCTGGAGTGGCTGGAAGGCAAGACCTTGCCGGGGGTGGCGGCGCTCGTCCGGTAACGGAGGATTGTAGGCGCGAAGAGTTAACAGCGGGTAAACTCCGGACCGGACAACGCAATCGCTTCCCGGATTTACCCGCCGTTCATCTCATGCGCCGCATCATCCTCCACATGATTGCCAGCAATGCGCTCGCCGCCTTTTCGGTGCAGCCCGGCGCCATCGGAGCGGCGCGGTCCATCACGCCCGCGCGCGCGAGCAGCGAAACCCCAACCACCTCGGCCACTCCCGCGACATCCTTGCCGCGCCAGACGCCCACCCAGTTGTCACCGGCGGGAGGAGGAAAAATCCTTCCGCGCGGCTCGCTGCTCGACCTCTCCGTCTAGAGTGTTCTGAATCCAACCGACGGCTGGCGGGCCGGCCGGCCAGGCAACTAGCCGACTGGAACCGACATCAAGCGTCGCGCGGAAGCTCAGTCCGGAGCGATCAGGGACAGTTTAGGAAAATAAGTCCGATAGCGCGCCGCATCCCGGGTCATCAGCGGATATCCGGCAACAGCTGCATGGGCGCCGATGAAAAAATCGGGAAGTGGCGATTGCCTTGTTCCGCCCCGCCGTCGATAGGCCAGGAACGACTTGCCTGCGAGAAAGGCGGCTTCGTACGGAATGGCTTCACGGTCGAACATGGTTTTCGGAAGCGCGGCGTCGAGCTCCTCGATGCGCGAATACCTGATCGAGACCTCGGCATAAATGACCGGATTGATGACGAGGCGACAGCGGTCGGCGGCGCGCTCTATGGCCTCCGCCGACCACGCAAGCCAACGGGCGTCTTCCGTCATGACGTCGAGAAGAACGTTGGCGTCGATCAGTACCGCCGTCATTCAATCAGCGCGGGTCAGCGCCATGATTGCGTCCGTGCTCATCGCGACATCGCCGCGTCCTCGCAAATGAGCGACAAGTCGAGCGCCTCGCCCAGCGCTCTTACGGGCTTTCGCGCGAACGATGCGCACGGCCTTGCCGTCGAACTCGAATTCCACTTCCGTCTGCGGCAGCAGCCCCGCCTGCTCGCGGATTTCAGCAGGAATGGTCACCTGGCCTTTGGATGTAATGCGCACGGCCACCTCCTTACTCTTACATGTAAGAGTAAGGAGCTCAGCGCCGCTTTGCAAGACCCGGCGGCCCGCCGCCCGCAGACAGATCGATCACGGCGGTGAGGCTGCCCGCAACGCCGGCCGCTCTGGAGGGTTCTGGCGTGCTGTAGCGCTGGTCGGCGGGCCGAGAGGGATTGGAACCCTCCCCCAAAACCGCGGAACCACGCTCTAAACCATGTGCAGCAGGCGGGCCAGCAAGCCTGGCGGCCCCGCCTCGACCAGCACCTTCAGATCCGCCGCCGTCCCCGAAATGTCCGGCGTTCGGGTCGCCATCGACCCAATGATGAGCCGGCACGCACCGGACTTGTCGAAGACATAAATCGCCGCGCTGTGCGAGACCTCGTAGGGCCTCGTCTTGGTCGCCGGCGTCACCGAATAAGCCACCCGATAGCGCCGCGCGAGGGTCGCGAGTTGATCCGGCGTGCCGCGCAGCCCAACAATCTCCGGGGCGAAGAGGGCGACATAGCGGGCAAGCACGGGCAGGCTGTCGCGGTTCGGATCGACGGTGACGAAGAACATCGTCACGTTCTTGACGAGCTTCCCGAGATCCTTGAACACCGTCGCCATGTTGGAGAGCGTCGTCGGGCAGACGTCCGGACAGTTCGTGTAGCCGAAATAGAGCAGATCGACCCGGTCGCGGTAATCGGCCTCCGTGACCTCCCGCCCATCGCTCGTGCGCCGCATCGTGAAGGCAAGCGGGGGGAACGTCCCGCTCACGTCCACATTGTGCCATTTCGGGTCCTGGCCGCAGGCCGCGAGCGGCGCCACGGCGAGCAGCGGAGCGGCGAGCAGGGGGCGGCGGCCCACGCGATTACGGCCAATCGGATCTTGGGCCATGGAAGCCGCCTCTAGACCCCGCTCCTCGCGACATCAAGCCTGCGGCCGAAACGACGCCCGATTCGCCGCACCGGCTCAGCCGCGCCTGGCGCGAAAGCAGGTGGCGAGGTGGTCGTCCACCATGCCGCTCGCCTGAAGCAAGGCGTAGCAGATCGTCGAGCCGACGAAGCGAAAGCCGGCCTTGCGGAGCGCCTTGCTCATCGTGTCCGAAAGCGCGGTGCGCGCCGGGACTTCGGCCATATCGCGCCAGCGATTGACGATCGGCTTCCCGTCGACGAACGACCAGAGATAGGCGTCGAGGCTTCCATGGCCGGCGATCGCCTCCTGGGCGGCGCGGGCGTTCGAGCGGACGGAGTACATCTTCAGGCGGTTGCGGATGACGCCGGAGTGGAGGAGGGCGCTTTCCAGCTCCCGATCTGTCATCTCTGCGATGCGCGCGATGTCGAACTGGTGGAAGGTGCGACGGTACTCCTCGCGCCGCGCGAGGATGGTGCGCCACGAAAGGCCGGCCTGCGCGCCTTCGAGGGTGATAAGCTCGAAGAGCGCTCGGTCGTCATGGTGCGGGGTGCCCCATTCCCGGTCGTGATACTCGATCATCGCGGGGCTGCCCGCGGCCCAAGGGCACCGACGGCGCGCGGGATGGACGGTGAGCTGGGGCGGGCTGCTTGGCATGCGGCATCCTATCGCCCGGCTCGGCGGGCGGAAGAGCGCGAACGGAAAGCCGGGCGCCCGGCCGCCCCAGGGGCCGCTCCGTCCGGCGCTCGGTGTCAGCGAGGTCGGCGCCTCAGCGAGGCGTCAGCGCACGCAACGTCAGCCCGACGGCGGACGCCCGGTTTTCAACCCCGAGCTTCGCATAGGCCCGTTCGAGGTGCTTCTTCACCGTGCGGGGACTGAGCCCGAGGATCTCCGCGATATCGCGGTTGGTCTTTCCCCGGGCCAGCCAGAGCAGCACCTCCGCTTCCCGCGGCGTCACCTGCAGCCGCTCGCGAAGCCGCGTTTCCTCGCGCGATTCCTGGACCAGCACGGCGCGGAGCACGATCTCGTCCCGCCCGATGTGGCTGATCACGCCCATCTCCAGTATGCGCGACCCCTCCTGGCCTGCGCCGGGCAGGGGCAGGGCCAGCAGGTCGCCGAAAGAGGGGTCCGGGGCGCGGTGGAGCATCGCGCGCACGGGCTCGGGGAGAAGTCCCGGATCGGGCCCGGCGAGCAGGGCCAGAAGCCGGGTCGCGGCGGGCGTCGCCCAGCGCAGCCGTCCCTCGCGGTCGGCGGCGAACAGCGCATTGCCCGCCGTGTCCATTGCCGCGTGGGCGCTCGCCACCAGCCTCGCCCCCGCGATATGGACGCGGATCCTCGCCAGGACTTCTTCCAGGACGATCGGCTTGCTCACATAATCGACACCGCCGACCTCGAGCCCGCGGATCACGTGCTCGGTGTCCGAGAGCCCCGTCATGAACACCACCGGCATCGTCGCCGCGCCTTCCATGCGCTTGAGCCGGCGGCAGGTCTCGAATCCGTCCATATCCGGCATAAGCGCGTCCATCAGCACGAGGTCGGGTCGCACCTGTTGCACCGAGGCAAGCGCGCCCTCACCGCGCACCGCGACCAGCACGGTGAACCCCTCGCGCTCCAAAGCCTCGGTGAGCAGGCCGAGCGTGCCCGGATTGTCGTCGACGACGAGGATCGTGCCGGAATCATGCGGCGACTCGCGCGGCGTCTCACGCTGCATTGCGGCGGGGTGGTCGGAGCAGCGCTGTAAGCTCGTCGAGGCGGAACGCACCCGCAGCCTCCTCCACCCGTGCGGCGTAAGGGCCGATCGCCGGCGCCTCGACAGCGAGTGCGGCGAGACGCGCTCGCAGCGCGCTCAGATGCCCGATCGCGGCGAGCCGGCGAAGCTCGTCGAGATGCGGCAGCAGCGCGTCCGGAACGCGGTCCGACATCGCGGCGTCGGCGGGGCGCTGCGCCATTTCCACCCATTCGAGGCGGAGCAGGCGTCCCAGCGCCTCGATCAGGCCCTGGAGGCTGATTGGCTTGGGTAGAAAGGCGTCGTGCAGCGGCCGCTCGCCGAAGCGCGCGCTCGGATCGTCGGGGTGCGCCGAGACGACCAGGATCGCCGCCACACCCGGTTCGGCCTCGCGCAAGCGCCGGGCGAGCTGCCAGCCGTCCATCTCCGGCATCGAGAGATCGATGATGAAGGCGTCCGGCCGGCATTCCGGGGCGATGCGGAGGCAGCCGGCAGCATCGGGCACCGTCACCACGTCGAAGCCGAGGGGGCTCAGAACCTCGTCAAGGAGGGTGCGGTGCGCCGCATCGTCGTCGGCGACCACGATCGTGCGGCGCCGGCCGGCATAGCCCTGGATGTGCCGCCGCCGCGGGCCCTGCCGAGCCGGCCGGGCCACCGAGGAAAGCAGGAGGCGCACACGGAACACGCTGCCCTCGCCAGGCTTGCTGCGGACCGAGATCTCGCCGCCGAGTATCTCGGTGAGCAGCCGGGCGATGGTGAGGCCGAGCCCGACCCCGGGAACCGGGGCCGCCGGCCGCTCGATCCGTTCGAAGGGCTCGAAGATGCGCTCGAGATCGGCGGCTTGGATGCCGGGGCCCGTATCGGCGATTTCGAAATCCGTCACGTCGCCGCGACGGGAGAGGCGAAGCGTGACGCCGCCGCGCCTGGTGAACTTCACGGCGTTGGAAAGGAGGTTGATCAGGATCTGCCGCACGCGGGTCTCGTCGGTATGCACGGCGGCGGGCATGTCGTCGGGACGCTGGAAGGCGAAGTCGATCCCCTTGGCGGCGGCCTGCAGGCGGAACATATCGACCAGGCTGCCGAGCAGCTCGTCGAGGCGGACCTCGCGCCGCTCGATCCGGATGCGCCCGGCCTCGATCTTGGCGATGTCGAGCAGGCCCTCGATCAGGCCGGCCATGTGCTCGCCCGAGCGCAGGATGGTGCGGATCGCCTCGCGGCGGTGGGCCGGGATGGCGCCGTCGCGCTCGAGGAGCTGGGCATAGCCGAGCACGGCGTTGAGCGGCGTGCGCAATTCGTGGCTGATGGTGACGACGAAGCGGGTTTTCGCGACGTTCGCCGACTCCGCCGCCTCCTTCGCCTTCTGCAGCTTCGCGTCCGTGCGGCGGTGGGCGGCGATCTCGCTCAGAAGCAGCCTGGTCTGGCGACGCGTCTCCTCCTCGGCCGCGGCGCGGGTCTCCTGGGCGAGCACCAAGAGCCAGGCGGCGACCGAAGCGATGATGACGAGCACGAAGAACGCCCGCCACATCGCGCCCGCGAGCAGCGCGCGGTCGGCCGCTCCGGTCGCGGCGGCCTCGAGGAAGATCATCAGCAGGATCGCGCCGATCAGCGCGGCCCAGATGAACGAGATGACGGTGAAGCGGAACAGCGGGCCGTTGAAGTGCGGGCGCAGCCGTCGCGGCACCAGCCCGCCGAGGACGGCGCGCAGCTCGGCCCCGGCGCGGCCGTGCGGCTTGCAGGTGTCCGCGCAGCGGGCGTCGAGCGTGCAGCAGAGCGAGCAGATCACCCCGCCATAGGCCGGGCAGAAGGCCGTGTCCTGCGGCTCGAAGCAGTTGCCGCAGACGATGCAGGCGCGGCCGGCCGCCTCGGTGCTCCAGTTCCGGCGCGGCCGGCGGGCGAGATAGAAGCGCCCGCCCGTCGCCCAGGCGATCAGCGGCGCCGCGACGAACGCCGTGGCGAGGCTCGCGAACGGGGCTGTCGCGCGCGCCAGCGGGCCGAGATCGCCGGCCGCGCTTAGCCCGCCAACCGCAACGGCGAGGATCGTGGCGCCGACGCCGACCGGGTTCACGTCATAGAGGTGGGCGCGCTTGAACTCGAAGATCGCCGGCGCCAAGCCGAGCGGCTTGATGATGACGAGGTCCGCGACGAGAGCGCCGACCCAGGCGCAGGCGAGCACCGAGAAGAGCGAGAGCACGCCTTGCATCGCGCGATAGAGCCCGTTCTCCATCAAGAGCAGCGCGATGACGACGTTGAAGACGACCCAGACGACGCGGCCGGGGTGGCTGCGCGTCAGGCGCGAGAAGAAATTCGACCAGGCGATCGAGCCGGCATAGGCGTTGGTGACGTTGATCTTGAGCTGCGAGACGCCGACGAAGATCCCCGCCGCGGCGAGCGCGGCCGTGGCCGGGAGGATCGTCGCGAAGGCTGTGCGGTACATCACCGCCGGCTGCACCGCGAGGGCGGTGGGGAGCCCGGAGCGGATGGCAAGCCAGGCGAGGAAGGAGCCCGCGAACATCTTGACGATCCCGGGCAGGATCCAGCCGGGGCCGGCGCCGATCACCGCGAGCCACCAGCGCCAGCGCCGGCCCGGCTCGGGCGGGGGGATGAAGCGGAGGAAGTCCACCTGCTCGCCGACCTGCGCGATCAGCGAGACGACGACCGAGGCGCAAGCGCCGAAGGAAAGGAGGGTGAAGCCGCCGGCCTCGCCGCCGAAGGCGACCCATTGCCCGAGCGGGAGCTCGCCGTGCGCGGCGAGGGCGAGGAACGGCAGCACGTTGAGGGTGACCCACACCGGCTGCGTCCAGCGCTGGAAGCGGCTGATGAAGGCGATGCCGTGCGTCACCATCGGGATCACCGCGACCGCGGCGATCACGTAGCCGATATGCGGCGGGATGCCGAGGCAGAATTGCAGCGCGGCGGCGAGGATCGAGGCTTCGATCGCGAAGAAGAGGAAGGTGAAGGCGGAATAGATGAGCGAGGTGACGGTCGAGCCGAGATAGCCGAACCCGGCGCCGCGCGTGAGCAGGTCGATGTCGAGCCCGTGGCGCGCGGCGGCGATGGTGATCGGCAGCGCGGTCAGGAAGATCAGAAGCCCGACCGCAAGGATCGCGGCGGCGGCGTTGGCGAAGCCGTAGCGCAGCGTGATGCCGCCGCCGATCGCCTCGAGGGCGAGGAACGAAGTCGCGCCGAGGGCGGTGTTCGCGACCCGCCCCGCGCTCCAGCGCCGCGCGCCCACGGCGGTGAAGCGCAGCGCGTAATCCTCGAGCGTCTGGTCGGCGACCCAGCGATTATAGTCCCGGCGTGATGGGATTATCCGCTGGCGCAGAGGCATCGGGGGTCTGGCTCTCCTCCTTCGTTCGAGTCCGGCCGCCCCTCCCGCGAAACGCTCTTCCGGCGCCTCCCAATCGTCACCAACAAATCATCTTGCACGGTGCCGCGGTTCGCGGTCCATCGGAAAACGCCACGGGAGCCCCCTCCGGCTACTCGGCGGCCTGGGGCAGCGGAATTCCTTCGACCGGGCATTCCGGAACTCCGACGCCGCTTCTCGTCAGCGCCTCCACCTCGAGACGCACCTGCTCGGGATCGGCGATCCACCGGCGATAGAACTCGTACGGGCATTCGGCCTTGCCGCTCGCGTTCTCGCGCGAGTTGATCATGCCGGTGTAGCCGCGGTGGAGCAGCTTGAAGAGGTGGTTCTGCGATTGCATCGTCCGCCGCGCGTCGCGGATGAGGAATTTCGAGATCTGCGCGTACTGGATGCCGTTCTCCTCCGTCCCGCACTCGCCGAGCGTGCGCCCGTCGAAGCCGATGACGGCGGAGTGGCCGAAATAGGAATAAACGCCGTCGAATCCGGCGGCGTTGGCAACCGCGACATAGACATTGTTGGCCCAGGCCATCGCCTTTGCCATGATCACCTGCTGATCCTTGGCGGGATACATGTAGCCCTGGCAACGCACGATCAGCTCCGCGCCCTTCATGGCGCAGTCGCGCCAGATTTCGGGATAGTTGCCGTCGTCGCAGATGATGAGCGAGACCTTGAGCCCTTTCGGGCCCTCGGAGACATAAGTGCAGTTTCCGGGATACCAGCCTTCGATCGGAACCCAAGGCATGATCTTGCGATATTTCTGCACGACCTCGCCCTTGTCGTTCATCAGGATGAGCGTGTTATAGGGCGCCTTCCTTGGATGTTCTTCGTGGCGCTCGCCGGTCAGCGAGAACACGCCCCAGACCTTCGCCTTCCGGCAGGCTTCGGCGAATATCTCGGTTTCTTCACCCGGCACTACCGAAGCCGTCTCGTACATCTCCTTGGAGTCGTACATGATGCCATGGGTCGAATATTCCGGGAAAATCACCAGATCCATGCCCGGCAGTCCGGTCTTCATCCCGACGATCATGTCGGCGATCTTGCGGGCATTTGCCAACACCTCGGCCTTGGTGTGAAGGCGCGGCATCTTGTAGTTCACGACGGCTACGCCGACCGTGTCATTGCTTGACGAAATGTCTCCGTGCAGCATCTTGCTCTCCTTGCAGCTTGCTTGTCAGTTCTGTCGTAAGGTGCTCCACAGATGCACCGATCGCCTTCCCTCCGATATCCGCTCACACAGCCATGTGACGGTGAACCATCGCATCGGTGAGTTCTCCGATATCGCCCGATGCGACCACTCTTCCCTTCTCCATCATGGCGAAGCGGTGAGCGGCACGGCGAGCAAATGCGACGTTCTGCTCGACCAGGATGACCGTCAGGCCAATCTCGCGGTTCAAGCGGATAATCACGCTCTCGATCTCCTCGACGATCGAAGGCTGGATGCCCTCGTTCGGCTCGTCGAGCAGGATGATCCTGGGATCGGCGGCAAGCGCCCGAGCGATCGCGAGCTGCTGCTGTTGCCCACCCGAAAGCACACCGCCGTTGCGGTCGAGATTTTCGATCAGATATGGAAATAATTCCGCGACGAGCGTGGGAATTTCACGTTTGCCGTCGGCGCGCGCGAATGAGCCCATCAGGATGTTTTCGCGGATGCTGAAATCCGGAATGATCTCGCGCCCCTGCGGT
>DATJTV010000193.1:0-21565 GCA_035503055.1 Acetobacteraceae bacterium
ATTTCGTCTTCACCGTCTGCGACGACGCGGCCGGCGAGATCTGCCCGGTCTGGCCCGGCCAGCCCGTCACCGCGCATTGGGGCGTGCCGGACCCGGCGGCGGCCACCGGCACCGAGGTCGAGCGGATGATGGTCTTCCGCCAGGTCTTCGGAATGCTTCAGCACCGCATCCAGATCTTCGCTTCGCTGCCCTTCGCCGCACTCGACCGCATCGCGCTCACGAGGCGCGTTCAGGAGATCGGCCAGCTGCGGGAAAGCTCCGTCCAGCCTTGAACCTCTTCGAGCGCTATCTCACGCTCTGGGTCGCGCTCTGCATCGCCGCCGGCGTGCTGCTCGGCCAGGCCGCGCCGGCCGCCTTCCGCGTGATCGGCGACGCCACGATCGCCCACGTCAACCTGCCGGTCGCGGTGCTCATCTGGCTGATGATCGTGCCGATGCTGCTCAAGATCGACCTTCGCGCCCTCGCCGAGGTC
The DNA here is from genome assembly GCA_035503055.1 of Acetobacteraceae bacterium. Lineage (GTDB taxonomy): Bacteria > Pseudomonadota > Alphaproteobacteria > Acetobacterales > Acetobacteraceae > JAKAWQ01. The sequence goes on from DATJTV010000193.1 coordinate 473, forward strand.
GGCCGGCACTGGCGTGGCATCGCCACCACGGTGGGCGTGAACTGGCTGGTGAAGCCCTTCTCGATGGCGCTGCTCGCCTGGATATTCATCTTCCATCTCTTCCGGCCCCTGCTGCCCGCCGGCCAGATCGAAAGCTACATCGCCGGGCTGATCCTGCTCGCCGCCGCGCCCTGCACGGCGATGGTGTTCGTCTGGTCGAACCTCGTCGAGGGCGAGCCGCATTTCACGCTCTCGCAGGTGGCCCTCAACGACACGATCATGATCGTGGCCTTCGCTCCGGTCGTCGGCCTGCTGCTCGGCCTCTCCTCGATCAGCGTGCCCTGGAGCACGCTTTTCGCCTCGGTCGCGCTCTACATCGTCGTGCCGGTAATCGCCGCGCAGCTCTGGCGGCGGGGCCTGCTCGCGCGCGGCGGGGTGGAATCGCTCGCCCGCACGCTCGGCTTTCTCTCGCCGATCTCGCTCGCGGCACTGCTGGCAACGCTCGTCCTGCTCTTCGGATTGCAGGGACCCGAGATCGTCCGCCAGCCGCTGGTGATCCTGTTGCTCGCGGTGCCGATCATCGTGCAGGTCTATTTCAACGCCGGCCTCGCCTACGGAATCAACCGCCTGCTCCGCACCGAATGGTGCGTGGCCGGCCCCTCCGCCCTGATCGGCGCCTCGAATTTCTTCGAGCTCGCGGTCGCGACCGCGATCGCGCTCTTCGGCTTCCGCTCCGGCGCCGCCCTCGCGACCGTCGTCGGCGTGCTCGTCGAGGTGCCGGTGATGCTCTCCGTCGTCCGCATCGTGCGCGCGAGCCGCCGCTGGTACGAGGCGGGCTAGCCCCTCGGCCGCACAATTCCCGTGCCGTCGCGGCGCGGGTCGGCGCCGGTGCTCATGCCCTCGGGCCCGATCAGCACCGCCTGCGCCGCGCCGTCGAAGCGCTGCACCTTCACCCGGTGCCCGAGCGCCTCGAGTGCTGCGCGATGCGGCGCGAGCGGTGGCTCGATCTCGGTTTCCGCGCGCCAGCGGAGCGCGTGCGGCGCGCCCACCATCGCCGCCGCGTCACGCGCGCCGCCCGCGAGCCGCAGCAGCAGGTTCGCCATCATCCCGACGATCCGGTGCCCGCCGCCGGCGCCGAGTGCCGCGATCGGGCGGTTCGCCTCATCGAGCACGATCGCCGGCGCCATGGTGGTGCGTGGACGCTTGCCCGGCCCCGGCGCGTTCGGCGCGCGCTCCCCGCGCGCGCTCTCCCTCGTGCTGAAATTCGCCATCGCGTCGTTGAGATAGAAGCCGCCGACCGCGATCCGCGCGCCGAAGAGTTGGTTGATCGTCGTCGTCATCGAAACGAACATGCCCGCGGAGTCGGCGATCGAGAGATGGCTCGTCATGCTGTCCGCTCGCGTCGCTTCCGCAACCGGCGCGCCCAATCCCTGCGGATAGTTGCCCGCCCGCCTTCCGGGATCGAGCAGGCGCGCCCGCGCGTCGAGATAGGCGGGCTCCAGCAGCAGCGCGGGATCGATCGCCATCGCGTCCGGATCGCCCATCAGCGGGCGGTCGGCACAGGCGATGCGCCCGGCCTCCGCGAGCAGATGCATCGCCTCAGGCGCCAGCTCCGCACCGATCCCCGCGAGGCCGAGCCGCCGCACGAGCCCGATAACCTGGCCCACCGTGATGCCGCCGGCCGGCGGCGGCGCGGCCGCGACCGTCCAGGCCCCGAGCGGGAACCGCACCGGTGCGCGCTCGCGTGCCCGGTAGCGCGCGAGATCGCTCGCGGCGAGGGCGCCGGGATGGCGGTCATGCCGCACCGCTTTCGCGATCCGCTCCGCGAGCTTGCCTTCGTAGAACGCGCCCGCGCCCTGCTCGGCCACCAGCGCGAGACTCTCCGCAAGCTCCGGGTTGCGAAAGATCGTCCCGGCCGCGTACGGCGCGCCGTCCGCGCCGAACCAGAGCCCGCGCGCTAGCGCCTCCTCGCGCATCGCGGGCGCCTCGCGGAGCCGCCGCCTGAGATAGGGCGCGAGCGGCGCTCCCTCCGCGGCGAGCGCGATCGCCGGGGCGAAGAGCGCGCGCCATGCAAGCCGCCCGCCCGCCGCATGCGCAAGCGCCATCGCCCGCACGGCCCCCGGCACGCCGACGCTGCACCCCCCGAATTCCGGCTGCCCGTCCCGCACCGCGATCGCGGCCGGCGCCGCCGCCAGCCCCTCGAACACCCGCACGCGCCCCCCCGCGGCCATGAGGATGATCGCCCCGCCACCGATCCCCGAGGCGCTCGGCTCGGCGAGCGTCAGCACCGCCTGCGCCGCGATCGCGGCATCCACGGCCGACCCGCCCGCGCGCAAGATCGCCATCGCCGCCTCGGTCGCGAGCGGATTGGCGGTCGCCGCCGCTTCCCATCCGCACGCGCTCAAATCCGGCATCGGCCCGACTGTCCCTTGATGCTCCCGCCCTTCTCCCACGATATGCTCGGCGAGGCACCCCGCTCGGAGCACCCCCATGTTCATCGCCATGAACCGTTTCCAGGTGATCCCCGGCGCCGAGGAGGAGTTCGAACGTGTCTGGACCTCGCGCGACACCCACCTCCGCGCGGTGCCGGGCTTCATCGAGTTCCATCTCCTCCGCGGCCCGGCGCGCGAGGACCATGTGCTCTACGCCTCGCACACGATCTGGCGAAGCCGCGCCGACTTCGAGGCCTGGACGCGCTCGGAGGAATTCCGCCTCGCCCATCAGAGCGCCGGCGGCCGCAAGCCGCTCTATCTCGGCCATCCCCAGTTCGAGGGCTTCGAGGCGATCCAGACCGTCGTCCCGGCTTAAGGAAGATCGACGATCTCGACCCAGTTCGGCGCCGCACCCATCTTATGCTGCGATTGGAGCGTAAGCGTGCCGTCCCGCGCGTCGATCGCATGCACGCTGAGCCCGTTCGAATCGAGCCCGGCCGCGAGCAGGAAGCGCCCGCGCGGATCGATCGCGAAGCCGCGCGGCGTCGTCTCGGTGGGCCAGTGCCCGATCGGCGAGAGAAGCCCGTTCGCCGGATCGATCCGGAACCCGGTGAGCGTGCTCGTCTGCCTTTCGCTCGCGTAAAGAAAGCGCCCGTCCGGCGTGGCGTGAATGTCGGCCGCGTTCGCCTCGCCGAGAAAATGCTGAGGCAGCGTCGCCACCATCTCGATCTCCGTGAGCGTTCCCGAGCCCGCCTCGATCCGGTACGTGCTCACCGTCGCGTCCGTCTGGTTGAGGAGATAGAGGAACCGCCCGCTCGGATGGAATGTAAGATGCCGCGGCCCCGCGTTCTTGCGCGTCGCGATCGACGGCGGCGCGTTGGGCGCAAGCGTCCCCGCCTCCGCATCGAAGACCATCTGCATCACATGGTCCGCGCCGAGCACGGCGGCGTAGGCGAAGCGGTTCGCCGCATCGAGCACGATGCAATGCGCGTTCGGCCCGGTCTCCATGATCTGCGTCGCGCGCGGCTCGATCAGCCCGGCGGCGTCGAGCGGGTAGATCGCGAGCTTCGCATCCGTATAGGACGCGCACAGCAGAAACCGGCCGGTGCGATCGGTCACGATATAGGCCATGGCGCTGACCAGCTTGGCCGAGCCCAGATGTGTGAGCTGCCCGCTCGCCGGATCGATCGCGAAGCACGAGGCGGGAAAATTCGGGCTGCGCAGCGCCGCATAAAGGAACCTTCGGTCGGGGCTCACCGCCATCGGCAGGCTCGTGGGCGAGGGAACATCGGTGCCGGGAACCAGGATGCGCTCGATCGGCGCGAGCGCGCCGCTCTGCCGGTCCATGTCGAGAACGAAAATCTCCTTGCTTTCGGCATTCGAGACATAGACGCGCGTGCCGGCCATCCGTTCCTCCGTCTCGCCGTTGCAGATCGGCTCGAACGCAGCCATAGCAAGCCCGCCCGCCTTTCCATAGTATCCCCTGCCGCGCCCAAGGACGAACGAACGCATGGTTGCGCATCGCCTCCGCGCCCTGGCCTCCATAGATCGCGGCGGCTGGAGCCTGGCGAGAGGCCTGCGCGCAGGCCTCGGCTGCAGCGTCCCGCTGCTTTTGGCCGAGTGGCTTCACGAGCCCGCCCTCTCATGGGCAGCGCTCATCGGCTTCTGGGTCGCGCTGGTCGATCCGGGCTGGCCGCCGCGCACGCGCCTTCGTGCCATCCTCTTCTTCATCGCCGGCACCGCTTCCGGATGCTTCCTCGCCGTGCTCGTCCGCCCGCATCTTTTGATCTCTGCAACCTTTGCCCTGCTCTGGTGCTTCGCCGCGATCCTCACGCGCGTCTGGGGCGACGCGGCCGGAAGTGCGGGGAATCTCCTCGCCCTCGCGGTGCTGATCGTCCTCGGCCTCGGGGGGCCCTCGTCGCTTCACGCGGCGATCGAGATCGCGGCCTTCACCCTCGCCGGCGGCCTCTGGGGCATGGCGCTCGCATTCGCCATCGGGCGCGGCCCACCCGACGCACCGCTCCGCGCAGCCCTGGCCTCCGTCTTCCGCGCCGAGGCCGCCTTCGTGCGCGACATGATCGCCCCGCCGCCGCGCCTCCGCCCCGGCGCAGTGCGCGAGGCGATCGAGCGGGCGCGCGCGATGCTCGATCGGCCGGCGCAATGGCCGCGATTCGTCCTCATGCTCGGCGACGCCGAGCGCGTGCTGCGGGCTCTGCTCGCCTTGCGCGAGCTCAGCGAGAGTGCGCCCACGGAGGCGGTGCCGCTTGAATCGCTCGGCGCAATGGCAGCGAGGCTCGATGAAATCGCCGCCGCAGTGCAGGGGCGGGCCACGCCGGCGCCGCGGCCGCTCGCTTTGCCGGAAGCCGGCGCGGCCGCACGCGCATTCGGCGATGCGCTCGCGTGGATCGATGCGGCTTCGGAACGTCTCGCGGCCGCGGCCGCGGGCGCGGCAGGCTTCGCGGGCGTGCCGCCTGCGGACGATCGGGCCCGCTATTTCGATCAGCTCCGCAACAACCTCACGCTCGATTCGCTCTCCTTTCGCCACGCCGCGCGCTTTGCCGTGACCGGCGCCGCTCTCACGCTGATCACCAACGGGCTCCATCTCGAGATGGGATACTGGATCACGCTCACCGCGGTCATCATCCTCCAGGCCTATCCCTCGGCGACCTGGCAGCGGGCGATCCAGCGCGTCGGCGGCAGCATCGCAGGCGGCCTCGTCGCGGTCGGCGCCGCCTTCATCCTCCACGGGCCTGCCGCGATGACGCTCGTCATCATCCCGCTCAGCGTCCTCGCGATGGCCTTCCGCAGCGCGAGCTACGCGATCTACATCCTCTGCATCACGCCGCTCTTCATCCTCATCACCGAATTGTTCGACAAGGGCGGCGTGATCGCTCCTTCGCTCGGCGGCTTGCGCATCCTCGACAATCTCGCGGGCGCCTCGCTCGGCCTGCTCGCCACCTTCGTCCTCTGGCCGAGCTGGGAGGGCCGCTATCTCCGCCGGCGCCTCGCGAACGATGTAAGCGCCAACGGCGATTTCCTGATCGCCGCCCTCGATGCGCGGATGGGCCGCGCCAGCGATGAAGAGGTGGAGGCGGCGCGGCGGCGCGCGGGGCTCGCGGGAAACAACGCCGAGGCGTCGCTCCGCCGCGCCTTGCAGGAGCCGCGCCGCCACCCGTCCGACGAGATCGCCGCCGCGATGACGATCGCCGCCGCCGCGCGGCGCCTCGCGGGCATCGCCGCCGTCATCGCCCAGACGGCAGACGCCGGTCCCGACCTCTCCGAGCGGCGCGAGCGCCTGCGCATCCGTCTCGATCAGCTCGCCTCCGCGATCGCCGAGGCGAGCCCGCCGGCCGCCGCCGAGGCGCCGCCGCCGGGCCTCGTCGGGCAGCAGCTCGCGGTCCTCGACGAAGCCGCGCGGGCTCTCGCCACGCCTCAGCCAGGCGCCGCGCTCCTTTCGAGATAAGCGGCGACCGGCCCGGTCACCCGCATCGTCCGCACCTCGGCCGGCCCTGCGAGCCGTGCGCCCACGATCTCGCGGTTGTCGAGCCGCAGCCCGGGGAGCCCATCCAGGCGCGCCTCGAAAATGTGCACCCGGTCGCGCCGCCCCTCCCACAACCCGCAGACGACGCAAGCGGGGCTCAGCGAGCCAACCGCAAGCCCGATCTCCTCGGCGAGCTCGCGCCGCGCCGCGACTTCCGGCGTCTCGCCCTTTCTCACGCTCCCGCCCGGCAAATTCCATGCGCTGCGATAGGACGAGCGCAGCAGCAGCAGCGCCTGCCCGACATGCACGGCAACGAGCGCGCCCTCATGCCGCGCGCGCGTGAGCCGCCACCAGGCGCGCGCGAGCGGGAAGCCCGCGCGGTACGCCATCCGCCAGGCGAAATCGACAATAGCCCGTCCGAGGTCCGACATCGGCCGACCTCTACAAGCCTTCGCCGAGCGAGGGGAGGGGGTCGGCGCGCGGTGGCGGCGCGCCGCGCCATCGCCCATACTGTCGGCCGCCCCCTCTCGCGCGTTCCCGGAGCGACCATGGAACTGCCCTTCCGCGCCACCCTCTGCGGCCTCGACGAGCTCGCCGGCCACCGCGAGGCGCGCGTGAGCCACGTGCTCTCCATCCTCGATCCGGAGTGGCCCGCGCCCGAGATATTCGCGGACTTCGGCGCGCACGAGAAGCTCGAGCTCCGCTTCCACGACGTGATCCTGGAGGGGCCCGGAACGATCGCGCCGGAGCCGGCGCATATCGAGCGGATGCTCGCGTTCGGGCGCGCTTTCGCAACCGAGCGCGCTTCGGGCGCGCATCTGCTCGTGCATTGCCATGCCGGCATCTCGCGCTCGTCCGCCGCGATGGCGCTGCTCATGGCGCAGGCGCTGCCGGAGCGGTCGGGCGATGCGATCTTCGCCGAGATTCTTCTCATCCGCCCGCAGATCTGGCCCAATCTGCGCATCGTCGAGCTCGGCGATCGCGCGCTCGGCCGCGAGGGCGCGCTCATCGCCGCCGCGCATCGCGTCTACCGCCGCCAGCTCGGCGACAAGCCCCACCTCTTGGAGCAGTTCCGCTCGGGAGGCCGCGGGCGGGAGATCGAGGCGGCCCTCGCCGCCGCCGGAGAGCGCTGACATCGGCATGGAATTCCCGGTCTCGGGCAAGCGCGTGCTGCTGGCGGCCGGCTCCAATCGGCAGAAACGCCCGAAATGTGCCCGGCGCGCGAAATCGCCGAGGAGTCGCCTGAGCGAGGAGCAAAAGGCGCTGAAGCTTTTCCCTCTGCACCGGATCGCAGCATCCGGCTTCCCCACGGATATCGCGTGCGATCGATCGCCAGGCCGCCATGCGGCTCCCTGAGCCCTGACATGGGCGTTCTCCCCGATCCCTCGCCGCCCTACCTCCCTCGTCACGTGCCCGCCGCCCTCTCGGGCGCCTACCCCGCCCGCCCCGGCAATTTCGTGCGCCCGCTGGTCGACGGCGTGCCCGCGTTCCGGCGCATCGCCGCGGCGATCGCCGCCGCCCGCCACAGCGTCTGGCTCACCGTTGCGTTCTACGCGGACGATTTTCGCTTCCCCGACAATGCCGGCACGCTCTTCGACGTGCTCGATCGCGCCGCCGCCCGCGGCCTCGACGTGCGCGCGCTCTTCTGGCGCCCGAACGCCGAGAGCGCCCATTACGGCCGCGCCTTCGCGGGCACGCCGGCCGACCTCGCACGCCTCCGCGATTGCAGCGCGCGCTTCAGCATCCGCTGGGATCAGGCGCATGCCGCCTTCTGCCAGCACCAGAAGAGCTGGCTCATCGACGCCGGCCGCCCCGGCGAGACCGCCTTCGTCGGCGGCATAAACCTGACGGCAATGGCCTTGGGGTCACCCGGCCACCGCGACGGCGGACGGCACGATCTCTATGTCGAGGTCGCGGGTCCCTCGGCGACCGACGTGCGCCACAATTTCGTCCAGCGCTGGAACGAAGCGAGCGAGCGGGAAAAACCGGACGGCATCTGGGGTCCGCACGGCAAATCCGCGCTCGCCTTCCCCACCCGCGCCTCCGAGCCCCGCGGCGCGAGCCTCGTCCAGATCCAGCGCACCGTGCATCCGGGGCGCTACACCGACAGCACGGCCGCACCCAATGCCTCCCGCCATGACATTTCCGCGGGCGAGCGATCCTGCCTGGAGCAGTACGAGCGCGCGATCGAGGCCGCGCGCTCCTCCATCTACATCGAGAACCAGGCCCTGCCGATTCCATCCCTCGCCCGCAAGCTCGACTCCGCGCTTCGCCGCGGCGTGGAGGTCGTGCTGCTGGTTCCGGCCGAGCCGGAGACGGCAGTCCGCGATCTCACGCGTGCCACCGTCGAATCGCTCGCCCCCTACGACAACTTCACCCTCGCCGGCCTCATCCTATCGGAGGCAACCGCCCGCCGCGCCGTCTACGTCCACGCGAAAACCATGCTGGTGGACGATGCCTGGGCGACGATCGGCTCGTGCAACCTGCACGCCAACTCGCTCACCGGGAATACGGAGATGAACGCCTCGATCTGGGACGCCGAACTCACTCGCGCGCTCCGCTGCGAGCTCCTCGCCGAGCATCTCGGCCGGGATACCTCCGGCCTCGACGACCGCTCCGCCCTTCGCCTTTTCCGCGCGCTTGCCGACGCGAACCGCAAAAACCATTCCGCCGGCCAACCAACCTGCCAGGGCAACGCCGTCCGCCTGGCGCCAGGCGATTACGGATAATAGAGTCTGATCGCTGGGGGCGATCGCGCTCTACCGCGAGAACGTATCAGGCCGACTTGCGTGGGCGTCCGCCCTTGGCGCCGTTCGCACGCGCCGCGGCGGCCTTGGCTGCCGAGCTCGCCCGGCCGGCAAGGCGGGCCATGTAGCTTTTGGTCCCGAACAGGCCGGCGAGCAAATCCGGCACCGAGAGATCGACATCGAGAGCCTCCCAATGCAGGCCGTATCCCGCCCCGAGGATCTGGACCTCGGCGAGCTTGTCCGCGGTCGCGTCCTCCAACCCTTCCGCCAGGTGCGGCGGGAAGGCAAAAGAGCATCCGTTGCTAAGCTCGACGATGACCCGATCGCGCTCGCGATCGTAGCGCGCCGCGGCCGCCCGCGGCTCATTGAGGCGGGCAGCCCTTCCCCGCTCGAGCGCGGCGTCAATGGCGGCATCAGTCGGCTCGCTCATGAATGTCCCTCCATCGAGCCAGCAGAAACGCCTGCTGCTCGGTAACGATGCGGAGCGCGCGGCGGACCTCGCCGCGGCTCATGGCGTCGGCCCACATCAACTCCGGAGCGCCATCGACGCCCAGCAGATTGATCTTAGCTTCGCCGTCACCGAACACGTGGACGTGGGCCGGCCGGTGAGCGTTGCTGAAGATGACCACGCTAAGGCCCTGGGCACGCAGCACGGTGACCATGCCAACAGATAACCTATCGCGATGGGTTATTCAAGGCCGCCGCCGGCGGCCCGCCGCCCAGCCTATGCTATGATTCTATATCTCCCGCATGAGCCGGGCAGCGGAGCGGGGGCAGCTTCTCCGGCCCGTCCCCCCCGAACAGGCCCAACGCGGGAGTTCAAGGCGGCTCCGCCGCATCGTACCATCGCCCCATGAGCAATCCCACGCCCCAACCCGAGGAGCTGCCCGCCTTCGCGGAGATCGACCGGCTGCTCGAAGGCGGCGCCTTCCCCGACGCCGTCGCCGGCGACGATCCCGCGGTCACGCCCGATCCGCGCGTCTTTTTCGACGACCGAAACGCCCCGACGCGAACGGGGTCGCCGGCCAAGCACCGGGAAAGTCGATAGCCCCGCCCCGGCCCGAAACGGGACTCACCGAATGCTGCGATCGCGCCGCCGCCGCGCCCACCCACGAATTGACCGCACGCACACCGGCCCGGCTCGAATCGAGGCCTGTCGCGTCGCAGCCAATCATCGTCTACTCCCGATGCGACACCGAGGCCGATCAATGACAGGGGGGATCCCGAGTTGAGTGCCACGCTTAGACACGGCTTTTTTGCAGCCATCTTTGCCACGGCGTCGTTGCCCAACCTCGCGGCGGCGCAGACCTGGCATGGGCAGATTCAATGCGTGCCCGTTCCGGGCCTGACCACCAAGCCGCTCACCGGCCTATTCGAGGTGAGCATGAATGGGTCCCGGCTCACCTATTCCCGGCCCGTGCACAAAGCCGACCTGGCATCACTCTCCGGGGCGACGGAAAGCGGGACGGGCATCTTGGCCGGCAACGACATCACCCTGCAGGGTGGCGCGGCGGGAAAGGGATACAGCTATACGGCGACCTACCAGGGACGAATGGAAGACGGCCGCGCGCTCCTGACAGGCGAGCAGGTCTGGACTGCGGCGAGCTTATCCGGGGCCTTCCACCGAGCTTGCCACATCACGCTGACACGCTGAGCGGGGCGCGACCCGGCCCCTCTCGCCCGGAGCGGCCTGCGTCCCGACCCCATTTGCCATGACGGGCACTCCGCGACCAGAGCGGGATGCGTTCGCTTCGGCTCACGCATCCCGCTCCAGGTCTTTGTTTTCCCGCGTGATTCACGCCTTCGGTGATTCAACCTTCGGCGATCACGCTCTAATTCCCCAGGATATCCGCCGCCGCCGCGATGAGCCGTCGGGCGTCGTCTTCCGTCCCGACGGTGATGCGCAGGTAGCGCGCCGTGCGCGGCTTGTCGAAATGCCGAACCAAAACCCCATGTTCGCGCAGCGCCGCCGCAAATTCCGACCCGCCCCGCGCCGGATGCCCGGCGAAGACGAAATTCGCGCTTGAAGGCAGGACGACGAAGCCGAGCCTGATCAGCTCCCGCGTCATCGCTTCCCGGCCTGCGACGATCCTGGCGCAGCTCTCGCGGAAGTAGGCTTCGTCACGAACCGAAGCCGCCGCGCCCGCCTGGGCGGCGCGGCCAAGCGGGTAGGAATTGAAGCTGTCCTTGACGCGGCGCAGCGCCTCGATCAGCCCCACGTCGCCGAGGGCATAGCCGACGCGCAAGCCGGCCAGGGCCCGCGACTTCGACATCGTCTGCACGACCAGCAGGTTCGGATGACCGGCGATCAGCGGAACCACGCTCTCGCCGCCGAAATCGACATAGGCCTCGTCGATCAGCACCGGGATGTCGGGATGACCTTCGAGCAGTTGGGCGATCTCCCCGCGCGACAGCGCGATCCCGGTCGGTGCGTTGGGATTGGCGATCACGATCGACCCCGCCTCGCGCCGGTAATCCTCGACCCGGACGCGCATTCCGCCGTCCAGCGGCACCGTCTCGCAGGCGAGGCCGAACAATTGCGCCCACACGGGATAGAAGCTGTAGGTAACGTCCGGAAACAGCAGCGGCTTCGGTTGTTTCAAGAGCCCGACGAAGGCGTGCGCGAGCACTTCGTCGGAACCATTGCCGACGAACACCTGTTCGGGCTTCACGCCGTGATGGGCGGCGAGCGCCTCGCGCAGCTCCGCCGCTTCGGGATCGGGATAGAGCCGCAGGGTGTCGGCCGCGGCGGCTCGCACCGCTTCCAGCGCGAGCGGCGAAGGGCCGAACGGGCTTTCGTTGGTGTTGAGCTTCACCAGATTGGCCATGCGGGGCTGCTCGCCGGGCACATAGGGCGAAAGCTCATGCGCGAGCTGGCTCCAGAACGGGTTCATCGAGGCAGGTCCAATTATGCGACAGTCGCCAAATCTAACACGAGAAGGCGCCTCAATGGCTGGCCACCACGCTTTGTTGCCGAATTCAAGACGCTCGCACGACAGGACGAGCCTCGAAGAAGGTCCTGCCCTCGCGGTCAAAACCGGCTCCCTCATAGAAATGCAGGGTTTCCTTTCGCCGTGAGCCAGTTGCCAGCATGACTTTGTAGCAGCCCGCCCTCCACGCGGTATCGAGCGCGAATGATAGGACGGCGCGGCCCAGACCAGTCCGGCGATGATTCGGGTGCGTCACCACGTTCTCTATCAAACCGTAGGGTCTGACACCTCTCGTCAGATTGGGGATGGTCACGAGGGTGCAGGTCGATACCAGCACCCCCGCGACCTCGGCGACAATCACCCTTATGAGGTCGGAGTGCGTCAGTGCCGACCACGCCGCCTCGGCTCTCGCTGCGTCGGGTGTGGGATCATCCGGATTGAGGTACCGGTACAGGTCCAATAGACCAGCCAGCTCAGTGGGCTTGGCAGTGCGAACGCGGATATCGAGCATAGCGGCGATGCTGGCAGATGAGGGACTTCGAGCGTAGGGCGCGGACGGCACGGACCATTCACCGCTCAAAACGCCGCCGACGAGCGGAACCCGGCGGTCGAAGACCGCAGATCCGGAAGACCGCTCCAGCCCCTCCCGCCCGCCCGGCCAGGCGGCCGCGCGAGGCCGAACCCTCCAACAACCCCCGCCCCGGCCGCGCATGCCACTGGCCGGACCTTTAACGCTCGTATCGGCCTCGGCATAATCGGCCCGCGGACGCGGACAAAATCCGTCGATCGGAGGCCCCACGGCGACATCGCGCGCGCTTCACTTATATCTCGAACGGATCGGCTGGGGCGGCGGCACCTCGCCGACGCTGGAGACGCTGGCGGGGCTGCTGCGGGCCCACATGTCTTCCATTCCCTTCGAGAATCTCGACGTTCTCCTCGGCCGGCCGGTGCGGCTCGACCTCGACGCCGTCCGCGAGAAGCTCGTCCGCGCGCGCCGCGGCGGCTATTGCTTCGAGCACGCAACCCTCTTCGCCGCCGCGATCGAGGAACTCGGGTTCCACCCCATCCGTCACTCGGCGCGCGTGCTCCTGTTCTTCCCGCGCACCGAATCGCCCCGCACGCATATGTTCCTCACGGTCAGGCTCCCCGAAGGCAGGTTCGTCGCAGATCCCGGCTTCGGCGGGCCGGGCGCGCAGCATCCGATCCCGCTCGTCGATGCGGGGGACGAACGCCCCGCCCGCGCGACGCACTGGATGGCGCGCGATGGCGCCTATTGGGTGATGCGCACCGAGGCGGGCGATACCGGACGGGATGCCTGGGCCTCGACGCTGGAAGAGGACAACCCGATCGATTTCGAAATGGCGAGCCACTTCACGTCAACCCACCCGCGCTCGCCTTTCGTCAACCGCATTATGATGGGCATCTTCACGAAAGAGGGGCGCGTCACCGTCGCCAATCGCGAGGTCACCATCGCCGAGGGCGGTGTCTCCCGCTCGGCAGAGCTCGCCGACCGCGCGGCACTTCGTGCGTTCCTGGTCGAGCATTTCGGCTTCGACCTTCCGGAGGTCGAGCGGCTTCGCGTTCCCCTAATTCCGGAATGGCAATGAGCGCGTCGGCACCCCGCCGCCCTCGACCCCGCCGCCCTCGATCGTGCCGCCCTCGATCTCATCGCCGGTCTCTTCCCGCTTCTCGCGCTCTTCCCTCTCCTCCCACGGCTTCTGGAGCGTGAACGTGAATTGAACCGGCGGCCCATCCCCCTCCGGCGGCCGCGGCGCGGCACCGCGATCGGTCGCGTTCAACCGCATCAGGAGCCCGAGCAGGTGATCGCTGTAGCGCCGCACCGTCCCCACCACCTTGCCTCCGCTCATCAGCGGTTCCTCGCTTCCTTCCACCGCCCGCCGAAACGCCTCCTTCTCGATCACGCCGAGCCCGCGCGTCAGCGCCTTGTCCCAGCGCGCCGCAAAGGCCGGGTCGCGCTCCGCCCATTGATAGACCGTCCATTTCGACCGATCCGCCGCCGCCGCGCCGGCGACCACGCTGCCCGTGGCGGCGAGCGTCTCCAGGAAAATCCTCTTTGCCTCCTCGGTCGTGCGCGACACCAGCTTCCCCTCTTCGTTGCGCGTCACGTCGCCTCGCGGCATCGCCGGCCGGCGGAACTCGCGCCCCGTTGTGTGCCTGCTCATGCCATCACCTCTTGCCCGATCCGCCGCGCGCAAGCGGGCGCCGTCCGCACGAAACCACGGACCGCTCATGCCCGCTTCGATGTGCGCGAAACTGCCGCAGGATCGACCCGCGGAGGATACGTACCAACCGCCATTGGATCAACAACGAAATCGGCAGCACCCGGCCGCACAATTGAAATGACCAAGGAAAACCGGGCTATTCTCTCCGGTTGCGCGCGTCCCAATAGCGCTCGAGGTTGGCGATCAGGGCGGGGCTGAAATGCGCCTCGGCCTGCTCGCGCGCGTAAGCCGCGCAATAGCGGCGGAAGAGATCGAGCGGCTCGGCGCCGACGCGAAAGGCGCGGCGGTTGCCGACCCCGCTCACGGCGCCCGACGAGGTCAGCGCAGCGACGGCCCGCTCAATCGCCGCGTCCATCTCCGCTTCCGGCACGATCTCGTCGCAGAGGAGCCGCCCCTCGGCGCTGTCGCACGCCACCCGCCGCTCGTGCTGGATGAGCTGGCGGGCGAGCCGCTCGCCGGTGAAGCGCGGCAGCCGCAGATTGGCGAGCCCCGGGATGATGCCCTCCTTGCGCGCGGGCAAGGTGAGATAGGCATCGTCGGCGGCGAGCACGTAATCGACGGCGAGCAGAATCTGGCAATGCCCGCCGATCGCGAAGCCCTCCACCGCGGCGATCCACAGCTTCTCGATCCCCCGCCCATGCACGTCGTCCGGAAGCTCATCCGGCCGTGCGACGCCGCGCAGAAGCTTGTGGACGAAGCCGAGATCGCGCTTCAGGAACCACACGTAGGGGATTTTCCCCCGATAGAGATGCGTGAGATTGATCCCCGCGCCGAACACGTGCCGGCCTCGATATTTCGCGTGCTCCACCTTGCCTCCCCGCAGCACCGCAATCTCGCTCGCCGGATCGAGGATCGCGAGATCGACCGCGATCTCCATGGCGTCGAGCGTCGTTGCGTCCTCGGCATTGAGGAAGCGCGGATTGCCCGCGAGCAGCAGCACTTCTTTGCCGCGCCGCTCGAGTGTCACGGAACCGAGATCGAGCGCGCCGCGCGCGGAGAATTCTTCCAACCGCGCGAGGCTCTCCGGTCGCGGCAGCAGCATCGCATGGCAGAGATGAAGCCCCGCCCGCTCATGGGCGAAGATCGCGGAGAGCAGCAGCCCCTGGTCGATCTCGCGCCCCTCCTTGTCGCGCTGGAGCGTCCCGGCCTCCGCTTCGAGCTGCAAGCGCGTCGGCACCAGGCCCGGAAACCGCTCCGCCGCGTCGAGCAAGAGCGCCTCGATTCGCACGAACCGGGAGAACCCTCCGGTGAGCGCCGCGTACACCGCCTCGGCATGCGCGGCGAGGAAGCGCTCGCGCGCGCGCCGCGCCGCGGCGTGGATCGTCTCCGCGGCCCGCGCTTGCGCCTCGTTGCGTGCCTGCTTCTCCGGCAGGCGCGCGATCAGCCGATCGGAGGCGAGCCAGAATTCCGAATAGGCCCGGCAATCGTCCGCGAGCCCGCCCGTCCCGCGCGGCTCGGGGCCGAGCCAGGCCGCCGCGTCCGCGGCGCTCATCCCTTCGCCCGGAGATCGACCACGCGCCTGGCCTTGCCCTCGGAGCGCTCGATCGTCCCGGGCGGGACGACGCGCACGCGCGCCGTGACGCCCACGAAGCCCTTGATCAGGCGCTCGAGGTTGGCCTCGATCTTCTCGTGCTCCGCGCTCGTCATCGCGCCCTCCGCGGCCGCCGCCCGCGTCTCCACCACCACGTCGAGCTCGTCGAGCCGCCCGGGCCGGCGAAGCTCGAGCAAATAGTGCGGCGCGACGCGCGCGTCCTTCGTCAGCACCGCCTCGATCTGCGAGGGGAAGACGTTGACGCCGCGGACGATCAGCATGTCGTCGGTCCTTCCCGTCACGCGGTCGATCCTTCGCATGGAGGCACCGTTCGCCGGGGGCAGCAGCCGCGTGAGGTCGCGGGTGCGGTAGCGGATCACGGGCATCCCTTCCTTGGTGAGCGTGCTGAGAACCAGCTCGCCCTGCTCGCCGTCCGGCAGCACGCGCCCGGTCTCGGGGTCGATGATCTCGGGATAAAAATGATCCTCCCACACCGTCATCCCCTCCCGCGCCTCGATCCGCTCCTGCGCCACGCCCGGCCCCATCACCTCCGAGAGCCCGTAATGGTTCATCGCCGCGAGCCCCACCCGCCGCTCGATCTCCTCGCGCATCCCCTCGCTCCACGGCTCGGCGCCGAACATGCCGATGCGGAGGCCGGAGCGGCGCGGATCGAGCCCCTGGCGCTCGAACGCGTCGGCGATCGTCAGCATGTACGAGGGTGTCGCGAGGATGATGTCGGGCCTGAAGTCGTTGATGAGCTGCACCTGCCGCCCCGTGAAGCCGCCGCCCGCGGGGATCACCGCCGCCCCCAGATGCTCGGCGCCGTAATGAAAGCCGAGCCCGCCGGTGAAGAGCCCGTAGCCGTACGCGTTGTGCACCTTGTCGCTCGGCCGCCCGCCGGCGGCGCGGATCGAGCGCGCCATGAGGTGCGACCAGGTCGCGATGTCGCCCTTCGTGTAGCCGACGACGGTGGGCTTGCCGGTCGTGCCGCTCGAGGCGTGGATGCGCACGATCTCCTCCATCGGCACGGCGAACATCCCGAACGGATAGGTCGCGCGAAGATCGTCCTTGCTGGTGAAAGGGAATTTCGCGAGGTCGTCGAGCCCCCTCAGATCATCGGGATGGAGGCCGGCCCGCGCGAACTTCTCCCGGTAGTGCGGCACGCGGTCGTACGCGCGCGCGACAACCACCTTCAGCCGCGCAAGCTGGAGCGCACGCAGTGCCTCCGCGCCCGCCTCCTCCCCGTTGCCGCCCACCGTCCCCTCCCCGGTTCGCGCCGACTATAGCCCGCCCGCTTTCCCTGTGGCCCCGCTCACATGCCCCGGCGCCGCGCGCGGCTAACGTTCGCGCCTGCATCGAAGCGGGTCCATCCCGGAAGGGCCCCGTCGAAAGGACCACGTCGAAAGGGAAAATGCGATGTCGGAGAAATCGGGCTTCTGGAGCATTCCCGTCTTCCTCGTGCTGGCCTCTCTCGTGGTTGCGGTCTCCATGCTCGGGCATCCGGGCCGGTGGCAGCAGGGCGTGCATGTCCTCATGCTCGGCAGCGGCGCGCCGGACGCGATCGCCGCCGCCGGCGCGGTCGGCGCCAACCCGGCCTTCCCGGTGTCGCGCCGCGCGCCCGATTGACGAAGCCGCGCCGCCGCCGCATCTCTCCCGCCGCCAGACGGCCGGACGGCCGCCGGCCGCGCAGCGCAAGCTCCGCGCCGGAGGAAAGTCCGGGCTCCACGGGAACACGGTGCCGGCCAACGGCCGGCGGGGGCGACCCCAGGGAAAGTGCCACAGAAAACAAACCGCCGGCACCGCCCTCGGGCGCTGTCGGCAAGGGTGAAATGGTGCGGCAAGAGCGCACCGCGCGCCCGGCAACGGGCGTGGCAGGGTAAACCCCACCGGGAGCAAGACCGAATAGGGGCGGCGGGCGGCGCAAGCCGCCAGGGGCGTTCTCGACCCGCCGCCCGGGTTGGTCGCACGAGGCGCGCCGCAAGACGCGCCCTAGAGGAATGGTCGTCCCGCGCGCCGCGAAGCAATTCGAGACGCGCGGACAGAACCCGGCTTACAGGCCGTCTGGCGCCTCTCTTCCAAAAATGTTCGCGCCACCATCGGAACAAAACGCGAAACCGTGCCCGCGCCCCGATTAAGACTCGCCCGAATCGCAGGCAATCGCGAACAAGATATTGAGAGATCGAATCAAAACCGCTCCGCGCCGCGCTCCGCCGGCGGGAATCTCCTTGAAGGCCCATGTTGGGACATGTTATCCCATGACTTCCCATAACGCGGCACCGCGCGCGGGAAGAGCCGGCCTGCAGACACGGCCAATCCCAAGGAGCGAACGGGCCCTGTCGGATGACACAATTCTGGGGCACGCATGAGAACAAGCGCGATGGCAAGGGTCGCGTCTCCATCCCCGCTCCGTTTCGCGCGGCGCTCCGGGACGGCAAGGAGTCCGATCATGTCGTTTCGGTCGTGCTGCGCGCCTCCCATCGCTACGCCTGCATCGAGGCCTGGCCCGTCTCCAAGTTCGAGCGCCTCGCCGATTCCCTCGAGAACATCGATCTCTTCAGCGATGACCAGGAGGATCTCGCGACGACACTCTATGCCGATGCCTTCCCCGTCGAATCGGACAAGGAGGGCCGCATTCTTCTCCCGGACTGGCTCGCGCGCCACGCCAATCTCGACGGCGCGGTCGCCTTCGTCGGGCTCGGCCAGCTCTTCCAGATCTGGGAGCCCGCCGCCGCCGCCGAGCGCCGCGCCGCGGCGCGCGAGAGCGCCCGCGTCCGCCACCTGACGCTGCGCACCGGGCCGGCGCCGGCGGGGGGCGGCCAATGATCCACGTTCCGGTGATGCGCGAGGAGGTGCTGGCGCTGCTCTCTCCGCGCGAGGGCGCGACCTATCTCGACGCGACGTTCGGCGGCGGCGGCCATGCCGAGGCGATCCTCGAGGCCGCGCGCTGCACCCTCTTCGCGATCGATCGCGATCCCGCGGCGATCGCGCGCGGTGCGGCGCTCGCCGCCCGCTTCCCCGGCCGCCTCACGCTGATCGAGGGCCGCTTCGGCGAAATGCTCGCTCTCCTCGGAAACGCCGGCGTGACGCGCCTCGACGGCGTCGTCATGGATCTCGGCGTCTCCTCCTTCCAGCTCGAGGAGGCCGCCCGCGGCTTCAGCTTCCGCTTGGCCGGCCCGCTCGATATGCGCATGGGGCGGGACGGCCCGACCGCCGCCGAGCTCGTCAACCGCCTCCCCGCAGGCGCGCTCGCCGCCCTCCTCGCCGAGTACGGCGAGGAGCGCCACGCCCGCCGCATCGCCGCCCGCATCGCTGCGGCGCGCGCAAAGACCCCGATCGCGACGACGACCGAGCTCGCCCAAATCATCCGCGCCGCGCTTCCGCCCTCCAAGGAACGGATCGATCCCGCGACGCGGAGCTTCCAGGCGCTCCGCATCCGCGTGAACGACGAATTGGGCGAGATCGCGCGCGGGCTCGCCGAGGCAGCTTCCCTCCTCGCACCGGGCGGGCGGCTCGTCGCCATCGCCTTCCATTCGCTCGAGGACCGCATCGTCAAGCGCTTCATGGCCGCGGCCGCCGGCCGCGCCGCGCGCCCCTCGCGCCACGCCCCCGCTTCGCTGGAGGAGGCCGCGCCCCGCTTTCGCCTGCTCACCCCGCGCCCGCTCCGCCCGAGCGAAGCCGAGATCGCCGCCAACGCCCGCGCCGCCTCGGCGCGGCTCCGCGCCATCGAGCGCGTGACGGAGCCGGCATCATGATCCGGCCCTTCACCGTCCTCACCGCGCTCGTCGCGGCCGGTGCCGGCCTCTATCTCTACCAGGCCAAGCATCGCACGCAGATGGTGGACGGGCAGATCGCGACCGTCGAGAACGACATCGCGACGGCGCAAGCGCGCATCGCGCTGCTGCGCGCCGAATGGGCGCTCGAGAACTCGCCGATCCGGCTGGCCGACCTCGCCAGCCGCTATCTGACGCTGGTGCCGATGAAGCCGACCCAGGCCGTCACCTTCGCCGGCCTCGAGGCCCGCCTGCCGCCCGTCGCCCCGCCCGGCACCATGCCGTCCCCGCCGGCCGGCGTGGCCTCGCCGGTGCTGCCGCTGCTCTCCGCCGAGCCGGCGCTGGCCTACTACGCAAGCCTCGCCATGCTCCGTGGCGCGCCGCCGCCGCCCGCGCCCTCTTCAACCGTGCCCGCTTCGTCCGCGCCCTCGTCAACCGTGCCCGCTTCGCCCGCGCCCTCTTCAACCGCGCCCGCCGTCATCGCCGCGAACGCGCCCGCCGCGCCGCCGGCCACCGCGCCGCCGCCCGCCTCGCCGCCCTTGGGCGCTTCCGCGCCGCCGCCCCCGCCGCCCGCTCCCGTCACCCTCGCTTCCGCGCCGCACTTCCCGCCGCCGGCGCCGCATCCCGCCGCCCGTCCGCTGCTGCGCCCGGTCGCCGCGCGTGTCATCGCGCCCGCGCCCGCGCCCGTCGTCGCAAGCGCATTGGGGGGCGCTTACCCGAGCCTTCCCCCGCCCGCCCCGCTCTCCGGCACGCATTGAGGAGCGCGAAGCGATGAGCGAACAACCCCGTGACGATCCCCCGCGCGCGCCCCCGCCCGACTCGCTCCCGTTGCGCGCCGATCCCCGCGCCGCGCCCGCCCGCCCGCCCGGCACGCCGCGCGCCGGCGCCATCCCGCGCCTCGAGACCGTCCGCGTCACCGCGCCGGACCTCGCCCGCCGCGCCGCGCTCGAGACCAGCCGCCGCCGCCTGCTCGGCGCCGCCACCGGCTTCGCCGGGCTCTTCGCCGCCCTCGGCCTCAAGCTCACCGACGCCACCGTGATCAGCCCGGTCAAGCCGCCGCCTCCGCCGCCCGAGGACGACACGGCGGGCAGCGCGCCCGTCCTGCTCGCCAGGCGCGGGCGGGCGATGATCGTCGACCGCAACGGCGTGATCCTCGCGATCTCGCTCCCCACCGCCGCCGTCTACGCCGATCCGCGCCAGATGATGGACCGCGCCGATGCGGTCCGGCAGCTCAAATCCGTCCTCCCCGCCATCGACGAGGCCTCGCTCCTCGCCCAGTTCAACATGCCCGGGCGGAGCTTCGTCTACGTCTCGCGCGAGGTGGACCCCGACCAGGAGCTCCGCATCAACGATCTCGGCATCCCGGGCGTGAGCTTCCTGCCCGCCGAGAAGCGCCATTACCCGCTCGGCCGTACCGCCTGCCACGTGCTCGGCTGGGCCGACGTGGACGACAACGGCGTCGCCGGCATCGAGAAGTTCGAGAACCACCGCCTCAACACGAACCCGGAGGCCCTTCGCCTCGCGCTCGACGTCCGCATCCAGGCCGTGCTGCGCGAGGAGATGGCCCAGGCGGTCGACGATTTTCAGGCCGTCGGGTCCGCCGGCGCGGTCATGGACGTGCGCACCGGCGAGGTGCTCGCCCTCGCGAGCCTGCCCGACTACGACGCCAACGATTTCGCGACCGCCCCCGCCGTCGAGCGCTTCAACCGCGCCGTCACCGGCGTCTATGAGCCGGGCAGCGCCTTCAAGCTCCAGACCATGGGCATGGCGCTCGATTCCGGCCTCGTCCATGTCTGGGACCATTTCAACACCACCCACCCGATCGATATCGGCGGCTTCCAGATCACCGACTACGACCCCGTCCATCGCTGGCTCTCCCTGGTCGAGATCCTCGCCTACTCCTCGAATATCGGCGCCTCCCACGTCGCCATGATCCTCGGCAAGGAGCGCCAGCGCGCCTGGCTCCGCAAGCTCGGCTTC
>DATJTV010000194.1:0-16872 GCA_035503055.1 Acetobacteraceae bacterium
TCCGTCCAAAGATCGCCCGACATGCCCCGGGCGGGGGTCTTGAGCCAACAAAACCGAGGGAAAGCTCCGGGAACGTCAAGAACCCCAGAAACCAGGAGCAAAAGTCAGAAAGATCAGGGGGATTTTCAGCAGCCTGCTAGAGGGGGGTTTCAAACTGGAACAGTGGAACAAACGGCGGGAAACCGCCGTTTTTTTGCGATTTCAAACTGGAACATCCCCTCCTCGTGTTCCGGTTCGGAATCCTCAAAAAACCGCAGAACTCCGCCATTTGTTCCACTGTTCCAGTTTGAAAGGGGGTGCTGGCGGAAGATCACGCATCGAGGTAGCGATCGAAGGCGGTTTGGAGCGCCTCGCGTCGATAGCCTTGGACGGGTTCTGCGCCGAGCCGAAGCTTCCGCGGCCAGATGCCAAAGGGCTTCAACAGGCGGGCGAGCTTGTTCTGGGTCAGCGCCCGGCCGGAGCGCCCCATCTCCGCCCAAGGCCGGCCGTCGAGGCTCACAAGGCGCTCCACCAGGGTTTGCGACGCTATCGCCTCCTCGTTCTCGCGGAGCACCGTATGAACGTCGTGGATCAACTTCTCCCCTTGGCTATCGCTCTCATCATCATCGGGGTTCAATGCCAACGCGGCCGCCTCGGCGAGCGCCGGCCAGTTGTCGCCGATGACCTCGGCGATGGCGAACAGCGGCATCCACCTGTCATCCACCCGGTCAGGTAAATTCCTCATATCTGGCCTTGCTTCCTTCAAAGCCTCTCGATTATCCTTGATCCAGCGTGCAATTTCCCGCTGTAACCGCACTCCATATCTCTCCGTCTCATCAGTGATCTTCGGCCGCCGCTCGCTCCTCAGTGCTCTCTTCATTGGTAGCTTGATGCTGCGGTCCTCAAGCTGACCTGGCAGCCGGCCGATTCCTGCCATGGCGCAGGGCGCGAAGAGGTCAAATGTGCGCGGAACGTGATCATCTCCGACAGCAACCGTGCGAATTGCGACTTCGCCCCGTTCAAATCCGCCATCAAGCACGCCGACCAGATCAGGTTTATCCGTGATAGACTGGTCCATTTCGTCAAGCAGTAGCGTAGGATGCGTGAGTTCAATGCTGCGATAAACGGCCGAAGCTGAGATGCTGGCGGAGCCAAGCGGCTTGCAAACCAGCATTTTCAGCAAGCGCAACATGCGGGTTTTGCCGCACCGTTTGGTCGGACTGAACGCGAAAAGTCGCGGCGTATAGCGCCATAACTCATAGCAATGAGTGTGCAGCGCCCACAAAGCCAGAGCGATGGCGCCGCGCTCGGGCAGCTTGACGTATTCCTCGAAGAGCCCAACCACCTTTTCCATGAGCACGACACCGTTAACCGGATCGGGCCAAGGGTCTGGTCGCAAGAGGTCGAGCCGCTTGCCCTGCCCCTTTGTGTCGCCATTGCCTTTGTCGCGCTCCGCTTCAACCAGGCGATCAAGGATGGAAGCGCGTAAATGCAACCGTTCCGCTGTCGTCTTGCGTTGCTGTTCATAGTCGGCGATGCCGAGGCGGGCGAGATCGTGAATTGTCCTGTCAAGATCACCAGTTTCCATCGGAGCCTCGCCGTTGGTAGCGCGCTTCGTCGCCTTGCCGCGCTTCACTGCGGCACGCTCGCGCTTGATCTGTTGCTCGAGATAGGTCCGGTCGTCGCCGGTCTCTGTCATCGCACGAACTCCTGTTCCGAATTGGAAACTATGGCGAGCAGATGGTCGAGATCGTCCGGCCAGGCCGGCACTACCGCGAGGCAATGGGCGAGCAGAGCAAGCGTTTGCTCGTGCGGCATATCCACGGCCGCGCAATGCCGCGCGAGTGCCCAGGCGGCGTCGTCATGACGGAAGGGATCAGGGAAGGGTGGGCGGAGACATGGCGCGAGCATCGCGCTCACGCGCTCATGGATCTCCTGGTCCGAAAGGCCCGCGCCGAGATAGAAGGCGAGCGCGCCGATGGCGTGGTGATCGCCCAGGGCGAGGCACCGGTCGGCACTGGTCTCGGGAGGGTCAATGCGTTGATCGTCTGGCATCGGAGGTTTCCTCTCCGAAGCCGAACCTCATTGACGGGGGCCACGCCGCGTGACAGAGTGCAACAGTTCATCCCGCAAGATGATCTGTCATGGCGAGGCCGGTCTCTCCGTCAAGAGGCCGGCCTTCGTTATATCTGGGCGTTGGTTTCCTCACGAGATGCAACACGCGCAGCGGCCTCGCGGGCAAGAATGGCAGCCCGACGCCTGGCCACCGCGGCCGTTGGCGTCTCCATATGCTTGTCGAGGGCGGCGACAATCTCCGAGCGCCACCAGCGAGGCGACTTCGGCAAAGCGTAGGATGGCGGCGGCAGCCAACCGTCCTTGATGGCCGGGTAGATCCGCTCCTTCCTGATCTTCAGGAACGCCGCGACCTCATCGGCATTGAGTAGCACGTCATCGGCTGGACGCTTGCGCTTGCGCGATCCGGGCATGATGAACCTCTCCTATCATCGAAACGTTGTTCCCGATGAGAAGAGGGCTCGACTGCCCAGCTCCTGGCCGGCGTGATCTGCCAGGCCCGCCGACATGTGCCGGTCGGGTCGGAAATCAGGTTATCGCGAATGATGATTTATGCAAGTCCTCAATCTGCCGCCTCGGCCGACGCCGCCGCGCGGTTGATGATGCGGCCGACATGTTCCTGCCAGCGTTTCACGGCGGCCAAGATTTCGGCGGCATAGTCGTGCCGGTTGTAAGTCTGCTCCAAAGGAGTGAAGGCGGAGACGTGGTTTAAGCAAAGCTCCGCGACCTCGCGCGCGACGCCGAGCGCGGAAAGCCCCGTGCGCATCGTTCGGCGCAGGTCGTGGATGCGCCAAGACGAAACCCCGCTGAGTTTGTCGAGGCGTTCCTTGAGCTTGCTGAAGGTCGCGAGCGGCCGGCCGGGAGTTTCGCCGAGCAGGTGCCAGCCCGCCAGGTCGGGCGAATGACTATCGACAGTAGCGATAGTCATTTCCTCGTCGGGCCACACGGCGGCGAGCTCGGCGAGCGCGAGCGGCCCGAGCGGCAGAGTGATCGAACGCCTGTTCTTCGCCCGAGTCGCGGGGATGGTCCAGCGGCCGAGCTGCATGTCGATCTCGCCGGCGACGATGCCGCCGACCTCGCTCTCGCGCGCGCCGGTCAGGATCGCGAGGCGGATGAAAACACGTTTTCGTGTTGACAGTCCGGCCGCCCCCCGCCAGACGGCGAGCAGCTCGGCCGCGGTCAAAGTGCGCTGGCGGCGCGCGACCTTCGGCGCCAAGGTGGTGCGCCCCTTGCGCGGCAGCGGGGCCGCAGGAATCCAGCCGGCGGCCTCCGCGAAGTTCGTGAAGCTCGAAATGGTGTCGTAGAGGGTGCCGGCTCGAGCGGGCGCGGTCGCGCGCTTGGCGAGCACCAGGTTGACCCACTCCGCCCGCGAGACCTCGGCCAGCCGGCGGGCGCCGAGGGTGGGCACGATGTCATGCTCCACCAGCTTGCCGATCTCGGCCGCGTAGCCGGTCGACCAAGCCGATTGGCGGGCGAGCTGCCATTGCCGGAGCCTGGTGCCGACCGTAGGCGCCAGCGCCTTGTGGGCGCGCTTGGACGCCCTGGTGACCGCGTTTCGGTCCTCGCCCTTGTCGGCCCCGACCCGGAGCGCCCTCGCCCGCTTGGCGATCGCCGTGATGGTCTCGCCCGGCCAGCGGCCGCACAGGAGGCGAGCCCGCCCCCTCGGGGTCGAGACCCTTATCCACGCGGTAATCTCCCCCCTGCGGTTCTGCCGCCAGATCAGCCCGGTGCGGCCGGGGGTTTCGTCCATGATCTCGAGCCGGCCCCGCTCTGGGGGTCGCCAGCCCCGAAGGAAGACATCCGTGATCCGCCGCACCCTCGTCGCACCCCTCGATTCTGGGGGTCAGGGGGGTCGATTCCCCATCGGATGAGGGGTTATCACGGGATACGATGATGCACAATGAGAGATGATAAAGCGTTGATGTCGCGGCTTTCTCTCGCGGCTAAGTGCCTGCGATCATTGCACCTGGTCAATGTTCAATCCCTGCCGCACCCACCAGGGTTTTCCTTGGATTTTCCGGGCATGCGGGAGACCGGGGCAGACCGGACTGCCCCGCGCGGATCGCGCCTCCCCCTGACCTTGGCGCCCGAAGCATCGGGCGGATGGGGTTGATTGCCGGATTGCCTGCGTGTTTCGCTCAGCGGATGGGCGGAGCGCGGGCCGAGGCGAGGATGAGCACCAAGTCCGGGGACGCGCTCAGCATCCGCATCGATCTTGCCGATGGCGGCCGGATTGGGCCGGGCAAGATCGCCGTCTTGGAGGAGATCGCCCGTGCCGGCTCGATTTCGGCGGCCGGCCGTGCGCTCGGCATGTCCTATCGCCGCACCTGGAAGCTGGTCGAGGACCTCAACCGGATCCTCGGCAAGCCCCTGGTGGAAACGGCGGCGGGTGGGCCGGGCGGCGGGGGAGCCAGCCTGACCGAAGCCGGCCGGGCCGTCGTCGCCTGCTATCGGGCGATCGAGGCGGACGGCGCAGCGGCCGCGCGCAGGCACCTCGCGGCGTTGCATCGTGCTTGCCGGAGGAAATGAACCGGGGGCCCGGAGCTGCCTGCCCTCCGATGGGCGGTTCGTGCTATGCAGGCGTGCGCCACGCCTTCGGGCGGCTGCGCCGATCCATTCCGGAGGCCGGTCATGACGCGACGTTCCATGCCCGGCTGCCGCCTCGCCATCCTGGCGGCAGCTGCAGCCCTGGGCCTCGGGCTCTCATCCGCGCCGGGGCGAGCCGAGCCGCCGATGGGCGCCCTGCCGGCGCCGGCGCTGGACGTGACGACGAGCGGTCCCGGGCTGCAGACCGCCATCTTCTCCGGCGGGTGTTTCTGGGGCGTCCAAGGCGTCTTCGAGCACGTCAAGGGCGTCACCCAGGCGCTCTCCGGATACACCGGGGGCCATGTCGTCAATCCGAGCTACGAGCAGGTGAGCACGGGCACCACGGGCGATGCGGAATCGGTGCGCGTGACGTTCGACCCGCGGCAGGTGACGTACGGCAGGCTGCTGCAGATCTTTTTTTCGGTGGCGCTCGATCCGACCGAAATCGGCCACCAGGGCCCGGACTGGGGCACGCAGTACCGCTCCGAGCTGTTCGTGGAGGGGCCGGAGCAGGAACGCGTGGCCCGGGCCTATATCGGGCAGCTCGATGCCGCGCACGCGTTCGACCGGCCGATCGCGACGCGGGTCGACCCGGCCGGCCCGTTCTATCCGGCCGAGGCCTATCATCAGAATTTCCTCGTCCGCAATCCGGACAACGCGTACATCGTCGTCAACGACATGCCGAAGATCGAGCGGTTGAAACGGCTCTTCCCGGCGAGCTGGCGAACCGACCCGGTGCTCGTCGAGAAGGGATCGGGAAGCTGAGAGCGGCGGCGGGCCGCGATCTATTTGGCGGGTAGCCTGTTCGCGCCCTGACGCTCGATCATCCAGCCGGGATATTCCGCCGGCAGCACGCTGACGCGGTCGAGCCGTTGCAACTCCTCCGCGGTGAGGGCGATCGCGGTGGCAGCGAGATTGTCGTCGAGCTGCTCGATCGTCCGGGCGCCGATGATCACGGACATGACGAACGGGCGGTGAAGGACCCAGGCCAGCGCGATGCGGGCCACGGAGACGCCGCGCGCATCGGCGATCACGCGCATCGCGTCCACGCAATCGAAGGCGCGCTCCTTGTTGACGGGCGGGAAATCGAAGGAGACGCGGCGGGCGCCCTCCGGCCCGCTGCCGTCGCGATTGTATTTGCCGGAGAGCAGGCCGCCGGCGAGCGGGCTCCAGACCATCAGGCCCACCTTCTCCGCGGTCAGCAGGGGCACGATCTCGCGCTCGAGGTCGCGCCCGGCGATGGTGTAATAGGCCTGCAGCGTCGAAAGCCGCGCCCAGCCGCGGTTCTCGGCGATGCCGAGCGCCTTCATGATGGTCCAGGCCGACCAGTTGGAGACGCCGACATAGCGGACGTGACCCTGGCGCACGAGATCGTCGAGCGCGCCGACGGTTTCCTCGATCGGGGTGACCGGGTCGAGGCCATGAATCTGGTAGAGGTCGATGTAGTCCGTGCCGAGCCGCTTCAGGCTGGCCTTGACGCCATTCATGATGTGACCGCGCGACGCCCCACGGTCGTTGGGACCGGGGCCGACCTGCCCGAACACCTTCGTCGCCAGCACGACGTCCGAGCGCTTGCGCCCGGAGTTCACGATGGCGCGGCCGGTGATTTCCTCGGAGGCTCCTTCGGAATAGACGTCGGCCGTATCGATGAAGTTGACGCCCGCATCGAGCGAGCGCGCGACGATCCTGTCGGCGACCGATTGGTCGGGACTTCCGATCGAGGCAAACGAGCCACGGCCGCCGAAGGTCATCGCGCCGAGGCAGATTTCCGACACGAGCAACCCCGTGCCGCCAAGTGTCTTGTAGCGCATGCGCTCACCTATTCTGCGGAAGCCGAAGAATTTCTTTTGATATTCTAGGCAAAAGTCGAAACCGGAGCGGGATGCGTGAGCGGAAGCGAACGCGTCCCGTTCTAGCGCTCGGCGTCCACCGCCCGCCAGCCGTGCGTGATCTCGTCGAGCCTGGTTTTGAGATCGTCCGGCAGCTTCCCTTGGTCGGCGGCGGCAAGGTTGTCGGCGAGCTGCTCGGGCCGGCTGGCGCCGATGATCGGCGCCGTGATCGCGGGGTTCGAGAGGACCCAGCGCAGCGCCATCGTCGTCATGCTCATGCCCGCCTCTCTGGCCACTTCACGGAGCGCATCGATGGTTTCGAACTCCCGGTCGTGCCAATAGCGCGCCTGGTATCGCGGACCGGCATTGCCGAGCTGGAAGCGCGAGTCTTCCGCCGGCGGCGCTCGCCGGTCGTGCTTGCCCGTGAGCAGCCCGCCGGCGAGCGGGTTGTAGGGGATCACCGCTATCGATTCCTCCGCGCAGAGCTCCAGCAGGTCGCGCTCGAAGCTGCGGAACAGAAGATTGTAGCGTGGCTGCACGGATGAGATGCGGACGATGTTCCTGACTTCGCTGCGCCCGAGAGCGCGCGCGAGCTTGTACGCCGGCCAGTTGGAGACGCCCGCGTACCGCGCCTTGCCCGCGCGTACGACCGTGTCGAGCGCCTCCAGCGCCTCGTCGATCTCCGTGTTCGGATCGTAGCCGTGCAGCTGGTACAAATCGACATACTCTGTCCCCAACCGTCGTAGGGAGCCGTCGATCGCGTCGAGAACATGCTTGCGCGACATGCCCTGGTCCCAGGGCTTCGGGCCCATCTTGCCGACGCATTTGGTCGCCAGCACGAATTCGTGGCGCTTGCCCTTGAGCCAGCCGCCGACGATCTCCTCGGTCCGGCCGACGGTGTTCGGCCCGCCGCCCAGGGGGTAAACGTCAGCCGCATCCAGGAAATCGATCCCGCCGGCGGCGGCGGTATCGAGAATCGCGCGGCTGCGCGCTTCATCGCATTGCAGGCCGAAGGTCATAGTCCCGAGGCAGAGCTTGGAAACGCGGAGGCCGGTGCGGCCGAATTTCGTATATTGCATGACTTGCTTCGGATACCCCACGATCGCGGGCAGCATTCCGCGCGCAGCGGCGGCCACGCCGGAATTCACCCGAACGGATGATTCGCTCCGCCCCCTCCGATGGCGCCGGACGCAGGGAATGGCCGTGCGGATGCCGAAAACCCGGCTCCGTTGGCGATACGGATGCGATACGCGCTGTTCGTGATTGAATATAAGCCTATCCCCCGCATCTCACAACCCATGCCGCCGCAGGTGCGAACGAAAGGGTCCGCCGACCGATCGGCCGCGAAGAACGCACGGTGCTGCGGTATAGTCATATGTGAGGATTGACCCGGGTCATTGCGGGCCCGGACGGTTCGGCCGTACTGTTCGGCCAAGAACTCGGAGGGAGGATCGTCGCGATGAGCGCCAAACCGCTATTCTGGCTCGCCTGTGGGCTTTTCGCCTGCGGCTGTGCGGGCCCGCAACCGGCCCCCTCCCCCTCCTCGGGCGCGGATATTCTCGGTGCGCGGACGGCGCTCGATTCGGCGCTGCATCAATGCACGAATACCTACGGCTACAATCCGCAGCAAGCGTCCAACGTCCCCGAGCACGCATTGGCACCGCACGAGCTGGCGTGGAACCAGTGCGCCTATAATGCCGTCCGCACGTACGAGAAGGCCAACCCCAAGCTTGCACCGATGTACGAGCAACTGATCGCGTCCTATGAGCAGATGACCACCGAGGTTGCCCAGGGGACCCTCACGCGGAGCCAACGGCAGGCAGAGACCCGGCAGAAGCTTCAGGCGATCGAGCAGGCCGAACACGCCGAGATCGCGGCGGCCAACCTCCAGCCGGCGCAGCAGAACCAGCAGCAGCAGAACGTGATTGACACGATCCGTATGCTCGGCGCGCCAAGTTTCCAAAGGTAGCGCGTCCCCGCCCGGGCCGGCCCGCCGTCAGAGCGGGATGGGTGAGCGAAGGCAAGCCCGCCCTGCTCTAGGTCTTTGTTTTCCCGCGTGATTCACGCCTTCGGTGATTCCACCTCCGGCGATCACGCTCTAATGCTCGGGCGGGGCCGGTTCCACGACCGCGATCCGGACGACGTCACGCACGGCGCGCCCGCCATAGCGGTCCCCCGGCACGACGATGCGCAGATGCCCGACGCCGAGCGGCTGCCCGTCCATCGCTTCGGCGAGGATCACCTGCTTGCCCTCGAACGCCGGCGCGATCTCGCCGAGCCCGAGGGCCGCCGTATAGCCGTCGCTTCCGGTGACCAGGACGACCTCGTGGACCGCAAGGCGCGGGTTGCTTGGATCGATCGCGCCGGCATGGGCGAGCACCGTCCAGAGCAGCGGTCCGGCGAACAGCCCGTGCCGCGGGCCGTGCTCGGTCTGGAAGGAGATACTCACCCGGACCGCGGGAAGCCGCGCCAGCGCCTCCCCGGTAACCACGGCGGGACGACCCGAGAGGCCGGTGACGACGATCCCGGCCGCGACGCTTGCGGCGGCCGGCGAAGCGGCCGTTTGGGCTCCTGCGGCGTACCCCGACCCCGCGAGGAGACAGAGCAGAACCCAAGCGGCCGTCCGCACGGTCCGAGGACCTATTTCGCCACCATGACGTCGGAGGCTTTGATGACGGCGATCGCGTCCTCTCCCACCTTCAGGGCCAGCTCGTCGATCGCCTCGTTGGTGATCGAGGACGTGATGACCACCCCATTGCCGATATCGATGCGCACATGGCCGGTCGTCTGGCCCTTCACGACGCCGATGATCTTCCCCTTGATCTGGTTCCGGGCGCTGAGTTTCATTGGAGACCGCTCCTCTCGCGACCGGGCCAGCATAGCTCAGCCCGTCTTGATCCAGACCGCCTTCACGTTGAGGTATTCCTCGACGTGCTGCTTGCCGCTCTCGCGGCCGTACCCGCTCATCTTGTAGCCGCCGAACGGCACCGCCGGGTCCATGGCCTGGTAGCAATTGATCCACACCGAGCCCGCGCGGATGCCGCGGGCAAGCTTGTGGGCCTTGCTTACGTCGCGGGTCCAGAGCCCGCTGCCGAGGCCGAAGCTGGTCCGGTTGGCCCGCTCGATGACCTCCTCGACGTCGGTGAAGGGGATGGCCGAGATGACGGGGCCGAAAATCTCCTCCTGCGCGATGCGCATGTCGTCCTTGACGTCGGCGAAGACGGTCGGCGGAACGAAATAGCCCTTGGCCATCGCCCCTTCCGTCAGCCGCTCGCCGCCGGCGAGGGGACGGGCACCTTCCTGGCGGCCGATGGCGAGGTAGCCGGTGACGCGATCGAGCTGCTCGGCCGAGACCAGCGGGCCGACTTGGGTTTCCGGATCGCGGCTGTCGCCGACGCGAAGCGACTTTCCGAAAGCGGCGACCCGCGCGGTGAACTCGTCGTAGATCTTGCGCTCGACGAAGAGGCGCGTGCCGGCGCTGCAGATCTGGCCCGAATTGGCGAAGACCGCCATCCCCGCCCCCGGCACCGCGGCCTCGAGATCGGCGTCCGCGAACACCACGTCGGGCGACTTGCCGCCGAGCTCGAGCGAGACCCGCTTCAGATTGCCGGCCGAGGCCGCGATGATTTTCTGGCCGGTGAGGTGCGAGCCGGTGAAGGCCACCTTGTCGACGTCTTGGTGCGCAGCGAGCGCCGCCCCCGCCGTCTCGCCGAAGCCGGGCACGACGTTGACCACGCCCGGCGGAATGCCCGCCTCCTGGCAGAGCTCGGCAAGACGGAGCGGGGTGAGCGGCGCTTCCTCGGCCGGCTTCAGCACGATCGTGCAGCCGGTGGCGAGCGCCGGGCCGATCTTCCAGATCGTTGCGCTGAGCGGGCCGTTCCAGGGAATGATCGCGCCGACGACGCCCACCGGTTCCTTCAGGGTGAAGGAAACGTACTCGCCCGGCAGCGAGTTCTCGATCGTCTCGCCATGGATCGAGACCGCTTGGCCCGCGTAGTAGCGGAGCATGCCGAGCGCACGCAGGCGGGTGCCGCGGGTGCGGCCGATCGGCGCGCCCATGTCGAGGGTATCGAGCGCCGCCAGCTCGTCGAAATGACGCTCGACGAGGTCGGCGAGCTTGAGCAGCAGGTTCTGCCGCTCGAACGGCTTGAACTTGCTCCAAGGGCCGCGGAAGGCGCGCCGCGCCGCGTCCACCGCGCGATCGATGTCCTCGGCGTCACCCTCGGCCACCTTGGCGAGGATTTCCCCGGTCGAGGGGTTGATGGTCTCGAACGTCTTGCCCGAGGCGGCCTCGAGCCATTTGCCGTCGATCAGCATGCGCTTGGGCTTGTTGTCGAGGAAAGGGTGCCGGGTGAGAAGGATTTCCGCGGTCATGGAATTTCTCCTTGGGCGAAGTTCGTTATGTGTGCATGGACATAGCGCAGGGCGGGGCTGGATGTCGAGCGGGGCCCGCCGGCCGCTTCACCTGAGAGCGCTTTCGGGCAGGCGGGCCGCCGCCGCGCGATCGACGAACCAGACGAGCTCGCCCACGGGCCTCAGCCGCGCCGCCGGAACCTGGCTCCCGCCTGCATGGATCGCACCGAGAATCGCCGCCTTCTCCGTTCCGGTGACGAGAAACGCGACCTGGCGGCTGCTCTCGATCGGCGGATAGGTGAGCGTGATGCGTATCTCGGGCCTGCCGTGCGATACGGCGGCGACCCATCGCTCGCGCTCCTCCAGCACCGGCTCGTCCGGTATCAGCGAAGCGGTGTGCCCATCGGGGCCGAGCCCGAGCAGCATGATGTCGAAGAGGGGTCGCGCGGGATCGAGAATCGCTGCGCCGTAATCCCCTTGCAGCCGGTGCTCGTAGCGCCGCGCCGCATCCTCGGGCGTGCCGGTCACGGGCATCGGATGGATGTTCCCCTCCGGCACCGGCGCTCGCGCGAGCATTGCTTCGCGGGCCATCCGGTAATTGCTCTCCGGGTGATCGTAGGGAACGAAGCGTTCATCCCCCCAGTACCAATGGACCCGGCGCCAGGGAAATTTCTCGACGAATGATCCCGAGGCCAAGGTCTCGTAAAGGAGCTGCGGGGTCGAACCGCCCGAGAGGCAAATGCGGAAATCTCCCGCCCCCGCTGCTGCCGCCGCCGTCATCCACCCGGCGACGCGCATCGCGAGGGCCTGGGGATTCTCGAGAATTTCGATCCGTCCCATCGCCTGGCTCATCTTCTCCTCCCTTTCCCTGCCCTGCCCTGCCCTGCCCTGCCCTGCCCTGCCCAACGGGACCACAGGCGGTGCGCCATGGCTACCCCCGCGCCGGCGCCGCCGTTCAGATGCCGCGCCGCCGGAGCGGACGGCCCGCGGCCGGTTTGACGCTGGCGCCGGTCGCGTATAACCCGAGGCCGGTCTTTCCGAGCGACCCGCCGTGGGGAACGGAGAGGATGCTGAAGTCGGGCGAGGCGGCAGGGGTGGTCGAGGCCGGCGGCGGCTCGGACGCGCCGCTGCTCGAAGTTGTGGGCGTGGCGAAATCCTTCGGCCCGATCCAGGCCGTCGCCGACGTCAGCCTCGCGGTGAGCCCGGGCGAGGTGATCGGCCTCGTCGGCGACAACGGCGCCGGAAAATCGACACTTGTGAACATCATTGCCGGCGCGATCCGACCCTCGTCGGGGCGCATCCTGCTGGCGGGGCGAGAGGTGCGCTTCGCCTCGGCGCTCGAGGCGCGCATGGCGGGGATCGAAACGGTGTACCAGGACCTTGCGCTGGCGCTCGATCTCGCCGTCTGGGCAAACATCTTCCTCGGCCGCGAGCTGCTCCGCCCGGGCTTTTTCGGCCGGCTCGGGTTCCTCGACAAGCGCACCATGCAGCGCCGCGCCGCGGAGGAGCTGGCCGAGACCGCCATCCGCATCGGCTCGGTCCGCACGGCTTGCCGCGCCCTTTCCGGGGGCCAGCGGCAGGCGGTCGCGGTCTCGCGCGGACTGATCTGGGGCTCGCGGCTGCTGCTCCTCGACGAACCGACCGCAGCGCTCGGCGTCGCCCAGCAGGCGAAGGTGGGGGAGCTGATCGCGAGCGTGCGCGCCCGCGGCGTCGCCGTGGTTCTGGTCAGCCACAACATGCCGCAGGTGCACGCCATCTGTGATCGCATCGTCGTCCTGTTCCGCGGCCGCAAGGTCGCCGACCGGGCGGCGCGGACGATGACGATCGAGGACACGGTGGCGCTGATCACGGGCGCCGGCTCCGCATGAGCCCGCCGCTCGACCGCGAGGCGCCCCTCGCCGGCGGCGCGAATGTCGAGGCGGCCGCGCCACCTTCCCACCCGCTCGCCGCCCTGCTCGCGCGGGCGAGCACGCTCTGGACCCTCCTTATCCTGCTCGCCCTGATCGCCCTCTTCGGCATCGCGAGTCCCGATTTCTTCAGCCGCGCGAGCTGGCTCGCCACCTCGCAGTTCGCCGTCGAATATCTTCTGCTCGGGCTCGGCGAGACGTTCGTCATCATCACCGGCGGGATAGACCTCTCGGTGGGCGCCATCCTCGGCTTTTCCGGCATGGTTGGGGCGCTGGCGATGAGCGCGCTGATCGCCCGCCACACGGGCACGCCCGTCGTCCTCGCCGCCGGCATCGCGGCTTCGCTCGCCTCGGGCAGCTTCGTCGGCTGGATCAACGGCCAGGCGATCACCCGGCTCCGGCTCACGCCCTTCGTCGTCACGCTCGGCATGCTCAGCATGTGCACCGGCGGGATCTATCTCCTCAACAACGGGGAGAATATCGACACCATCCCGGACCTCGTCGGCACGCTCGGCTCGTACTCGATCGGCGGCTGGATCCCGCTTACCGTGCTCGTTACCGCGCTCGCCTGCGCCGGCTCCGCCCTGCTGCTCGACCAGACGCGTTTCGGCCTCAGGACCTATGCGATCGGCTCGAACCCGGTGGGCGCGGCGCGCGCCGGCATCGATGTCGAGCGGCACCTGGTGAAGATCTACACGCTTGCGGGATTCTTCTCGGCGGTCGCGGGGCTGATGGTGATGGCGCGGTTCGCCTCGGCCTCGGTGCAGGCCGGCGCGAACGACGAGCTCGACGCGATCACCGCGGTGGTGATCGGGGGCGCAAGCCTGTTCGGCGGGCGCGGCACCATCCTCGGCACCGTGATCGGCGGCTTCGTCATCACGGTGATGGTGACCGGGCTCATCCTGATCGGCGTGCAGCCGTTCTGGCAGCAGGTTGCCGTCGGCGCGATCCTGATCTTCGCGGTCGCCGTGGACCAGCTCCGCAGCCGCCTGATCGATTTGGCCTGATCCAAAAGAGAGAGAGGAGGAAACCATGCCCGGAAAACAGAGCCTCGCATGCGCCGCGCTTGCGGCCCTGGCGCTGGCGGCCTTGCCCGCCGGCGCGGCCCGAGCCCAGGGAGCGGCCACCATCGCGCTCGTTCCCGGCATCACCACCGATGCCTTCTACATCACCATGCAGCGGGGCGCGGCGACGGAGGCGAAGAAGCTCGGCGATACGCTGATCTGGCAGGGCGGAAGCTCGTTCTCTCCCGAGACGCAGATCCCCGTCCTGCAGGCCCTGCTCGCCAAGCACCCGGCGGCGCTGCTCATCGCGCCGACCGACGTGACGGCGCTGATCAACCCGATCCGCCAGTTCGTGAACGCCCACATCCCGGTGATCGCCGTCGATACGACGATCTCCGACGCCTCCCTGCTCACGAGCCAGATCACCTCGAACAATGTCCAGGGCGGCGAGGCGGCTGCGGACGCGATTGCCAAGTTTGCGCATGAGGCGGGCGACGTCGCGGTCATCAACGTGAAGCCCGGGATCTCGACCACGGATGCCCGGCAAAAGGGCTTCATCGCCGCGATCGCCAAATATCCGAACATGAAGGTCGTCGCCATCGAGTACGACGACGACAGCCCGACCAAGGCCTTCACCCAAGCCCAGCTCCTGATCCTGAAATACCCGAACCTCAAAGGGATTTTCGGCACCAACGTGTTCTCGGCGGAGGGCGTCGGCAAGGCCGTGTCCGCCTCCGGCAGGAAGGGCAGCGTCGACGTCGTCGGCTACGACGCGGAGCCCGACGAGGTGAAGCTGCTGAAAGAGGGCGTCATCACCACCTTGATCATCCAGCAACCGGCGAAGGAAGGCGCGCTCGCGGTGCAGTACGCGGCGGACATCCTCGACGGCAAGGCTTCCGCCGTGCCCAAGTCAGTGCAGCTCGACAACGTGGTAGCGACGACCGCAACGGCGGAGGATCCCAATGTCGCGCAGTATTTCTACCAGACGGAGCTGGCGCGATAGAGCGTGATCGCTGAAGGCGGCGTTGGGGCGCCCGGCGAACGCGTTCGCCGGGTGCCGCGATTCTGCCTTCGGTCTTCGCGTTCTAGAGCGGGATGCGTTTGCTTCGGCTCACGCATCCCGCTCTAGGTCTTTGTTTTCCCGCGTGATTCACGCCCTCGGTAATTCAACCTTCGGCGATCACGCTCTAGCGTCCGCGACTTGCGTTCCGCGGCCCGCGCGGGGGCGCTGTCGTCCACCATTTCCATCTCTCCGAACGCTGCGACCGCGGCCTCGGGAAGGCGGGCGGAGGGGTTCCGCCGGCAGCAGTGAAAGCCCGGCCGGATGCCTGCGATGAAATGCCGCCCGGGTGCAGGCTTGGCACGCTATCCGACACGTGATGAAGTCGGAACCAATTATGCCGCTTCCCCATGCCCCCCTCCGCCCCAGGCTGGCGTTCCGCGTCGGTATCACCGGCGCACGTCCGAACAAGCTCGACGAGAAGGCGATTCCCTTGCTCCGGGCAGCGGTCGCCGCGACGATCCGGCTCGTGCGGCGTAAGATCGAGGAGATGGCGGAAGAGCAGAAGGTGCGGGCCGCCTACGGACCCGGCGCGCCGCTTATTCGCCTCATCTCGCCGCTTGCCGAAGGGTCCGACCGGATCGCAGCGGAAGCGGCGCTCGCCGAGGGCATCCGGCTCGAAGTGCCGATGCCGTTCAGCCCCGAGGAATACGAGAAGACCTTCGCGGCCGATTCTCCGCCCTGGACCGAAGGGTTCGAGGCGCTGCTCGCCGCAGCGCGGACCGAACAAGGCTCGCCTGCGGCGCTCGCGCTCGACGGCCGCCTCGATGAGGACGCGGAGGCGGCCTATCGGGCGGTCGGCCGGTTCGTCGTGCGCAATTCGGACCTCCTGCTTGCGATCTGGGACGGCAAGCCCGGCAAGCCGGGCGGCACAGCGGAGATCGTGCACTACGCGGCGCGCAGCCATGTGCCGATCTGGTGGATCGATGCCGGCGGCAAGGAGCCGCCGCGGTTCCTGAGCGGTGTCGCCGCCTTCGAGCGCCGTGCGTCCGCACCCAGCGGGGAGGCGGCGGAGGCGGCGTTGCAGGCGCTGGTGCGCGGCGCGATAGTGCCGCCGGCCGCGGACCGGCCCCACCACCACACCTGGGTCGGTGCGTGCGTGCATCTTCTCGCCGCGTGGTTCGGCCGCCGCCGCGACCCGCTCTCCACCTATTTCGCCGAAGCCGACGAGGAGGTTCGGCCCAGGCGCTGGCGGGTCTATTCGTGGGCGCTCGATGGCATCGCTCCACCGCGCGGCACGCCCTCGGCGGTGCTGCCGGTCGGGCCGGCCGAGCCTGCCGACGCGGTCGAGTCGGTCTGGGCGGGGATTTACGGGACGGCGGACCGCCACGGCGGCAAATATGCGGACCGCTACCGCTCCTCCTACGTGCTGATCATCTTGCTTGCCGCCTTCACGCTTTCGGCCATGGGGCTGGCACTCGCCTTGCCGCGGCTGCTGGGACTTCCTGCGACCTGCGTCGAGTTCCTTGCGCTGCTCCGCATCCTCAGCATCGTCGCGGCAAGCGAGCTCGGATCGTGGCACGAGCGCTGGATAGAATACCGGTTGCTTGCGGAGCTCTGCCGCAAGCAGAGGATGCTCGCCCGACTCGGATGGCCCCTGCCCTTGGCGCAGGTGGCGGAGGTGACGCGCGATCCTGAAGCCGAAGCGCCGCCGCGCGATGCGTGGCTCGCATGGTACGTCGCGGCGATCGTGCGCGGAGCCGCGCTGCCGCACGGCAAGATCGCCGATCACGTGCCGCGCGCTCGTTTCCTCGGCGAGGCCATGATCGCAACCCAGACCGACTATCACCGACGGCGCGCGGAACGCAGCGGGACTGCGGCGCGCCGGCTGGTCTGCCTGGGCGAGCTGCTCTTCGTCGCGACCGTGATCCTCGTCGGGCTGAAACTCTGGTTCCTGCTGAGCGCGCTTTGGAACAGTCACCTGGCACTCACCGAAGGCAACATCACGGGACGTTGGGTCGGCGTCGCCTGCACGACGTTCGCCGCGTTTTCCGCCGGGTTCGTCAGCCTGCGCGCCTATGCGGAGTTCGATCTCCTGCACCTTCAGTCGGAACGGATGCTGCGCGTGCTCGCCGATGCAG
>DATJTV010000195.1:0-38403 GCA_035503055.1 Acetobacteraceae bacterium
ACGGCAAGGGGCGCCGGCGAGCTCGGCGAGGACCGCCTCGTGCAGGCGGCGGTCGGCCTCGCTGAAGAGCACGAAGCGGATCAGCCGGACCGCGGCGAGCGTGGGTAGCCGGGCGAGGATGGTAGCCCAGGCGACGCGCGCGGCCTCCTCCGGCGGATAGCCGAAAATCCCCGTCGAGATGGCTGGAAACCCGATCGAGCGGATGCCGCGCTCCTCGGCGAGATCGAGCGCCCGCGCGTAGCACGCGCCGAGCAGCGCGGCTGCGGGCTCGTCCTGGCCGAAGACGGGGCCGAGGCAGTGGATGACGAAGCGATTGGGAAGATGGTGGCCGGCGGTGATCACCGCCTCGCCGGGGTGGATGGGGGCGAGCGCGCGGCATTCCTCGTAGAGCCCGGGCCCGGCTGCGCGATGGATCGCGCCGGCCACGCCGCCGCCGGGCGCGAGTGCCGCGTTGGCGGCGTTGACGATCGCCTCGACGTCCGGCTGGTCGGTGATATCGCCGCGACGGACCTCGAGTGCCACGCCTTCGCGGGTGAGGCTGCTCACGAAGGCGGGTGTTCGGGCTGGGCGGCCAGCCGGGCGATCGCGTCGGCGGTGCGGCGCGTGTTCGCCTCGATGTCGAAGAAGACCTCGATGAGCTCGCCGTAGAGCACGAGAATGAGGCCGGTTATCACGAGGCCGATGCCGCCGCCCAGCACGTCCCGCGCGATCAGCATGTTCGTCACGTCGGAGGAGGAGCGGAGCAACTCGACGATCCCGACGACGAAGAGAACGAGCCCGACGATGACGCCGATCCAGCCCAGGATGCGGAGGATCAGCGAGAAGGCACGGAGCACGAGATAGCGTCGCCTCATGGTCTTTCCTCCCTCCGCCGCGAGCGCGCGGCAATATCGTGATGCAGCGATAACGAAGCTGTAGAGATCTGCGGCCCGGAGGGCAACGGAAGAGAGGGCTCAGGCCGCCTCTTTGGCGAGCGCGTCGAAGCGGCGGAAGCGCGCGATCAGCGCGGGCATCTCGCGAAGCGGGATCATGTTCGGCCCGTCCGAGGGCGCGTGATCGGGGTCCGGATGGGTCTCGATGAAGAGGGCGGCGACGCCGACCGCGAGGGCTGCGCGGGCAAGGATCGGCGCGAACCGGCGCTCGCCCCCGGTGCTGGTTCCGAGGCCGCCCGGCTGCTGCACGGAGTGCGTGGCGTCGAAGACGACGGGATAGCCGGTCTCGGCCATGATCGGCAGGGCGCGGAAATCGTTCACCAGCGTGTTGTAGCCGAAGCTCGCGCCGCGCTCGGTGAGCAGGATGCGTTCATTGCCGGTGCTCGCGATCTTCGCCGCCACGTTCGCCATGTCCCAGGGGGCGAGGAACTGCCCCTTCTTGACGTTCACCGCAGCCGCCGTCTCGCCGGCGGCGAGCAGAAGATCCGTCTGGCGGCAGAGAAACGCGGGAATCTGCAGGACGTCCGCGGCCTCGGACGCCGGCTTGCATTGCGCGACATCGTGCACATCGGTCAGCACGGGCATGGAAAAAAGCGTGCGGATCTCGGCGAGGATGGCGAGCCCCTTCTCCATGCCGACGCCGCGGGCGCCGGAAATGCTGGTGCGGTTCGCCTTGTCGAAGCTCGATTTGTAGATGAGCGGGACATCGGCGGCGCGCGCCATGGAAGAGAGCGCATCGGCCACCTCGAGCGCATGGGCGCGCGATTCGATCTGGCAGGGACCTGCGATCAGCACCATCGGCAGATGGTTGCCCAGCCGGACCTGGCCGATCGTGACCGCGCGCGGCTCAGACAAGGCGGGCTTGCGCGACCGCGGCGCCGATGAAGCCGCGGAAGAGCGGGTGCGGCAAAAAGGGCTTCGATTTCAGCTCGGGATGGTACTGCACGCCGACGAACCAGGGATGCTCGGGATATTCGATGATCTCCGGCAGCACGCCGTCGGGCGAGATGCCCGAGATGCAGAGGCCGGCCTCCTCGAGCTGCTCGCGGTAGCGGACGTTCACCTCGTAGCGGTGCCGGTGCCGCTCTGAGATTCGTTCGGCCCCGCCATAGATCTCGCGGATCAGCGAGCCCTCGGAGAGAATCGCCGGGTAGGCGCCGAGGCGCATCGTGCCGCCGAGATTGCCGCCCGCCGCGCGCCGCTCGATCTCGCTGCCGCGCGCCCATTCGGTGAGCAATCCCACCACCGGCGCCTCGCACGGCCCGAACTCGGTCGAGGAGGCATTGCCGAGCCCCGCGAGATTGCGCGCCACCTCGATCACCGCCATCTGCATGCCGAAGCAGATGCCGAAGAACGGCACGCGGCGCTCGCGCGCGAACTGCACCGCCGCGATCTTGCCCTCCGTGCCGCGCTCGCCGAAGCCGCCGGGCACGAGGATGCCGTGCACGCCCTCGAGCTGCGCCACCGCGTTCGGCCGCTCGAAGACCTGGCTGTCCACCCAGTCGAGATCGACGCGCACCTGGTTGGCGATGCCGCCGTGCGCGAGCGCCTCGGCGAGCGATTTGTAGCTGTCGAGCAGGTTCGTGTACTTGCCGACTACGGCGATCTTCACCGCGCCCTCGGGCGCGCGCACGGCCGCGACGATTTTCTCCCAGCGCGAGAGATCGGGCTCACGGTCCGCCGGCAGCCCGAAATGGCGCAGCACCTCGTGGTCCATGCCCTCGGCGTGATAGCTGAGCGGCACGGCGTAGATCGTGCCGACGTCGAGCGCCGGGATCACCGCCTCGGCGCGGACGTTGCAGAAGAGCGCGATCTTCCGCCGCTCCGCCGGAGGGATCGGCCGGTCGCAGCGGCAGAGCAGCATGTGCGGCTGGATGCCGACATTGAGGAGCTCCTTCACCGAATGCTGCGTCGGCTTGGTTTTGAGCTCGCCCGAGGAAGGAATGTACGGAACGAGCGTGAGATGCACGTTCATGGCCCCCTGCGGCCCGAGCTCGTTGCCGAGCTGGCGGATCGCCTCGAGGAACGGCAGGCTCTCGATGTCGCCGACCGTGCCGCCGATCTCGACGAGGGCGAAATCGACGCCCTCGGTGTCGCGCAGGATCGCCGCCTTGATCGCATCCGTGATGTGCGGGATCACCTGCACGGTGGCCCCGAGATAGTCCCCGCGCCGCTCCCGCGCGATGACCTCGGAATAGATGCGCCCGGTGGTGGCATTGTCCGCCCGCGTCGCGGCAACGCCGGTGAAGCGCTCGTAATGGCCGAGATCAAGGTCGGTCTCGGCCCCGTCGTCGGTGACGTAGACCTCGCCGTGCTGATAGGGGCTCATCGTCCCCGGATCGACATTGAGATAGGGGTCGAACTTCCTGAGCCGCACGGAATAGCCGCGCGTCTGGAGCAGCGCGCCCAGCGCCGCCGTGGCAATGCCCTTGCCGAGGGAGGAGACCACGCCGCCGGTAACGAACACGAACCGCGTCATGGAAGGTCATCATACAGGGCCGCGCCGAGTCCCGCGAATCCGTCTCGGCGCACGCCAGCCCTGCTTATTTCGTCGGCACGGTGGGTCCGGTCGGCGGAGCGGGCAGCGAGAGCGGCTTCGGCGCCGCCGCGGGATGGGCGGGCGCGGTCGCGGCCGGCGGCGGGGCGTTGAGGATCGACCCGGCCGTGCCACCCCGGTTGAGCACGCCGAGCGCGAGTGCCAGGCCCATGAAGAGGGTGGCCAGGATCGCGGTCGTCCGCGTGAGCAGGTTGGCAGTGCCGCGCCCGGACATGAAGCTCCCCATGCCCTGCGAGCCGCCGATGCCCAAGCCCCCACCCTCGCTCCGCTGGATCAGGACGATCCCGATCAGCGCCAGCGTCACGAACAGCTCGATGATCAGAAGAATGGTCGACATCGCCCCTTCCGGGCCTCTTTCCCCGCGCGACGGCTTCTAGCGGCAAGCAAGTGGGGTGAAAAGGCCGCGCCCGCTACCGCCCGGCCGCGGCGATTGCCAGGAATTCGGCCGCGACGAGGCTCGCCCCTCCGATTAGCCCGCCGTCGACCTCGGGCAGCGCGAAGATCGCGGCCGCGTTCGCCGCCTTCACCGACCCGCCGTAAAGGATCGGCATCGCCTTCGCCCCCGCCCCGAACGTGGCGGCGAGCCGGGCGCGGATCAGCGTGTGCATCGCCGCGATCTCGCCCCCCGCTGGCGTGCGGCCTGAGCCGATCGCCCAGACCGGCTCATAGGCGACGATCCCGGCGAACCCGTTGGGCAGGCTGCCGGCGAGCTGCCCCGCGACGACCGCCTCCGCCCGGCCCGAGGCGCGCTCCGCCTCGCTCTCGCCCACGCACACGATCGGCCTGAGCCCCGCCGCGGCCGCGGCTATCGCCTTCGCCCGCACCAGCGCGTCGGTCTCGCCATGGGCAGCGCGCCGCTCGGAATGGCCGAGGATCACGAAGCCCGCCCCGGCGTCGCGCAGCATCGGCGCGGAGATATCCCCCGTATGCGGGCCGGCCGGCTCGGGATGGCAGTCCTGCCCCCCGAGCCCGACCGGCGAGCCTGCGAGGATCGCGCCCACCGCGGCGATCTGGGTAAAGGGCGGGCAGATCACGATTTCCGCACCCGCATCCCGCGCCCCCGCCCGTACGGCCCCCTGCCGAACCGCGCGCGCCAGCGCGGCGGCGGCGGCGCCGAGCCCGTTCATCTTCCAGTTCCCTACCACCAGCTTCTCCATCCCGCTCCTCCTTCCCGCCGCGCGCGCCCCGGGATACTGACAACCGGGGATACTGACAAAAGGCCCGCCGCCTCCCTATGGTGGGTCGCCTCACTTCGCGCTTCGGAACCCAAATGCTCGGTTTCATCCGCCGCCATCTCAACAGCTGGTTCGTCCGCATCCTCTACGGCGTGCTCGTCATCGCCTTCGTGGGTTGGGGCGTCGGCGACATGCTGCGCAACATCGGCACCGACACCGCGCTCGCCCACGTCGCCGGCCACAGCATCCAGCCGGCCGCCGCCCAGGCGGCCTACCAGCGCGAGCTGGAACGGATGAGCGAGAGCCTCCCGAGCGGCCAGCAACCGACGGCCCAGATGCGGCAAATGGTCGCCGATCAGGTGGTGGAGCAGCTGGTCACCCAGGCCGCCATCGCCGCCGAGCTACGCCGGATCGACCTCATCGTGCCGGACGCGGCGCTCCGCCAGGCGGTGTTCGCCATGCCCGCGTTCCAGGGCAGCAACGGCGCCTTCGATCGCGCGAGGTTCGAGCAGGTGCTGGCCAACAACGGCCTGAGCGAGGGTGAATTCCTGGCACTCATGCGCCAGGACCTTGGCCAGGGCCAGCTGCTCGACGCCGTCGGGGCCGGCGCGGCCTCCCCTGCCACCATGACCGCGCCCCTTTTCGCCTTCCAGAGCGAAACCCGCCAGGCGGACGCCGTCATGCTCCCCTTCGCCGCCGCACCCGCCCCCGAGCCGCCGGACCCGGCCGTGCTGGAGCGCTGGTGGGCGAACAACCCGGCGAGCTTCAGCACCCCGGAATACCGCCGGATCCGCCTCGCCGTCCTCTCGCCGGACGTGCTCGCCAGGACCCAGACGGTCTCCGGCGCCACGCTCGAGGCCGCCTACGCCGCCCACGAGGCGGACTACCACAAGCCCGAGCGCCGCTCGGCCGAAATCCTCCTCGCCCCCGACCAGGCCAAGGCCGCCGCACTCGCCGCGCGCTGGCAGGCCGGCGCGACCTGGACGGAGATGCAAGAGGCGGCCAAGGACGCCGGGGCCTCGGCCGTCTCGCTCGCGAGCGCGCTGCCCGTGGAGTTCCCGGATGCGGCCCTTGCCAAGGAAGTGTTCGCGGCCGAGCCGGGGATCGTCGTCGGCCCCTTCCAGACGCCCCTCGGCTGGCACGTGATCGAGGTGACGAACGTGACGCCGGGCGTGAACATCACTTTCGCCGAGGCCAAGCCCGCGCTGGAACAGGCGCTCGCCCGCCAGCAGGCGGTCAACGTCGTCTTCCAGCGTGTGACCGAGTTCGAGGACGCGGTCGCCGCCGAGCCCAGCCTCGAGAAGCTGCCGGGCGATCTCGGGCTCGTCGGCCTCACCGGCACGCTCGACGCGGCGGGCCTGACGCCGGAGGGCAATCCGGCCCCCCTCCCCGGCTCGGGCGCGCTGCGCCAGGCGATCATCAAGACGGCCTTCGCCACGTCGCCCGCCCAGATGGCGAGCGTCGTGCACGGGCCCGGCGATTCCTACTATGC
This sequence comes from Acetobacteraceae bacterium, assembly GCA_035503055.1. Classification (GTDB taxonomy): domain Bacteria; phylum Pseudomonadota; class Alphaproteobacteria; order Acetobacterales; family Acetobacteraceae; genus JAKAWQ01. Next base: position 6,157 of record DATJTV010000195.1, read on the forward strand.
GCTCGTGGTCCAGACGATCACCCAGCCGCACGTCCAGCCCTACGACGCCGTCAAGGCCAAGGTGCTGGCGGACTGGACCGCGCACCAGCGAGAGCGCGAGCAGAACGAGATGGCGACGAAGCTGATGGTCGCCGTGAACTCCGGAACGCCGCTCGCCGACGCCGCCGCCGAACAGGGCCTCACCGCCATCACGCTCGCCCCGACACGGCGCGATGCGCCGGCCGCCGGCGTGCCCGAGCAGCTCCTCGATCCGCTCTTCGCGCTCAAGCTCCACCAGGCGACGATGGTCGAGACGGCGGACGGCTTCGTCGCCGCCGAGCTGATGGCGATCACCGACCCCACCGCGACGTCCGACCCGATCGGCTACGGCGAGATGCGCGATCAGCTCACTCGCAGCATCGGCGCCGATCTCGAGCAGATTTTCGTCACCGCCTTGCGTGCCCGCGCGCACCCGCGCATCAACATCCCGGCGGTCGAGCAGATCGCCCAGCAATAGCGAGGTAAGGAGTATCCCGCCCATGAACGTGCTCGCCCCGCCGGGCTTCGCCGCCTTCCGCGCGGCCTACGCCGAGGGCAAGGGCACGCTCGTCTGGTCGAGCGGCGTCGCCGACCTTGAAACGCCGGTCGCCGCCTTCCTCAAGCTCGCGCACGGCCGCCCCTATTCCTTCCTCCTCGAAAGCATCGAGGGGGGTGCTGCGCGCGGGCGCTATTCGATCATCGGCATGCAGCCCGACCTCGTCTGGCGCTGCCGCGACGGCAAGGCCGAGATCAACCGCCATGCGCGCTCCGCGCCGCACGCCTTCGCCGCCGATCCGCGCCCCGCGCTCGAATCCTTGCGCGCCCTGATTGGTGAAACCCGCCTCGACGTGCCGCCGCACCTGCCGCCGATGACCGGCGGCCTCGTCGGCTATCTCGGCTACGACATGGTGCGGCTGATGGAGCGGCTGCCCGAGAAGAACCTCGACCGGCTCGGCCTTCCGCAATCGCTCCTCATCCGCCCGACGCTGTTCGCGATCTTCGACAACGTCAATGCGGACCTCACCCTCGCCGCCCCGGTCTATCCCGACCCCGACATTTCCGCCGAGTCCGCCTGGGAAACCGCCCAGGCGCTGCTCGCCGAGGCGGCGGCCTCGCTCGAGAGGCCGCTGCCGCACCCGAGCCCGCCGGTCTCGCTGCCTTCGCCACCCGCGCCCTCCTCGAATATGACGAAGGAGGAATTCATTGCGATCGTGGAACGAATGAAGGAATATATCTACGCGGGCGACGCGTTCCAGATCGTGCCGAGTCAGCGCTTCTCGCTCCCCTTCGCGCTGCCGCCCTTCGCGTTTTATCGCGCGCTCCGCCGCATCAACCCCTCGCCCTTCCTCTTCTTTCTCGATTTCGGCTCCTTCGCGGTCGCAGGCTCCAGCCCCGAGATCCTCGTCCGCCTGCGCGATGGGATGGTGACGCTTCGCCCACTCGCCGGCACCCGCCCGCGCGGCGCGACGCGCGAAGAAGACCTCAGGCTGGAGGCCGAGCTGCTCGCCGACCCCAAGGAGCGCGCCGAACATTTGATGCTGCTCGACCTCGGGCGGAACGATGTCGGGCGGGTCGCCGAGATCGGCTCGGTCACGGTGACGGAGCAGTTCGTCATCGAGCGCTTCAGCCACGTCATGCACATCTCCTCCAACGTCGAAGGCAAGCTCACCCCCGGTCTCGACGCGCTCGACGCGCTCATCGCGGGTTTCCCCGCCGGCACGCTCACCGGCGCGCCCAAGGTCCGCGCGATGGAGATCATCGAGGAGCTCGAGCCAGAGCGCCGCGGCATCTATGCAGGCTGCATCGGCTACTTCGCCGCCAACGGCACGATGGACACCTGCATCGGGCTTCGCACCGCGGTGATCAAGGACGGCACGCTCTACGTCCAGGCGGGCGGCGGCGTCGTCGCCGATTCCAACCCCGAATCGGAGTACGAGGAAACGCGCCACAAGGCCCGCGCCCTGCTCCGCGCCGCCGAAGAGGCGATCCGCTTCGCCGCACTCCGAGGATAAGCCAAGATCCAGCCTGCCGATTTCCTCATCGGCGGCGGCGGGATGAACGGCGCCGGCAACGCGCGTGCGAACGCGGCGGCCGCATCCGTGCGGCGCTGACGGTTCGGAGGGAAACGCCAAGGATGAAAGAATATGTCGGCGCGATCGACCAGGGCACGACCAACTCGCGGTTCATCATCTTCGACAAAAGCGGCGCCATCGTCTCGGCCGCGCAGAAGGAGCACCGGCAGATCTATCCCCGGCCCGGCTGGGTCGAGCACGATCCGCGCGAGATCCTCGAGAACACCAACGAGGTGATCGGGGCGGCGCTCGCGCGCGCCGATCTCTCGGCGGCCGATCTCGCCGCGGTCGGCATCACCAATCAGCGCGAGACCACGGTGCTGTGGGACGCGCGCACCGGCCGGCCGCTGCACAACGCGCTCGTCTGGCAGGACACGCGCGTCGACCGCCTCGTCGGCGACTATGCGAGCGAGGGCGGGCAGGACCGGTTCCGCGAGAAAACCGGCCTGCCGCTTGCCAGCTACTTCTCCGGCCTCAAGCTCCGCTGGCTGCTCGACGAGGTTCCGGGCGCGCGCGCCAAGGCCCAAGCCGGCGAGGTGCTGTTCGGCACGATCGACAGCTGGCTCTCCTGGAACCTGACCGGAGGCCCCCATGGTGGCCCCCGGGGCGGCGTGCACGTCACCGATGTCACGAACGCAAGCCGCACCCAGCTCATGAACCTCGCGAACTGCGAATGGGATCCGGAGATGCTCGCCGCGTTCGAGATCCCCCGCGCGTGCCTGCCGCGGATCATGCCTTCCTCCGCGGTCTATGCCGAGATCACCACGGCCGCGCTCAAAGGTGCGACGCTCGCCGGCATCCTCGGCGATCAGCAGGCCGCCCTCGTCGGCCAGACCTGTTTCTCGCCCGGCGAGGCGAAGAACACCTATGGCACCGGCAATTTCCTGCTGATGAACACGGGCACCGTGCCGGTGCGGTCCAGGGCCGGCCTTCTCACCACGCTCGCCTACCGCTTCGGCGACGGGAAGCCCGCCTACGCGCTCGAAGGCGCGATCGCGATCACGGGGGCGCTGGTACAATGGCTGCGCGACAATCTGAGGCTCATCGACGCGGCATCCGAGATCGAGCCGCTGGCCCGGAGCGTCGGGGACAATGGCGATGTCTATATCGTTCCCGCCTTCTCCGGCCTCTACGCGCCCTACTGGAAGGCGAGCGCGCGCGGCGTGATCGCGGGCCTTACGCGATTCGCCACGCGCGCCCATCTTGCCCGCGCCGCGCTCGAGGCGACCGCGTACCAGACTCGCGACGTCGTCGAGGCGATGGAGGCAGATAGCGGCATCAAGCTCGCCAACCTCAAGAGCGACGGCGGCATGGTCGCCAACGAGCTTCTCATGCAGTTCCAGGCGGACATCCTCGATGTTCCCGTCCTTCGCCCGAAAGTGACCGAAACGACCGCCCTCGGCGCCGCCTATGCCGCCGGACTTGCGTGCGGCTACTGGCACGACACCGACGACCTCCGCGCCAACTGGGGCGTGGACAAGACCTTCACGCCCGCGCTTTCGGTGGAAAAGCGTGAGCGTTATTACAGATCCTGGAAGAAGGCGGTCCAACGTTCCTTCGACTGGGTGAGCTGAGGCCGATCGTCACGAAATTGGTCGGAGAATTGTGACCAGCGGCAACGAAGGTACAAATTGTCGCTCGAATGTGGCTTTCCGCTCGCCGCCTCGGATACGCCAATGCCGCTCTATGGCGGAGGTATCAGAAGATGCCGTGCTGCCGTGGAGACGCCATTCGCAAACCGGTGATATCGGCCGCTGAACAGGTTGCGGACGACGGGGAGAAGCCGCCGGCGCCGCAGATCGGGGAGCGCGGCGTGGAACGCCGCCAAATCCCCTTTCCCCGCAGGAACCCTATCACCTCGGGACCTGCGCCAATCCGGGTGAGTTCATCGGAGACCAACCGCATGGCGCCGGCGAACGCGGCATTTCTTTCCGCGTGGCGATCGTAGCTTCCCAGCGCGTTGCGCAGTCGTTCGAGCGCCGTCGGCGCCTGGTCGATCACTGTCGTCGCCTGCTCCCCGTGGCGGCGGTATTTCGTCAGCCGGTGCGGAAGCACGGCCACGTCGAAGAGAGATGCGATCACCGTCACATACGCGTTGTCGTAACCGACCGCGTCGCTTGCCCCGTCGGCCAGCCCGCGGAGCGAGGGCATGCTGCGAAATGCGATGGTATGGCCCGAGATGCCCCGGCCCAAGGCGAACCGGACCGCGGGCACGCCCCCCGGCAGCAGAAGCTCGGAAGCAGGGTAGCGCCGCTGGCAGAGGCTCTTACGGACCCTCCGCAGCCGCTCGTCGACGATCTCCGAATTGCTGATTACCACACCGGCCCGCGGATAGCGCATTAAGGCGCGCGTCATCCGGTCGATCTTTTCCGGCAGCCATACGTCGTCCTGGTCGCTTGGAAAGATGATATCGCCCCGGCATGCCGCAAAGGCCTTCCCGAAGTTCTTGTGCACCCCAAGGTTCCGCTCATTGCGCAGAAGCCGGACGTGAAAGGGGGCGTACCCTGCAAAACCGCAGACGATCCGCGCCGTCTCGTCGTGAGAGCGGTCATCGCTCACGACGAGCTCGTCGGGAGGGCGTATCTGGCGGACAAGGCTTTCGAGCTGCTCCGCCAGAAAGCGCTCACCGTTGAAAGCGGCCATTGCGACCGAAACGCACGGAATTGAGCTCACCGGGGCATCTCCTTCATCAATTCGAAAGTCGAGGCCGTCCCGGACGGGCCTCCGAATCGCAAATTCCCGGCGGGCATGCAATCGCGAGAGCGGAATGGGATCGCTTTTGCTCATCCATCCCGCTCTCGGTCTCTTACGTCTTTGCGTGATCAAGCGCTTTCGGCGCCGAGGCGCCCCGCCGGCGTAGCCCGCGAACGGGATCGCGGGGCACGCCGGTTCCGCCTCCCGCCATCACGCTTTGGTTTTCTCGCGTGATTCGCGCTTTGGGCCGAGGGCGCACACCGGAGTCGAAACCGGCAAGCGGTGCTTGCAAGCGATGGGCGGCGGAAACGTGACCGATATGAGCATGGATCGTCACGAATATAGAAAGTGCGGCCCAAATGCCTTTCTCTGCTTCGTGCTCGCACGCCTTCGCGGCATAATGCGCTTCCCCGGCTGCCCGGCGGGAAGCGCATGCGCGCGCGTGGGTGCCAGGCGCGCGCCGCGGCTCAGGGCTGCAGCAAGCCGGCGCAAGCTTCGTCCAGCGCCGCATGTGCGAATGGAAAGGGCGATTGATGGAAGCCACGACCGAGAGAGAATCCGGACCGCCTGAGCTCGAAACCGCGGAAGGCTTCGCGGCCTACGTCTCCGACGCGCTCGCGACCCGCGACCGGGCGGTCATCGAAAAGGCGTTCGCGACGGTCGCCCGAACCGGGGGAAAGAGCCGGGCTGAAGCCGAAGCCGCACCGCCGCGCGAGAGCCTCGACCCCGCGCGCGAACGCCGGGCTCCCGAACTTTCTTCGCGCGCCGCGCCATCCAGCTCCCCCGAAGGGACTCGAAAGAAAGGCGCCCCCAAAGGGGCCCCGAAGGTAAGCGCTTCCGAATCTCCGCTGCACGCGAGCGCATCCTGGTCGCCGGCCGGACGGCAGCGCGGCAGCGGAGCGCGGCGCTTCGGACTGGCCGGCGTCGTGATCGTGGGAGCACTGGCCGCATTCTGCGCCGGTTCGCTCAGCCTTAACGCCCCGGAGCGGCCTCAACCCCCGCTTTCCAAACCGACGCCCCGGTACGCGCAAGCGGCACCGAGGCAGGCTCCGCACGCGGCGCCACAGAGCCTGGCAGCGACATCGAGCGATGCGATTGCGCGCCTCGCCGCGCAGCGCATGAGCCTCGCCGCGCAGCGCATGAGCCTCGCCGCGCGCGTGCGCGCGCTCGCTGCCCAACTCAAAGCCGAGACAGCGCGCTTCGACGAGCTCCACGACGAGGCCGGCCAAACCGCACGGCAACTCGCCTCACTGCCCGCCATCACGGCCCAGATCGCGGCCAATACTGAGGCGCTCGACGACCTGCGAACCCGCATCAAGCAGGCGAGACGCAAGCTCGCCGTGCTGAACGCGCCGCACGCACCCGTTCGTGTCGCAAGCGCAACGCCAGTCTCGGCGCCCACGATCCGATATTCCCCGATGGAGAGCCTGGAACGGCAGTGGCACCGCGAGGACGCGCAACTGATCGCCGCGCGCAGCGCACTCAGCGCCGGCGATGCGCCGGAGGCGAGACAATTGATCGAGGCCGTGCAAACCCAGCTCGTCTTCCAGCCGGTCACACCGGATGATCCGATACCCTCGCAGGGCACCAACCCCACGGCGCGGGAGCTCGGCGAGGCCCTCGCCTTGCTCGACCAAGGTCAGGCAATGGAGGCGCTCCAAATCCTCGACCGCGCAATCGCCTATCTCGGCGCGTAACGCAAATCCGCCGGCGCCCATTCACCCATTCTTCACCGGCGCCCGATAGAACGGCGGCGAAAATCTGGCCCGCCGGAAATGCCGAAGAAGCCCGCTGTCCGAGCCGCGCTTCTCGATATACTGGCCGCTGGCCGCTCCCTTCGGAGAAGCACCATGCCAAGATGCGTCCTCGTCGCCGGCGCGGGGCCCGTCGGCCTAACGATGGCCGCCGAGCTTGCCCGCTATCGCGTGCCGGTCCGCATCATCGGCCAGGCCGCGACGCGGACGGACAAGTCGAAAGCGCTGGCGATTTGGCCGCGGACGCTCGAGCTTCTCGACCGGGCCGCCTGCGCCGGCGCCTTCGCGGCGAGCGGGCTCAAGTCCGAGGCCATCGCCATCCTTTCAGGCAAGCAGACCATCGCCCGCGTCACCTTCGACGATGTCGACTCGCCGTTCAATTACCTGCTGATGATCCCGCAGTCGGAGACCGAGCGGCTGCTCGAGGCGCATCTGGGATCGCTCGGCGGCGAGGTCGAGCGCGGCGTCGCGCTGACGGGCTTCACCCAGTCCGAAGAGTGCGTCACGGGCACGCTTCGCCATCCTGACGGAAGCAGCGAGACTTTCGAGGCAAGCTGGCTCATCGGTTGCGACGGCGCACACTCCCTGGTGCGGCAGACGCTCGGGATGGCGTTCGCCGGCGACACGCTGCCAACGACCTTCCTGCTCGCCGACATCCATGTCGCCGGCCTCGAAGTGCCGGAAACGGAGCTCGCGCTCTTCTGGCATCAAGACGGTTCCGTCGTGTTTTTTCCGATCTCGCCCGGACGCTACCGCATCATCGCCGACATCGGCGCGAGCCCGCTGCACGAGCCAACCTTCGAGGAGGTCCAGGCCATCGTCGCCCGGCGCGCGACAGGCGTCACTCTCTCCGATCCGATCTGGCTCGCGGGCTTCCGGGTGAACGAGCGCAAGGTCGAGGATTACCGCGCGGGCCGGGCATTCCTTGCCGGCGACGCCGCGCACATCCACAGCCCCGCCGGCGGCCAGGGCATGAACACGGGCATGCAGGACGCGTTCAACCTGGCCTGGAAGCTGGCGCTGGTCGAGCGGGGTCGCGCCGGCCCGGACCTCCTCGGCAGCTACAGCGAGGAGCGCAGCGCCGTCGCCGAGCGGGTCCTCTCCGAGTCCGGGCGGCTGACGCGCGTCGCCACGGTCAAGAACTATCTCTTGCAGGACCTCAGGAACTTCGTCGCGCACCGGATCCTCGGCCTCTCGGCCGCGAGGCACGCCATGGCCGAGCGGCTTTCGGAGATCACGATCGGCTACCCGGCAAGTAGTCTGAACGCGGGAACGGCCAAGGGCCTGGCCGGCCCTGAGCCGGGAGAGCGGATCCTTGCCGGCCCGCCCTTCGGCGCGGGCGAGGCGCCCCGTTTCGCGCTGCTCGCGGGCGAGGACGAGCGGGCCCGCGCAATGCTGCGCCGCCACGCATCGCTGCTGGAGCCCGGCCTCCGCAAGCCCCCCGACGAGGCCGGGATCTGGCTCGTCCGGCCCGACGGCTATGTCGCCGCGGTCGCCCGCGCCGGGGACTGGGCGGTCATCGACGACTGCCTGGCAAGGATCGCCGCCGGGGCCCTCCAGGCAGCGCCCGCCTGAGCCGGCGGCGCGCCTTCACCGATTTTTCATTTCCGCCCGATAGAAACGCGGGGAAAATCGTGCCGGGCCAAAATGCCCAAGGATTCTCCCGCCGAAGCAGCACTTCTCGATACCCTGGCCGCGGGCCTTGCGCATCACCAGGCGGCGAGATTCGAGGCCGCCGACGAAGCCTATCGCGCGGTGCTGGCACGCGAGCCCGGGCAACCAAGCGCGCTCTATCTCCGCGGGCTGCTCATGCTCGCGCGCGAAAGACCCGCGGAGGCGGAACGCCTGCTCGCGCGCGCCGTTTCGCTTCGGCCCGATCACGCCGAGACGCGATTCGCGCACGCCAATGCTCTCCATCGCGCGGGCGAGCGCGCCGGCGCCATTGCCTCCTTCCGCGCGCTCCTCGCCGCGCACCCCGATCATTTCGGCGCCCTCGTCAATCTCTCGAACTGCCTGCGCGAAGCGGGCGAGTGGGAGGCCGCGCTAGAAGCCGCCGAAGCCGCCTGCCGGCTCGATCCGCGCGCGGCGCCGGGGCAGACGACGCGTGGCGCCGCACTCATCGCCGGCGTGCGCATCGCCGAGGCAATCGAAGCCTATCGCGCGGCGATCGCCGCCGATGCCCGTCACGCCGCCGCGCACGCGGGACTTGCCGCAGCACTCCTGCATGCGGAGCGGCCGGCGGAGGCGCTCGCGGCGGCGGACTCCGCGCTCCTGCTCGCGCCCGCGCTTGCGGAAGCCGAGTTCCTGCGCGCGATGGCGCTCGCCGGGCTCGGCGCGGCGCCGGCGGCGATCGCGGGGCTCGAGCGAACGATCGCGCGCGATCCCGCCCACGCCAAGGCGCATCTCAACCTCGGCAATCTCTTGGCCGACGAGGACCGCATCGAAGAGGCCGAAGCGCTCTGCCGCCGCGCGATCGCCCTCGATCCCGCGCTTGCCGAGGCGCATGCGAGCCTCGGCCATCTGCTGACCTTGCAAAGCCGCACCGGCGAGGCGATCGCCGCCTGCGAGGCGGCACTCGCGTACGACCCCGATTTTGTTCAGGCGGAATGGAACCAGGGAATCGCGCTTCTGCTTGCCGGGGACTACGAAAAAGGCTGGGAAAGATATGAGGCGCGAAGGCGCTCGCCACGTTTTGCCATCCAAAATCCCAAGCCGGAGGGGCCGGTCTGGCAGGGCGAGACGCTCGTCGGGAAGAGCCTCCTCGTCTATGCCGAACAGGGGCTCGGCGATACCATCCAGTTCGCGCGCTATCTTCCGCTGCTCGCCGCAAGTGGCGCGCGCGTGACGCTGGTCTGCGACCGCTCGCTGGTCCCCCTCTTTGCGGGAAAGCTCGGGCTCGCGGGACTCGTTCCTCTCGGCGAACCATTTCCGCTCGCCGATTTCTGGATCAACCAGATGAGCCTGCCGCATCGTTTCGGAACCCGGCTCGATTCAATCCCCTCGCCCGGCCGCTACCTCGCCGCGGATCCCGAGGCGACGCGCCGCTTCGCTGCGATGCTGCCCGCTGCCCCGCGCGCGGGCCTCGTCTGGGCGGGCAATCCGCGCCATTCCAACGATGCGCGCCGTTCGATGCCGATCGAGCATCTCGCGCCGCTCGTAGCACGCCCGGACATTCGCTTCGTGAGCCTGCAAGCGGGCGAGCGCGCCGGGGAGGCGGAAGATCTGCCGGGCCTCCTCGATCTTTCCGCCGCGCTCACCGATTTCGCCGCGACCGCCGCGCTGATCGAGGCGCTCGATCTCGTCATCGCGGTGGACACCGCGACCGCGCACTGCGCGGCCGCACTCGGCAAGGAGACGTGGATCCTCCTGCCGCACGGCCCCGACTGGCGCTGGCTCACGAGTCGCAACGATTCGCCCTGGTACGCCTCCGTGCGCCTGTTTCGCCAGACCGAGCCCGGCGGCTGGGAACCTCTGATCGCACGCGTCGCCGCCGCGCTCGGCCGACGCTTCGGCGGCACCGGGCACAATTCTCCCGGTGCCATGCAAACACTTCAATAGACAACGGAGCTTTCTGGATCGTGCCTTCCCTCAGCGGCGAAGGCGCACGGAGAGCGCGGCTCTTCGCCGCTCCCACCCGGCACGCTCGAGCTCCGGCGTATCGTTCTCGGCGAGCGGGTAGCCCAGGCAGAAATAGCCGATGAACGTCCATCCCGGCGGCACCTCGAGTGCGGCGACAACCGTCGCCGGATCGAGGATTGACACCCATCCGAGGCCCAATCCCGCCGCGCGCGCGGCGAGCCAGAGCGTGTGCACGGCCATCACCGCCGAGTAGGCCGTCGTCTCCGGCATGGTGCCGCGCCCCAGCCCGTGTCCCTGTTCCGGGCTCGGCTCGGCGAACACGGCGAGGTGGCAGGGCGCTTCGTCGAGCCCGGCCAGCTTGAGCCGCGCATAGAGGCCGGCGCGATCGGCCTCCTGGCTCGCCAGCGCCCTTGCGTTGCAGGCCAGAAAGCTCGCGCGCACGGCAGCCCGGCGCACGGGATCGTCCACGGTGACGAAGCGCCAGGGCTGGCTGAGGCCGACCGACGGGGCGAGGCACGCGGTCTCCAGGAGATCGTCCAGAAGCGCGGAGGGGACCTTCTCAGTGCGAAAGCGTCGCACGTCGCGCCGCCATCGGAACAAATCGCGGAGCTGCGCCCGGAACGCATCGTCGAAGGCGGGCGCGCCGTCATGGGCAATCTCGGTCTCTGCCATCGCGGTGGCTCAGCGACGACGATGAAGCGCAAGGAACCAACGATGCTTCTCGCGAGAGCGGCACGCCCTCGGGCATTGCCGACTCTCACCCGAGCCGCGGCTTCCCGTACGCAGAGCCGGCCGCAACAGATCCCTCCCCTCGACCATGAGATCACCCTAGATCACTATCGCTGCCGGTGGAACCGGGGCACCAAGACGCCTCGCGACCCGCGATATCCACGGAATCGATCGCCATAACGAAGGCCGGACCTCGCCGGTCTCGCTCCCTGCGAAGCGCGCGCCCGCGGTTCAGCGCGGGGATTCATTTGGCACTCGCGAGAAAACGGTTTCCAGCCGTGCCGATCGCCCCTAACGTGCCGCGGTTGCGGATCGGCCGGGATCCAAGACCTACGATTGGGGAGGAATCTCGTGACGACACGTAGGGCGTTTCTCGGCTTTGCCGCGTTCGGCGTCGGCACGTTCGTGGGCGGCTTTCGTCAAAATGCGCTGGCCGCCGAAGCCAGGCCGCTGATCGACGGCGTCGGCGCCGCCTGCAAGCGGCTCGCACCGCTCGGCTGGCGGCAGGTCCTGCTCGAGGCGACGGGCGGCGAGCTCGACATCACGGAAGCGGATCTCAAGGCCGAGCTTACCAAGCCGCTCGCGCGGATCGACCGCACCTATCCCGGCTTCGGCGATTTCGACGCCGCCGGCGCGCGCGCGATCAGCCGCGGCAATCCGGACCGCAGCCTGCTCTACCACGCCTTCGCCTCGCCCGGCGTGCTCGCCGATCGCAACGGCGCGGCACTCGGCAGCTTCCCCACGCTCGCCGAGATCGAGGCGGTCGAGAATTTCGTCTATGGCGCCGAGCCGCCGACGCTCGCCGAGCTGCAAGGTCGCGCCGAAGGCCGCCCGCTCGGCATCGCCGTCTTCGCGCTTCAGTATCGCAACACGCCGCTCTCGGTGCACGGCCAGCACGCCGAGCTCTGCTTCGCCCGCGCCGGCATAGCAAGGCTTGGCTCGATCGAACCGTTCTATGACGCCGCGCGGCGGAACTTCACCACCGGCGATGAGGCGCGGCCGTTTGATTTCCGCGTCGTCCCGCGCCGCTTCGCGGCCTACGTCGCGGTCAAGGCGGACGGCGCGGACGCGAGCTTCGGCCCGCAGGACGCGCTGCCGGGCGATCGCGACCTCGCCTTCTGGGTGCCGATCCACAAGCTCTTCAGCGGCCCCGAATGCATCGCCGGGCGCAATCTCGACCTCGAGCTCGCCTACGGTCTGCGCAACGACGAGCTGGCCCAGTTCCACCGCTTCCTCGAGCTCAACGGATTGCAGAACAACTGGGGCGGCAGCGACCTCGAGAATTTTCCGTTCGTCATCAAGGACGAGCGGATCGGGTCGCTTTCGCAACGAACTGATTTCGGCTTCGGCGTGCTCGAGCCGCGGCCCTCGCCGCTCACGGTTGCCGCGCAATACAAGGGCCTGCCGCTCACGTTCCCGGTCGACGGGCGCTATACCTCGGAACCCGACGGACTCCAATTCTCGTCGCTGCAGATCCTCCCCGCGGCCGAGACGGGTCCCGAGCCCCGCTACATCCAGGACGCGGCGCAGAGCACCCAGAGGCCCGCTCCCGAATACCTCAATATCCGCCATCGGCTGGCGGCGAACGGCGCGATCGACAATCTCAACCTGCGCCCCGATATGATGGAGATCATTCGCAAGGGCGGCTACCAGACGCTGCACTACATCGATTTCTCCGGCGACGGATGGATCGCGGCGCGTTGCCCGCAGCTCGAGGATGCGATCGCCGAGCGGATGCCCGCCTACTGCATGGTCGGGCTACCGGATTTCTTCCCCGACGTGACCCAGCGCGGGCTGATGCAGTGGTGGCAGAACAGCGTGCCGGAGCCGGTACGCGCGGCCCTGTGGGCGATCCCGCCTTATGCCCTCTCGCAGACGCGAATCGCCGCGAACGTCACGCTGCCGATCGGGTTCAGCCTCGAGGACACGACGATCACCGCGATCGTTTCGCAGCCGGTGGATGCGCCGGGCCCCATCCAGCCGCCGAACGGCCCGGTCTCCGATTCCAAGGTCGGCCTGCCGGACGGCTCGCCCGGCCTCTTCGATCCCGGATGGGACACGAGCCAGGGCATCTATTTCACGGATCCCAGGCGGAAGCTGCAGAAATTCCTCGCCGGCTACGGCCTCGGATCGCCGTTCGTCGAGGACGCCAAGCTGTGCGCCGCGCTCGGCAATTACTGGCCGGCCGCCGCACCGGACGCGACGCGCGTCTACCAGCCCGCCAAGCGGCTTGGCGGGGAGCTCTACCCCTATCCGACGAGCACCCCGCTCACCGACGAGGAGATCGGCAGCGCGCCGCTCGGCGAGGGGACATTCATGCCGTGGGACGGCGTGCGCGGCCCGGTGCTGCGCAGCATCGGCGGACAGCCCGTCGTCGCCTACAGCGACGAGCTGCGCGTCGATTACATCGACCTTGCCGGGACGATGACGGCGGCGCTGACCTCGCGCATCGACGCGGGCGAGTATCAAAGGCGCACGCTCGCCATGGAGGCGGTGTATTGGAGCCTCGGCATCCACGACCCCGATTTCTTCAAGCACGAGGATCCGGCGACGGCGGTGCCGAAGATCCTGCGCGCCAAGGCGGCCTGGGCGGTGCTCTCCTTCCGCCTCGCCGCCGCGGACGATCCCGACCTGGCGGCGGCCGAGAAGGCCGCCGGCGTGACGCTCGCGGGGCCGCGGCGCTATCGCTTCGAGGTCTATCGCTGGGGTGAGCAGAGCCAGGACCCGGACGATATCCGGATCGTCCTCGTCGCGGTGCTCGAGCAGGCGAGCGCCTTCGTCTCCGGGAACACAGTCCTGCTGCGGCGGGACAACGGCGCGTGGGAAGCGGATACGTCGATGCCGACATAGTGCCCGATCGCAGAGTTCCGTGAGAAGCGGAGCGATCACGAAACGCCGCGTGAATCGGGCACTTGGACAACGACCTATGTGTCAGCTTTCACAGAAAGCTGACACTAGCTTGCCCGCTGTCGGTTCCGGCCGCGGGCGGAGCGAGCGTGCCTGAGCACGACCTCGTCATCGTCGGCGGCGGACCGGGCGGGGCCGCCGCCGCGATCACCGCGGCGAGCCGCGGTCTCGCTGTCGTGCTTTGCGAGCGTGAGGAAATTTTTCAAGAGAGGCCAGGGGAAACGCTGCATCCCGGCCTTGTGCCGCTGCTCGGACAGCTCGGGCTCACGGAGCGGCTTGCACCCCTCATCCATGCCCGCCACGCAGGGATCTGGGTGGAGTGGGGCGGAAAGCGCGGCTTCACCGAATTCGGCGGCGATGGGCGCGGCCCGTGGGAGGGGTTTCATGTCCGCCGCGCCGATTTCGACACCCTGCTGCTCGCGCGTGCGCGCGAGGCCGGTGTCGAGGTGCGCCGCTCCTCGGCGGTCACCGGCGTGCTCGCGGACATAGGCGCAGCGGGCGGGGGCGCGGTGCGCGGGGTCTTGACGGACCGGGGGCCGCTCGCGGCGCGCCTGGTGGTCGATGCGAGCGGACGGGCGCGTTGGCTTGCGCGCGCGCTCGGTATTGCGAGCCCGCCGCGCTCGCCGCGCTTCATCGCCCGCTACGGCTACGCCGAGGGCTCATGCCCGGCGCGCGACGCGGCACCGCTCCTCCGCGGCGATCCAACCGGCTGGACCTGGACGGCGCGGGTTTGGGAAAGAACCTATCAGTGGACACGGCTTTCCTTCGATGCGCGTCCCGAGAGGGATTGGCTGCCCGAGGAATTCCGCGGCCTTGCGCCGCTCACGCGCTCGCGCGGCGCGGACGTGACCTGGCGGATCGCTGAGCGGACCTCCGGGCCCGGCTGGTTCATGGTCGGCGATGCCGCCGCCGCCCTCGATCCGACCTCGGCGCATGGCGTGCTCAAGGCGATCATGTCGGGGATCGCGGCGGGCGATCTTGCGGCCGGTGTGCTGGCCGGCCGTCTGCCGGCGGAGGCGAGCGCCGCCGCCTATCACGAGTGGCTCGAGGGATGGTTCGTTCAGGACCGGGCCGAGCTCACCCGGCATTATCGCCGCCTCAGGCCGTCGCTCTTCGCGTAGCCGGGCTTGCCGCCGGACGGCAAGGCTCACCCAGCTCGTCCGCTTCCATCCGATGCGACCCGCCCGGCCTCCGCGTTCGCAAGGGTACCCTGTCGGAAAACTTTGCAGGAGAAAATTCTTGTCGGCGGCACGCGAAAAACGCAATGGAGTTTTTCCTCGCTTGCCGCTCGTTTCTCCGCCATGAAATGACCAACGGAGAAGCGGGGAAAGGGGGTCTGCACGATGCACGGTGCGTGGCTGATCGATCCGCTCTACGCCCTCTCCGGCCTCCTCGTCGGCATGCTCGTGGGCCTCACCGGCGTCGGCGGCGGCTCGCTGATGACACCCATCCTCATCCTCCTCTTCGGCATCTCCCCCGCCTCCGCCGTCGGCACCGATCTCCTCTACGCCGCCATCACCAAGGGTGTCGGCACGGTCGTGCATCATGCGGGCAACAGCGTCGAGTGGAAGATCGTCGGCCGGCTCGCCATCGGCAGCATTCCCGCGACCATCGTTACGATCCTGGCACTTCACCATTTCGGCGCGACCGGGCCGCGGGCGGCTTCGCTGATTGCCCTGACCCTCGGCGTCGCGCTCGTCATCACCGCCGTCATGCTGCTGCTGAAGGGCCCGATCATCCGCGCCGCGATCCGCCGCAGCCCTGATTTCGGCCTCAACACCTCGATCCTCTACACCGTCGCGGTGGGGCTCATCGTCGGAATCCTGGTCTCCATCTCCTCGGTCGGCGCCGGTGCCGCCGGCACGGGCGCGCTCTTCTACCTCTACCCCCGCCTTCCCGCCGCCAAGATCGTCGGCACCGACATCGCGCACGCGGTGCCGCTCACGCTGCTCGCCGGCCTCGGCCACGTCTGGCTCGGCACGGTTCATCTCCACATCCTGCTTTCGCTGCTCGCCGGCTCCGTCCCCGGCATCGTCGCAGGCAGCTTCGCCACACGTTTCGCATCCGAATCCGTTCTGCGCCCGGCCCTCGCGTTGGTGCTGGCCCTGGTGGGCGCGAAGCTCCTGAGCTAGGTTGACCGCGCGCGGAGGCCTGCGCAGGATGGATGCATGTTTCTCCTGATCGACAACTACGACAGCTTCACCTTCAACCTCGTGCATTTCCTGGGTGAGGTCGGCGTGCGCTGCCGCGTCCGGCGGAACGACGCGATCAGCGTCGCGGAGGCGCTCGCCGAGAGGCCGGAGGCAATCGTTCTATCGCCCGGCCCCTGCACGCCGAACGAAGCCGGCATCTGCGTCGATCTGATCCGGGCGGCGGCCGGCGCCGTACCCATCCTCGGCGTCTGCCTCGGCCACCAGGCGATCGGCCAGGCCTTTGGCGCCGAAGTCCGCCGCGGCACGGTCCCGATGCACGGCAAGACGAGCCCCATCCATCACGATGCGAGCCGCCTCTTCGACGGCATCAAGAACCCGTTCGTCGCCACCCGCTACCACAGCCTGATCGTTGCGCGCGAGACCCTGCCGCCGGAGCTCGTGCCCTCCGCCTGGACCGAGGACGGAACGGTGATGGCCCTCCATCACCGCGTCCTGCCGGTGTTCGGCGTGCAGTTCCACCCCGAGAGCATCGCAAGCGAAGAAGGGCATCGCCTGCTCGCAAACTTCGCGGCGATCGCCCGCGGCGCCAACGCTCCGGCCCGCGCGGCCTGACGCGTGCGCGGCCCGGGTACGCACGCCTTTCATTGTCCAGCCGGGCACCATCCGCTCTGAACGTTCCGCCCATGCTGCCCGGTTTGAAGCCGTTCCTCGGCAGGCTCGCCGCCGGCGAGACGCTCGCCGAGGCGGAAGCCGAAGCGGCTTTCGGCGTGATCATGTCGGGCGAGGCGACGCCCGCCCAGATCGCCGGGCTGCTCATGGCGATGCGCGTCCGCGGCGAAACGGTCGCCGAGCTGACCGGCGCGGTCCGCGCGATGCGCGCGCGCATGATCGCGATCGAGGCCCCGGCCGATTCGATGGACGTCTGCGGCACCGGCGGCGACGCCGCCGGCACGCTCAACGTCTCGACCGCGGTCACCTTCGTCGTCGCCGGCGCCGGCGTGCCGGTCGCCAAGCACGGCAACCGCGCGCTCTCCTCGCAGGCCGGCGCGGCGGACGCGCTCACCGCGCTGGGCGTCCCCATCGAGCCGCCGTTCGAGCGCCTGGCGCCGATCCTCCGCGCCGCCGGGTGCGTCTTCCTCTTCGCCCCGCGCCATCACGCCGCACTCCGCCACGCCGCCGGACCGCGCGCCGAGCTCGGCACCCGCACGATCTTCAATCTGCTCGGGCCGCTCGCCAATCCCGCGCGCGTGCGCCGCCAGCTCACCGGCGTCTTCGCCCGCGAGTGGGCCCGCCCGATGGCGGAGACCCTCGCCCGGCTCGGCACCGAGCAGGCCTGGATCGTGCACGGCCAGGGCCTGGACGAGCTGACCCTCGCCGGGGAGAACCACGTGGTCGAGCTGTCGCCGCAAGGCATCCGCGAATTCACCCTCGCTCCCGAGGAGGCCGGCCTCGCTCGAGCCCCCATCGCCGCCATCCGCGGCGGGGATGCGGAGGTGAACGCCGCTTCCCTCCTTGCCCTGCTGAAGGGAGCCGACGGCGCCTATCGCGACACCGTGCTGCTCAACGCCGGCGCGGCGCTCGTGGTCGCCGGGCGCGCCCTCTCGGTTGCCGAGGGCGTGGGCCAGGCGGCGGCCTCCATCGACCAGGGCGCGGCCCTGCATGCCCTGGAGGCGCTCCAACAGGAGAGCAGGCTGGAGGCCGAGCGATGAGCCCGCAGGAGAGCCCATGAGCACCGACGAAACCGGCACGCTCGGGCGCATCTGCGCCGAAACCCGCGCCGCGATTGCGCGGCGCAAGGCCCAGACCGGGATCGACGCGCTGAAACAGGCGATCGGCGCGGCCGACAACGCCCCGCGCGGCTTCGGCCTCGCGCTCAAGCAGCGGGTCGCCGAGGCCGGCCACGCGCTGATCGCCGAGATCAAGAAGGCCTCGCCCTCAGCCGGCCTCATCCGCGCCGATTTCGACCCCGCCGCGCTCGCCCGCGCCTATGACGCGGGCGGGGCGGCCGCCCTCTCAGTGCTGACGGAGCCGCGCCACTTCCAAGGCGCAGCCGAGCACCTCCGCGCCGCCCGTACCGCCTGCGACCTCCCGATCCTGCGGAAGGACTTCATCCTCGATCCCTGGCAGGTCTACGAAAGCCGCGCCATGGGCGCGGACGCCGTGCTGCTCATTATGGCCGCGCTGACCGACGAGGAGGCGCGGGCGCTTGAGGCGCTCGCCCGCGCGCTCGATATGGACGTGCTGGCGGAGGTGCACGATCTGCGCGAGCTTGAGCGGGGGCTTGGGCTGGAGACACCGCTGATCGGAATAAACAACCGTAACCTCAAGACGTTGGAGTCAGATATTCAGGTTACGCTTGACTTGGCGCCCCAGGTCCCGCCGGACCGCTTCCTGGTCACCGAAAGCGGCATCGGCTCGAACGCGGACGTCCGCCGCCTTGTCGCCGTCGGCGCGCACTGCTTCCTGGTCGGTGAGAGCCTGATGCGCCAGCCGGACGTCGCCGCCGCCACCCGCGCCCTGCTCGGCGTGGCCTGAGCGCCGCATGTCCGGCGCTCCCCTTTCCCATCTCGACGCGCTCGGCCGCGCCGCGATGGTGGACGTGGGCGGCAAGGCGGAAACCGAGCGCACCGCGACCGCCCGCGTGCGCGTGCTGATGGCGGCCGCGACCCTCGAGACGTTGATCGTCGGGACCGCGCCCAAGGGCGACGTGCTCGCCGCCGCGCGCATCGCCGGCATCATGGCGGCCAAGCGCACGGCGGAACTGATCCCGCTCTGCCATCCGCTGCCGCTCGCCTCCGTCTCCGTCGAGCTATCCCCGGACCCCGAGGGGCCCGCGATCGAGATTGCCGCCACGGCGAAGACCATCGGCCGCACCGGCGTCGAGATGGAGGCGATGACGGCCGCGGCGGTCGCGGCGCTCACGCTCTACGACATGCTGAAATCGGCCGATCGCGGGATGCGAATCGAGGCGCTGCGGCTCACCCACAAGGCGGGCGGCAAGTCCGGCGAGTTCCGGGCGGCCTGAGGCAGGAGGGACCGGCCGGGCGATGTCTGCATTGCTCAGCATCGAGGAGGCGCGGGCCCGCATTCTGGACCCGCTCAAGCCCACGCCTGCCGAAACGGTGGCGCTCGCTTGCGCTTTCGGCCGCGTGACCGCTGCCCCGATCGCCGCCCGCCGCACCCAGCCCCCCTGCGACGTCTCGGCGATGGACGGCTATGCGCTGGCCGCCGCCGAGGGTGCTGCCGGCGCGCGGCTTCGCCTCATCGGCTCCGCGCCTGCCGGCCATCCTTTCGCGGGTAAGCTCGGCCCGGGCGAGGCGATCCGCATCTTCACCGGCAGCGTCATGCCCGAGGGCGCGGATGCGATCCTGCTTCAGGAGGACGCGCGGGAGGAGGACGGAGCGGTGATCGTCGGCGAGAGCGTCGCCGCCGGACGGCATATCCGCCGCGCCGGGCAGGATTTCCGCGAGGGCGAGGTCCTGATCCCCTCCGGCCGGCGCCTCTCGGCGCGCGACATCGGGCTGGCCGCTGCCGCCGACCACCCCTGGATCACCGTCCACCGCGCCCCGCGCGTGGCCCTGCTCGCGACCGGCGACGAGATCGCGCTGCCGGGCGAAAAGCTGCCGCCGGGCGGCATCGTCAGCTCCAACGCCCATGCGCTGGCCGCGCTTGCGCTCGCCGCCGGCGCCGAGCCCACGGTCCTGCCGGTGGCGCCCGACGACATCGCGGCGATCGCCGATGCCGCCGAGGCGACGCGCGGGATGGATATCCTGATCACCACCGGCGGGGCGAGCGTCGGCGAGCACGACCTCGTTCGCGCCGGGCTCTCCCGCCGCGGCTTCGCGCTCGACTTCTGGAAGATCGCGATGCGCCCGGGCAAGCCGCTGATGGCCGGCCGCGTCGGCGGCGTGCCGGTTCTCGGCCTGCCCGGGAACCCGGTCTCGGCGATGGTGTGCGCCATGCTGTTCCTGCTGCCGGCGCTCGCCCGCCTCTCGGGCCTCGCGGACGCGGCCCTGCCGACCGAGGAGGCCCGCCTTGGCACGGGCGTGCCCGCAAACGATGGGCGCGCCGATCATCTCCGCGCCAGGCTCTCGCGCGACCCCGAGGGCCGCCTCGTCGCGACACCCTTCCCCCGCCAGGATTCCTCGCTGATGCGCCTGCTCGCCGAAGCCGACGCGCTGATCCTCCGCCCGCCGCACGCGCCCGCGCGCGCGGGCGGCGAAATCGTCCCGGTGATCCGCCTCGACGCCTTAGGCGTTTGAAACGCGCGGGAATCGCTTGACGCGGCTTCGGGGCGGACTTTAGAAGCCTGATCTCGTTGCCGGTTTGTTCCGAGACGCCGGATCTTGGGGCTGGCCGCCTCGGCAGGTAAGGATCCCCCATGCTCACCCGCAAGCAGCACGAGCTTCTCGTCTTCATCGACCGGCATCTCAGGAATTCGGGCTTTTCGCCGAGCTTCGAGGAGATGAAGGACGCACTTCAGCTCAAGTCGAAGTCGGGCGTGCACCGGCTGATTTCGGCGCTCGAGGAGCGCGGCTTCCTCCGCCGCCGGCATCATCGCGCGCGCGCGCTCGAAGTCCTCCGCCTTCCGCCCGAGGCCGCCGAGCGGCCCGCGCAACCCGTCCGGGCCGAGGCCGCGGGCTTCTCGCCCAACGTCATCCGCGGCGATTTCACCTCCCGCCTGCCCGGCGTGCGGGCCGCGAGCGAGGCGGGCGCCGTGCAGATCCCTCTCTACGGGCGGATCGCGGCGGGTCTGCCCATCGAGGCGCTCCGCGATCAGGGGAACCATATCGAGGTGCCTTTGGCGATGCTCGGCTCCGGCGAGCATTACGCGCTCGAGGTCGCGGGCGATTCGATGGTCGAGGCCGGCATCCTCGACGGCGATACGGCGGTGATCCGCAAGGCCGAGACGGCGGAGAACGGGCAGATCGTGGTGGCGCTGGTGGACGAGGCGGAGGTGACGCTGAAGCGGCTGCGTAGGCGCGGCCAGTCGATCGCGCTCGAGCCCGCGAACCAGCGCTACGAGGTCCGCCTGCTGCCGGCCGAGCGCGTGCGCGTCCAAGGGAGGCTGGTGGCGCTGCTTCGCCGCTATTAGCCTTCCGGCATGACGGACGAAGATCTCTGCTACGGCTCCGCTTCCGAGCTTGCGGGGCTGATGCGAAAGCGCGCGCTCTCGCCGGTTGAGCTTGTGCGTGCGGTGCTGGCACGTATTTCCCGCCTCGAGCCCTCCCTCAACGCCTTCGCGACCCTGGTTTCCGAGCCGGCGCTCGAAGCGGCGAAGGCTTCCGAGGCCGCATACATCAAGGGCGAGCCGCGCCCGCTCGAAGGCATTCCCGTCACCATCAAGGACCTCGCCATCACCAAGGGGATCCGCACCGAGCGCGGCTCCTGGACCCAGCGCGGCGTGGTGCCCGAGGAGGACGCGCCCTTCGTCGCCCGCCTGAAGGCGGCCGGCGCGATCGTGCTCGGCAAGACGACGACCCCGGAGTTCGGCTGGAAGGGCGTGAGCCAGAGCCCGCTCACCGGCATCACGCACAATCCCTGGAAGCACGGGTTCAACGCCGGCGCCTCCTCGGCCGGTGCCGCCGTCGCGGCGGCCGCCGGCTACGGGCCGCTGCACCAGGGCTCGGACGGCGCGGGCTCGATTCGCATGCCGGCGCATTTCTGCGGCGTCTTCGGCCTCAAGCCAACCTACGGCCGCGTGCCCAACTACCCGGTCAGCACCGGCGATTACACCGCCCATATCGGCCCGCTCACCCGCACCGTCGCCGACGCCGCCCTGACGCTCGCGATGATGGCCGGGCCCCATCCGCTCGACCACAGCGCGCTCGAGACTTGGCCCGAGCCCTATCCGGCGCGGCTCGGCGAGGGGATCCGCGGCGCCCGCATCGCCTTCAGCCCCGATCTCGGCCACGCGAGGGTGGATCCGGAAGTCGCCGCCCTCGTGGCCGAGGCGGCGCAGGTCTTCGGGGCCGAGCTCGGCGCGCGCGTGGAAGAGGTGACGCCGGCCTGGGGGAGGCTCGGGCCGGAGCTGATCCGGCTCTTCTGGCCCGCGCACATGGCCGCTTACGCCAAATACCTGCCGGAATGGGAATCCCGGATGGACCCGGGCCTCGTTTCCTGCATCCGCGCCGGCCAGGCGGTGAGCATCGCGGCCTATCAGCAGGCGCGCGAGCGAAAATACGCCTATTGCGCCGAGGTCGGCCGGTTCTTCGAGGATTGGGATTTCCTGATCACGCCGGCGGTTTCGGTCCCCGCCTTCCCCGCCGAACGCCTGATGCCCGCGGACTGGCCCCAGCATGAATGGGACTGGGTGAGCTGGGCCGAGTTCTCGTACCCGTTCAATTTCACCGGCAACCCCGCCGCCAGCATCCCCTGCGGCTTCACGGGGGACGGGCTGCCCATCGGCCTGCAGGTGGTGGGAAGGCGATTCGACGATGCGGGCGTGCTCAAGGCCGCCGCCGCCTTCGAGGCGGCGCGGCCCTGGGCCGGAAAGCGCCCGCCTCTTTAGCGGCGAAAGGTGCCGCGGATGATGGCCGAGAAGTCGGCCCGGCCGATGCCGAGGTCGGTGAGGTCGCGGTCGGAGAGCTGGGCCAGCTCATGCGCGAGCTGGCGGCGCCGGCGGCGCTCGGCGATCCAGCGGCCGAAGCGGCCGCGGAGCGAACCGGTGCCGGCGCTGGAGACATTTTCGAAGTCGTCGAAAGGCATGGGGGCTAAAGCGGTCATCGTACGTCCTCGCTGCAACACAGCATTTGTTGCGCCGCACAATAAAGGACGGAATCGCTGCCATTTCAAGCGTGGCGAACGGCGTCATGGATCAAGCCTGGAATGCGCTCGGATCAAGGGAGCCGGCCGATGATTCTGGCCGCACGCGAGGCGGGCGGCGGCCCGCCTCTCTGCCTGCTGCACGGGCTTTTTGGCGCGGCGCGGAATTTCGGCGCGCTGCAACGGCGGCTGGCGGAACAATTCCGGGTGATCGCACTCGATCTGCGCAATCATGGCGTGAGCCCGCACACGCCCGGCATGAGGTACGCGGCGATGGCGGAGGATGTGCGCGAAACGCTGGCGGGGATGGGCGCACTGCCGGCAATGATCCTCGGCCACTCGATGGGGGGCAAGGTCGCCATGCGCCTGGCGTTGGAGCGGGCGGAGGCCGTCCGGGCGCTGGTCGTCGCCGATATCGCGCCGGTCCTCTACCCGCCCCACCACCGCGAGATGGCGGCGGCGATGCTGGCGCTTCCGCTCGCTCCCGGCCTCACGCGGGCGGGCGCGGACGCCGCACTCGCCGAGGCCGTCCCCGAGCCGATGATTCGCGGATTTTTGCTGCAAAATCTGATCACAGGGGAAATTCCCTCATGGCGGGACGGCCTTGCGGAGATCGCCGCCGCGATGACGGAGATCGAGGATTTCCCGGTCCCTCCAGGCGCGCGGTACGAAGGCCCCACGCTCTTCGTCGCCGGCGCGCGTTCGGACTATATCCGCCCCGAGCATCGCCCCGTCATCCGCGCCCTCTTTCCCGCCGCCCGCTTCGCGACCGTCCCGGACGCCGGCCATTGGCTGCACGCCGACAATCTCGAGGGGCTGCTCGCGGCGGTACGGCCGTTTCTCACGTCGGCAGCTTGATGGGCTTGGCCTCGCCGGCGCGGCGCCAGAGGTACCAGGCGGCCGTGCTCCGATGGGGTGCCCAGACGGCGCCCAGCTCGGCGAGCGCGCGCGGCTTCGGCTGGGCGTCGAGCCCGTGCAGCAGGCGGTAGCCCTCGCGCACGCCGAAATCGTCGACCGGCAGCACGTCCGGGCGGCCGAGCGTGAAGATCAGCAGCATCTCGACGGTCCAGCGGCCGATGCCGCGGACGCCGGTGAGACGCTCGACCAGGGCCTCGTCGGAGAGGCGGGCCGCGGCGCGCCGCGTCGGGACGATGCCGGTCTCGGCGGCCTCGCTGATGGCGCGGATCGTCGCGATCTTGGCGGCGGAGAAGCCGCAGGCCCGCATGGCCGCCGGGTCGGTTGCGAGAATTGCGGCGGGCTCGGGGATGCGCGCGCCGGGATAGAGGGCGAGGAACCGGGAAAAAATCGCCTCCGCCGCGCGGCCGTGCAGCTGCTGGTGGGCGACCGCGCGGAGCAGCGCCGCATATGGGCTCCTGCTCCGCTCGGGGCTGAGCTCGCAGGGGCCGAAGTGGCGGATGAAGCGGCCGAGGACGGGATCGACGCGGCGGAGATGGCCGAGCGCCTCTCGACCTCCTGCAATCACGCTCGGGGCTGGGGCCGGCCGAGGCCGATATAGGAAAAGCCCTTCTCGCGCATTGCGGCCGGATCGAAGACGTTGCGCAGATCGACGATCTTGTCCCCGCGCATCGCGGCCTTGAGGCGCGCGGGCGAAAGCGCGCGGAACTCGTTCCACTCGGTGATGAGGACGAGAGCATCGGCGCCGGTCGCCGCATCCATGGCACTCTCGCACCACACTACTCCGGCCGGCAGGAGCGGCCGCGCCGCTTCCATCCCCGCGGGGTCAAAGGCGCGAACCATGGCACCCTCGGCGACGAGGCGCGCGACCAAAGGAAGCGACGGGGCGTCGCGCATATCGTCGGTCTCGGGCTTGAAGGTGAGGCCGAGCACGGCGATGGCGAGGCCGCGCACGCTCCCCCCGCACGCGGCGACGACGCGGGCCGCCATGCCGGCCTTGCGCGCATCGTTGACCGCGACGACGGTTTCGATCAGGCGCGTCGGCGCGTCGTGCTCCTGCGCCATGCGCACCAGCGCCAGCGTGTCCTTGGGGAAGCAGGAGCCGCCGAAGCCCGGACCGGGGTGGAGGAACTTGCGACCGATGCGCCCGTCGAGGCCGATGCCACGCGCGACGTCATGGACGTCCGCGCCGATATGCTCGCAGAGATCGGCCATCTCGTTGATGAAGGTGACCTTCATCGCGAGGAAGGAGTTGGCGGCGTATTTGATGAGCTCGGCGGTCTCGAGCGCGGTGACGAGAATGGGGGTCTCGATCAGGTAGAGCGGGCGGTAGAGGCGGCGCAGCACGTCGCGCGCGCGCTCGGTCTCGGCGCCGATGACGACCCGGTCGGGGCGCATGAAGTCGCTGATCGCATTGCCTTCGCGCAGGAATTCCGGGTTCGAGGCTACCTCGAGCCGAAGGTCGCTGCGCAGCTCCCGGAGCATCGCCTCGATCTTGCGGCCGGTGCCGATCGGCACCGTGGACTTGGTGACGATCACCGTGTCGTGGGTGAGCGCGCGCGCGATCTGCTCGACCGCCTGGAAGACATAGGAGAGGTCCGCATGCCCGTCGCCGCGGCGCGTGGGCGTGCCGACGGCGATGAAGACGGCCTCCGCACCCTTGAGCGCGGCGGCAAGATCGGCGCCGAAGGTGAGCCGCCCCGCCCTCGCATTGTCGGCCACGAGCGTCTCGAGGCCGGGCTCGTAGATGGGGATCCCGCCCTCCTGGAGCTGGGTCAGGCGCCCGGGATCCGCTTCGACCAGGGCGACCTCGACGCCGAACTGGGCGAAGCAGGCCCCCGAGACGAGGCCGACATAGCCCCCTCCGATCATGGCGATCCGCACGTGGCACCATCCTTTGCAGCCGGATGGGTGGGAGGGATAGCACAGGCCCCTTCCCTGCCAAGCCGCCGGGCCCTCGCGCGCGGCGTTCGGACCTCGATTGCCTCGCCTGCGCGATCTCCGGTACCGTCCGCCCGCAGCGGGATGGGTGGCCGAGCGGTTTAAGGCAGCGGTCTTGAAAACCGCCAACCCGCAAGGGTTCGTGGGTTCGAATCCCACCCCATCCGCCAGAAATGCACCCGCTCACTCACGTCGAGCACGCGGCGCGGGCCTCGCGACTATGGGGCCCATCCCGACATCGCCGCGACCGGTGCTCTTCTACGGCGCGCCGCGCGCGCCGCAGAAGCTCGCAATCCACCGGTAATGCACCACAAGCGCATGCAGCTCGGCTTCCGCATGAAGCTGGTAGCCATGCATCACGACCACGACCACCAACGCGGGGCCCAAAAGGCGCGGCAGCTTCAGCCGCGGCGGCGGCGTTCCCGCCAGGAGAAGCAGCGCCAGAGCGCCGGCGCAACCGACCAGGCCGCCGATCACCACTTCCGGAAGCGTATGCGCATCGAGCGTCATGCGTGAGAAGCCGATCAGCGCTGCCGCCATCGGCGCGGGCAAAAAAGCGGGGATCACACCGGCGCCGTACCGCCTGGCCACCAATGCGGCGAGCCCGCCATAGATGATCGCCGCGGACGCCGTATGCCCGCTCGGGCTCTGCACCAGTCCACCAAACCGCATCGGACCACAAGCAAAGAGCGCGATCTTGAGGACCGCCATCGTCCCAAGCGTCGCGCCCACCACGGCCAGCCACAGCGCCGCGCCGCGCCACCAGCCCGTAAATGCCAGCATTACCGCCGCGATTATCGCGAGCGGAAGGACGACGGCAGGATCGGCAAAGTTCGTGACGAACATCATCCGCGCGGCGGCGCGCCCATATCCGCGCCAACCGGCCCGACCCATATCACGCGAGCGTCGATCCCATCACGCGCCTCCGTCCGAGCAACCCGCATGGATCAGCCGCCGAGACAGACAACATCGGCTCGCGTGAACGCACCGGCCGCCGCCGCGCAAAGCGCTTGCCTTCTCGCTCTTGGCCGGGCGCAAAGACATTTGCGTTGCCATTCCCACCCGGGATGTCGAAACTCCGCTTCGATCGCGATCTCCTCTAGCGGCGCTCGGCCGTTGAAAGCGGATTGGCAGCATGCGCGATATCCCGATCTATCTTGCCGCGTCCTTCTTCGCCGCCGCGAGTGCTTCCTTTGCCCACGCCCAGACGGCAGCGGTCAACGAAGCGCCGCGAAGCAACGTGAGCGCCGTGGTGAGCGTGCTTGCTTACGGCGCTGACCCGACCGGCCGGGCCGACAGCACGGCCGCCATCCAGGCGGCGCTCGACGCCC
Source organism: Acetobacteraceae bacterium (assembly GCA_035503055.1). Classification (GTDB taxonomy): domain Bacteria; phylum Pseudomonadota; class Alphaproteobacteria; order Acetobacterales; family Acetobacteraceae; genus JAKAWQ01. The sequence goes on from DATJTV010000195.1 coordinate 33,015, forward strand.
ATCCCTACGGATCGCTCTACTTCCCGGCCCGGCCCAACGGCTCTCCCGGCATCTACAAGATCTCGTCCATCAAGGTGCGAAAGACGCAGCGCCTTGTCGGGTCGGAGTCGACTGCCTCACGGTTGTCATGCACCTCCGTCGCGGCCGCTTGCGTCATCGTCAGCGACACCAACAGCAATTATGCGACCGGCGGGATTGCCGATATCGCGATCGATGGCCCCGGCAAGGGTGGCAGCAGCATCGGTCTCTACCTGGGTGGCGACCCATCCGGCTCCCTCGGCCCGCGAACCGATTTCGCCGACGGCGAAGTGTTCAGCAACATCCTGGTGGCCAACTTTCACGTCGGCGTCAAGTTCGGCGACAACGCATGGATGGATCATTTCGAAGGCTCCGAGATCATGGGCAACGAGACGGGAATGGACGCGCCTGCCGGGGTCGTCAACAGCGGCGAGGCAATGGGCATAACCGATAGCACCATCGCCAACAACGGAACCGGCATCGAAGACGATGCCGGCTCCGAGTTCTTCATCGCAAACTCTTCAATCGACTATAATCATATCGGCATAAAGGGCGGCGGCATTAACGTGCATGCCGTCAACGTTCATTTCGAGCAGCGCTCAGGAAATTTTGTCTTCAGTCCTTACGGCACGGTCAACTTGATGATGAACAACATCACCTTTCTCCTTGGGCTTACCCACGGAAGCGATCCGTCGATGATCGGCCTCTGGCCGCAGAGCGCCAACGTCACGATCGTCGGCGCAAGCATCTGGTCCAATCATCCCGTCACGAACTTCCTGTTCATCAATCGCGCATCGGGAGGGCCTGCGCATGTGAACTTGCAAGCCATCGAAGGCAACGGCAATCGAATGATCCGCCACCTCACCAACGCCATCGCCAGCCCCGCAGGCATCGGCGCCGCCGGCGGCCTGCGGCTGCCGCTCAGCAGCGTTGCGTCCCTGCCACCCTGCAACCCGGCCGCAAAGGGCGAGATGTACGCGGTTTCCGACGCCGCCGCTCCCACCTACGATGGCGTCCTGACGGGTGGCGGCACGGTCTCGGTACCGGCCTATTGCAACGGCTCCGTATGGACGGCGCACTGACCCGGCCTCCGCTCGCTTCGCCGCTGCCCCTTCCTTCTGGGGCCCCGTGACTATAAACGGGCCTTAGCCCAACGCCGCTGCCGTCGCGCGTCCGCTCTCCGCCGCCCGAACCCCGAGAATCTCCTCGCTCAGCTCTCGATGCCGCAGCGCGTACCCTTGCGAAGTCAGTCGGCCTTCGACCAGCCGCCTTTGCGCCGCTGCCGCCATTGCCGCCCGGCGCTCCTCGTCACGAGCAAGTCGCCTGACCGCGCCCCTCAGCGCCACAGGATCGCCGGCCGGCACGTAGCACACCTCCCCTTCCGCAAAATAATCCCGAAGCCCGCCTACGTCGGACGCCACCACCGGGACGCCGGAAGCCACCGCCTCTAGGATGACCGTAATTCCGGATACGTGCCGATTTTCCTTCAGTGGAACCACGACGATATCTGCCCAATCATACAGCTCTCTTACCTCTCCAACCGACCGCGCCTCGCGGACGCTCACATTCTCCATCCCTTCTTCCACCCTAAGCCGTGCCCTGCTGGCTCCAATCCTCAGCTCGAATCCCGGTCTCCCGGCAAAGGCACTAAGATGCGTAGCCCAGTCCCGGTGCATGTCGCCGCCCAACGAGGCCACCCGAATCGGCCGATGCACCGGCTCCCGGTGGATCGGCCTGAGGTCTTCCGCACACGTGCAACCGAACAGCAGCAACTCGCTTCTGCTTGCGGGCAGCACTTCGCGGGCAATCGCCAGATTCGACCGCGAATGCGTCGTCACCACATCGGCCCGCGAGAGAAGCCAGCGGTAGACGGCGCGGCGCGGCGCCGAGAGGCGGTGCCAGCGGTCGAACAGCCAAATGCATTGCGCAATGATCTTCGGCCGCTTCCGCCGCCCGAGCAGCACGAATAAAGCGAGCGCCGCCAAATGCTCGCGCTCGGTATGCGTCCAGATGACATGGGCGGACAGCAGCGAACGCCGATTGTGCCACGCGTGGATGAGATCGAAGCCAAAAACCCGCATCAAGGCCCGTCGGGCCAGCCGGCCAATCGCGCCCTCGTCCGCGTCCTTCGAGAACTCGATGGACCATCCCCCGCCTGCCGCGTGATGATACCCGTAGGGGAGCGCGTCGTTCATGCCCGGTATCTCGCCTTGCGCGACGCGCTTACGCCATTTCTCCGCATCGAAGACATAGGCAAGGAACACAAACACCTTTGTGCCGTCCAACGCAAACAACCTCATCACGTATGCTCCGCAGCGCGCTCACCGAGGGTGCCCGCGCGCTTGTTCCTGGCCGGATCGGATGCGTCACGCCTCCGCGTATCCCACCTCCGCCGATCGCGCTCCGCTGGTCACAATCGGACGGAAGAGTCCGGCCCGCCCAGCCGAAGTTGGCGAAACGCAGCCAAGCCGGAGGGTATCAAGTGTCCGCTTCGATCCGCACGGCTATAGAATCTGCATGGCAACGTGAACGAAGTCGGCAGTTGCCGCGATCACCGCATAGCGGCGACCGTAGGCCGCGACGTAGTCACTGAATGCTCGCCACTCGTGCTGAAGGTCGGCGAACTCGTCGAAAATCAGAATGCTTCCGCTCGTGAGAAGGTGATCGAGCGTAGTGAGGGTGAAGAGAGAGGAGGAGTAAAGATCGGAATCATTGTTTACGACGACGGTTCCTCGAGGTGTGAACCCGGATAGGAAAGGCCGCAGCGTCTCCTGGAAGTAACCCTTCACAAAACGGACCCTATGGTCGGGGACTTCCGGCACCGCACCGCCGACATTGAATGCTCCTTTGGTATAGCAGGCATTCCAGTGCTCCGGCAGGCCGGTGAAGCTATCAAATCCGATGAACCGGCTGTCGGGGTGGCGCTCTATGTCGCTCCAAAACCGGATGCTCTCACCCTGGTAGACGCCGAACTCAAGATAGCTGATGGGCCGATCAATACGGTCGTACGCGGCACGCCATACTTGCCTGCGATCTTCGCCCACGATGGCTGCCTCGTGATCGCCCACGAACCTCACGAAGTCTGCAGCCTGATTGATTCTTTCGACTGAGGCAAGCCGCCGTGGCCAAAGGCGCGCACAAAGCCTCCGCCTTAGTCCAAGCACGCCTTTTCGCTTTTCGTCGATTTTCCCATTCCCAACCGGAGCCGGCTCTGCACAGCCGGGCGGCTGGCGGATCGCGGCGAAGGAAGATGTCATGATTGAAAGCCCCTTCCCATTTGGTTTTCTCCAGGATCTTGCCGAATAGAACAACGTCCTCCGATTCCGCGCGCAGGCCGGAGTCGCCCGTCTGATCCTCGCTACTCGTTAGACCGAACGGGTGCAGCGGCCGCCTCGCACTTCAGGCGTGCAGCGCGTGCGCGTGGAGCTCCGCCCGAGGTCGTATTTGCCGGGGCCGGAGCGACCTGCGCCGGACGACCGCCAACAATATGCCCCATGGAATCCACAAGGTTGGTCCGGTGATTTCCGCGCCCGATTCCAGCATTGCCAAAACCTGGACCGCGAGCGCCCAACCGAGCGCTTCGAACCAGATGGCGGTCCGACCGTCGCCAAGGCCGGCCTTGGTGCCCTCCCGACCCATCGCCCGCAACTGCCAAAGCAGGTAGCAGGAGAGGACCACGCCGATCGCCCCGAGATTGGCCAGGATGTAGGCGGCCGAGCTCATAGCCCGATCCGAGCCGAGGCCCACACCCAAGCCGAAGCTTTGTGCAAATATATAGATACTGTCGTAGACGCTAGCAAACCGGTGCACCGCGGACGAAGACTGCATCTTGTTCAGAACAACCGTATCGAGCAGGGACGCGCTGTGGCCGCCCAGGAGGAACGCCGCAACCACTCCGGCGACCGATAGCACCGCCGCGAGCAGGGCCTTGACCGCCACCCTCCCCCGCAAGAGCCCGCAAACGAAATACTTCCAGATGAAGATCGACCAGGCGACCGCGACGGCGAGGTATCCGGTCGTGGACGTTGTGGTCACCACCATGAAGCTGCCGGCAAGCGCAAACCACCAGTGTTTCCCTCCGTCGCGCCCGCTTCGCTCTGCCAGAATCAGCTCGAAGACCGACCACATGGCGAAGAAGTCGCCCGCCGATGACGCCTCTGGAAAGGTCGCGTTGATCCGCCAGCTTCCCGCGATGTTTTCGCCGTTAAGCTGGGCCCAGACCTTGTTGCTGTAGAAGAAGCTGTCCGGGAACGGGACACCGGTCCGATAGGAAAGGAGCTGGTAGACGCCAACCGCGGTCACGAGAAGCCCGCACCAGGTAAATGCCCGGACCAGCCCCTCGACGTAACCGGGCCGTTGTGCGTTGCGCAGAAAGAAAAGTACCACGCAGAGATCGAGCACGAGGTATCCGGCCTGACCGACGTTGCTGAAGCTCCAGCGCAGCGGAACCAGGTAGAAATACGTCGTGTCCACGCCGGCGCGCCCGAGATCTACCGGCATCCCGCTGAAGAGGATCGGGAGTACCAAGGCCGACACCACCGCCCATGCGACAAACAGCACCAGCACCCGCAGGTGGCCCTGAATCGCCCTGTTCGCCGGCAGGCCCAATCGGCCGGTCAGCATCTGCCCGATGACGCGTGCCCCAATCAGGGCCGCGACAAAGAAGTAGGGCGTTATGCCCACGGGAAATCCGCCACCGACATCGAGGACCGAAGCGGCCCCCAGCGCCGAGACGAGAATTGCCCACTGCCCGAGCCTGCCTGGCGCCAGAAAGAACACCAGCAAGCTCAGCGGAATGATCAGAATGCCGGTTGAAGTGAGATGCACCCCCGAATCCCTTCGTACGCACCGGACCGTCCGCCACGGGGCCGGTCAGTAGCTCCCTTCCCGTCGTGCAACCTTCCCTACCGTGCGGATCAGGATCTCGACGTCTGTCCGGAAAGACTGGTCACGGATATATTCCATATCCAGCACCACTCTTCTGGAGTACTCCGTTATCCGACTGCGGCCGCTGGTCTGCCAATGTCCGGTCACGCCCGGCTTGACCGAAAGAAGCAGCGGGGCGAACTCTCCGTAGCGCTGGATCTCGTCCGGAACGACGGGACGCGGCCCGACGAGGCTCATCTCGCCCTTGAGAACGTTCCACAGCTGCGGAAGCTCATCGAGGCTGGTCGCACGGAGAAATCGACCGAGACGGGTGACGCGGAAATCTTCACCTTTTGGAATCTTGAAATTGTTGGCAACGTACTTGGCATATAGCTCCGGGTTCCTCGCCAGGAGCTGTTCCGCGTCGGTCCGCATCGAGCGGAACTTATACATGCGAAACCTGATGCCATCCCTGCCGATGCGCGGCTGGCTGAACAGCACCGGG
>DATJTV010000196.1:0-10026 GCA_035503055.1 Acetobacteraceae bacterium
ATTCGTCGACGGAGGCGACCTTGACCGCCTGCGCGCCCAAGGCGGCCGCGTGGGCGACGAAATCGACCTCGGGCATGCGCTCCTGACGCGCGTCGCGCAGCAGGTTGTTGAACGGCGCCCCGCCGGTCGCCTGTTGCAGCCGGTTGATGCAGCCGAAGCCTCTGTTGTCGTTGATGACGACGATGAGCTTGATCCCGAGCATGACGGCGGTCGCGATCTCGGAATTCATCATGAGATAGGAGCCGTCGCCGAGCGCGACGATCACCTCCCGGTCGGGCAGCGCCATCTTGACGCCGAGCGCGCCCGCGATCTCGTAGCCCATGCAGGAATAGCCGTATTCGAGGTGGTAATCGCCCGGAACGCGGCTCTCCCAGAGCTTGTGCAGCTCCCCCGGCAGCCCGCCCGCTGCCGCGACGACGATCCCCTCCGCCCCGGCCGCCCGCCGGACCGCGCCGATCACCTCGGCGTCGCTCGGTCGCGCCCGGTTGGATTGCGTGCTCGCCCGCGCGACCACCCCCCGCCACGCCGCGATTTCCGCCCCCGCCTGCGCCTCCCACGCAGCCGGTGCGCGCCAGCCTTCCAGCGCCTCGTCCAGCGCCGCGAGCCCCGCCCCCGCATCGGCCACCAGCGGCAGACCCGCATGCTTCACCGCGTCGAAGGGCTGCACGTTGAGCCCGACGATCCGCCGTCCCGCTCGCCGGAAGAGCGCGCGCGAGCCGGTGGTGAAATCCCCGAGCCGCGTGCCCACGGCCAGGATCGCGTCGGCCTCCCTGGCGAGCGCGTTGGCAGCCGCCGTCCCGGTGACGCCGATCCCGCCCAGGTTGAGCCTATGCCCCGCCGCCAGCGCGCCCTTCCCCGCCTGCGTCTCGGCGAACGGGATCCCGTGCGCCTCGCAGAACCGCCCGAGCGCCACCCCCGCCCCGGCATAGACCACCCCGCCGCCCACGATGACGAGTGGCGCTTCGGCCGCCCGCAACACCGCAGTCGCAGCCGCCAACTCCACCGGATCGGCGGGCGGGCGGCGGATCCGCCAGACATGAGGGGCGAGGAACGCGCGCGGGCAGTCGAACGCCTCCGCCTGCACGTCCTGGCAGAGCGCCAGCGTCACCGGTCCGCACGCGGCCGGATCGGTCAGCACCGAAATCGCCCGCGGCAGGGCAACAAGAATCTGCTCGGGGCGAAGAATGCGGTCGAAATAGCGCGACACGGGGCGGAAGCAGTCATTGGCCGAGACCGTCCCGTCGCCGAAATCCTCCACCTGCTGCAACACCGGATCCGGCCGGCGCGAGGCGAACACGTCCGCCGGGAGCAACAGCACCGGCAGCCGGTTGACATGCGCAACCGCGGCCGCCGTCACCATGTTGGTCGCGCCCGGCCCGATCGAGGTCGTGCACGCCATCATCCGCCGCCGCGCGGAAGCCTTGGCGAAGGCGATCGCAGCGTGCGCCATCGCCTGCTCGTTATGGCTGCGGAACGTCGGCAGCGCGTCCCCTTCTTGGGCGAGCGCCTCGCCGAGCCCGGCGACATTGCCGTGGCCGAAGATCGCCCACACCCCGGCGAAAAGCGGAACCTCGCCGGCCTCGGTGTCGATGCGCTGGGCAGCGAGATAGCGCACCAGCGCCTGGGCCATGGTCAGGCGGATCGTTTCCATGGATCACCTCCTCCTTGCGCTTCTCTTGGCCCGGCGCCAGCGTCGGGGCCCCGGACCAGGATCTGTGCCGCGCATGGCTCCCACTCTCGCAGCCGCAGCACAAAGCGACCAGCGCGCGCATGGTTGCGCCTGGTGGAGATGCCCCCGCGTCGCTCCGTTTGTTTGCTATCGTATGTTGTATGCTATGGTATTTTTTATTGTAAGATCGGCGTCAGCGCCGTTCGCTAAGGCCGCCTGCCGATTTTCGAGTGGTCCGCTCATTCGGATGAATAGTACTATAATACATATACAAAGATGATCGAGCCCGCGATGCGGCCAGGCCACGGCAAGTTGGGGGGGGACCGTCGGTCCCCCGCCCGGCGCGATCAAACGGCTTTCTTGAGCGAAGGCGAAGCCTTGAAACGCACTGTCTTTCCGGCCTTCACGCGAATCGCCTCGCCGGTCCGGGGATTGAGGCCCTTGCGCGCCTTGGTCCGGCGCACGGTGAACGTTCCGAAGCTCGGCAGCTTGAACTTGCCGGTCTTCTTCAGTTCCTTGACGATCGCCCCCATCAGTTCGCCAGCGGCACGATTTGCCGCCACGCCCGAAAGCTCGGCGGATTCTTGGAGTACTTGGGCTATGAACGCTTTAGACATCGCACCCTCGTTGTTCGCGGAGCGCCACGCCGTGGCGTGCGCGTTGCCGCCCTTTCGTTGGAGAAAATCGGCGCTCTCCCAAATTGTGCGCCGGACGGGCCTTTTAGAGTAAGAGATGAGATTCGGCCAGCCCTTTTGATGAAAAATCTTGCGCGCACGAATTCCACCCGTCCCGCCACCGAATCCGCGGACGCCCGCTTCGCCGATCTCGACGCCTGGCCGCCGGAAACCGCGCTCGAAATGCTCTGGGAGCAGCAAGCCTCCGCCGTCGCCGCGGTTCGGCCCGCGCTCCGCCCGCTCGCCGCCGCCTGCCGTGCGGCCGCCGCCCGCCTTGCCTCCGGGAAAGGCCGACTTGTCTACACCGGTGCGGGCACTTCGGGGCGCATCGCTGCGCAGGATGCAGCCGAGCTCGGCCCGACCTTCGGCTGGCCCGCCGCACGCGCGCTGCTCCTGCCGGCCGGTGGCACCGAATCGCTCGTCCGCTCCGTCGAAAATGCCGAGGATGACGAAAGATCCGCTGCCGATGCCGTCACCCGCATCGCGATCGCGGCGCCGGACGTCGTCCTCGCCGTCGCCGCCAGCGGAACGACACCCTATACAGTGGCATTCCTCGACGCGGCATGCCGCGCCGGCGCGCTCACCATCGCCATAGCGAACAGTCCCGGAACTCCTTTGCTGAGCGCGGCCGAGTTCCCCGTGCTGGTTGAAACCGGCCCCGAAGCGCTCGCGGGATCCACCCGCCTCAAGGCCGGCACCGCCCAGAAGGTCGTGCTCAACCTGTTCTCGACCCTCCTGATGATCCTGCTCAACCACGTCTATCGCGGCCGGATGGTCGATCTCCAGATCACCAACGCCAAATTGCGCCGGCGCGCGATCGGCATGCTCGCCGAGCTCTCCGGCGCGACCGAGGAGGAATCGACGGTCCTGCTCGCCCGCGCACAGGGAAGCGTCAAGCGTGCACTCGTCCTCGCCAGGGGACTGACTCCCGAAGCGGCGGATCTTCTGCTCGCGCGGCATGGCGGGAATCTCCGTGCCGCACTCGCTTCCCTCGATCCTCCGTGACCGATCAGGCCATTCACGCTCCGTTCCTGTTCGACGGAACGCGGCTGCTCCCCGACCGCGCGGTGATCCTCGAAGGCGATCGCGTCGCCGCCATCATTCCGCCATCGAAAGTTCCGCCATCGTTGCCGATCGCGCGCCCCGAAGGGGCCGCCTATCTCGCACCCGGCCTGATCGATCTGCAGGTGAACGGCGGCGGCGGCGTCCTGTTCAACGATGCGCTCAGCGAAGAAGGGCTCGCCCGCATCGCCGGCGCGCACCGCGCGCTCGGCACCTCTTACCTCCTTCCGACGCTCATCAGCGGCAGCACCGAACAGATTGAGGCGGCCCTCGACGCCGTCCGCGCCGCCGTTGCGCACAACGTTCCCGGCATCCTCGGCCTGCACGTCGAAGGCCCCTTCTTCGCGCCCTTCCGCCGCGGCATTCACCCCGCCGGCGCGATCCGCCCGCTTTCCCCGCGCGACCTCGCCCTCCTCACCGCCCCCGTCCCTTTTCCTCTCACCCTGACCCTCGCCCCCGAGACCGTGCCCGAGCCGGCGCTCCGCGCGCTCGCCGCCGCCGGCGTCGTGCTCCTCGCCGGCCACACCGAGGCAACCCCCGAACAGATCTCTCGCGCCCGCGCCGCCGGCCTCGCCGGCTTCACCCACCTCTTCAACGCCATGCCGCCGATCGCAGCCCGCGCACCCGGCCCCGCCGGCGCCGCCCTGGCCGATCGCGATTGCTTCGCCTCGATGATCGTCGACGGCCTGCACGTGCACCCCGAGCCGCTCCGCCTCGCCCTCGCCGCGAAGGGCCCCGGCCGCCTCTTCCTCGTCTCGGACGCCATGCCGACCGTCGGCTCCCCCCTCACCCGCTTCCGCATCGGCGAGACCATGATAAGCCTCCGCGAGGGCCGGCTCGTCGACGCCGAAGGCAGGCTCGGCGGCGCCCACCTCTCGCTTGCGCAAGCCGTGCACAACGCCCACCATCGGCTCGGTCCCTCCCCCGAGGACTCACTCCGGATGGCCACCGCCACCCCCGCCGCCTGCCTCCGCCTCACCAACCGCCTTGGCCTCGTCGCCCCCGGCACGCAGGCCAACCTCACCCTGTTCGACGCCTCGCTCGCACTGCTCGGCACCTTTCGCACCGGCACTTTCTTCCCCGCCCCCGGGCGCCATCCGTGACCCACCGCACCGAGGATGGCCGGTTCCCGCGCATGGTCCGGGCGGCGCGCCGCTTCCGCGACCGCGTCTTCCCCGCGCACGGCCAGGAATTCGTCCGCCTCGCGGTGACCGGCCAAAGCCCGGCAGCGCTCTTCATCACCTGTGCCGACAGCCGCGTGAGCCCGGAGATGATCACCGACGCGGCGCCGGGAGATCTTTTCGTCTGCCGCAATATCGGCAACCTCGTCCCCGCGTACGGCGAGATGCTGGGCGGCGTCTCGGCCGTCGTCGAGTTCGCCGTGAGCGCGCTGCACGTGCCGCACATCATCGTCTGCGGCCACTCCGATTGCGGCGCGATGAAGGCCCTCTGCGACCCCAGGAAACACGACCTCGACGGCATGCCGACGGTGAAGTCGTGGCTGCGCAACGCCGAAGCGGCCGAGAGCGTCGTCCGCGCAATCGCCGGGGACCTGCCGGAGGCCGAGATGGTGGCCGCGATGGTGCGGCGGAACGTGGCGCTCCAGCTCCAGCACCTGCGCACCCACCCCGCGGTGGCGGCCGCGTTGGCAAGCGGGCGCCTCGGCTTGCACGGCTGGATCTTCGATATCGGCGCGGGACGGGTCGAAGCTCTGGACGAGGCGACGGGAAAGCCGATGCCGCTGGAGGAGGTCGCCGATCAGGCGTGAATATGCGCATGCGACCCGGTGCCGTGATCGTGCCGCGCGCCCGATTCCCGCACCGGCACCACATGCAGGCTGGCATGGCGCACGCCGCGCTCCACAGTGATCGCATCAGCGAGCCCGCGGACCGCCGCAAGCGGCCCCTTCAGCACCGAAATCTCGAGCGCGCTCTCATGATCGATCGGCAGGCGCATCGCCGAGACGACGAGGTCGTGATGCTCGTGCAGCACCCGGCTCAGCCGCTGCGCCAGCCCCCGCGTCTCATATTCGAACACATAGCCGAGCACCGCGACGCAGAGCGTGTTGCCCTCGGCGGTCGCCTCGCGCGCCGCCGCGTCGCGGATCATGTCGCGCACGGCCTCGGACCGGCTGGCATAGCCGCGCCGCTGCATCAGCGCGTCCACCGTGCGCAACAGATCGTCGTCGATCGTGATGGTGATCCGTTCCATGCCTCGCCGATCGTCGGGAGCAGCGTACCGGCCCGGTGCCTTGCCCTTCAAGCGCGATTGACAATAGGACGATTCACAAAAATAGTATGATTGATCCTTGCACCCCATTCCCCCGAAAGCTCACTTGCGGAACGCGCTCCCACGCCTCTTCGACGACCGCCGAAGCGGCCTCCCCGCCAGGGTGGCCGGGATCTACGCGCTCCTGATCGCGGCCAACCTCGCCGCCTGGGCCTGGGCCTTCGCCTCCTTCCGCCATTACCCGCTGCTCCTCGGCACTGCCCTCCTCGCATACGGCTTCGGCCTCCGCCACGCGGTGGACGCGGACCACATCGCCGCGATCGACAACGTAACCCGCAAGCTGATGCAGGAAGGCAAGCGCCCGGTCGGCGTCGGCTTCTTCTTCTCGCTCGGCCACTCGACCATCGTCGTGCTCGCCTCGGTCGGCATCGCCGCGACGGCGCTCGCGCTCAAGGGCCGGTTCGACCGTTTGCAGACGATCGGCGGCATCATCGGCACTCTCGTCTCGGCACTCTTCCTGCTCGCCATCGCGGCGATGAACATCGTCATCCTCGCGACCCTCCTTCGCACCTTCCGCCGCGTCGCGGCCGGCGGTCGCTACGAGGAGGAGGATCTCAACGCGCTCCTCGCCGGCCGCGGCCCGCTTGCCCGCCTCTTCCGCCCGATGTTCCGCCTGGTCCGGCAGAGCTGGCACATGTACCCGCTCGGCTTCCTCTTCGGCCTCGGCTTCGATACCGCAACCGAGGTCGGGCTGCTCGGCATCGCCGCCGCCGAGGGCGCCAAGGGCATGCCGATCTGGTCGATCCTCGTCTTCCCCGCCCTCTTCACCGCGGGGATGTCGCTCATCGACACGACGGACGGCATCCTGATGCTCGGCGCCTACGGCTGGGCCTTCCTCAAGCCGGTGCGCAAGCTCTACTACAACCTGACGATCACCGCCGTTTCCGTCATCGTCGCCCTCCTCGTCGGCGGGATCGAGGCGCTCGGCCTGATCGGCGACGAATTCGGCCTTCGCGGCGCCCTCTGGCGCGGGATGGACTCACTCAACGATCATTTCGGCACGATCGGCTTCCTGATCATCGCCATCTTCGTCGCGAGCTGGCTGATCGCCGCGATCATCTATCGCGTGCGCGGCTACCACCACCTCGACGGCGAGACCTGAGCCGGACGAGCGCCCTCAGGCGCTCGCCTGCGAGACGAACTTGGTGACGAGATAGGCCTCGATCGCCTCGAGCCCGCCCTCCGAGCCGTAGCCCGAATCCTTGACGCCCCCGAACGGCACCTCCGGCAGCGCGAGCCCGTGGTGGTTGATCGAGATCATGCCCGTCTCCACCGCATTGGCGACCGCGTTCGCGGTCTTCGCCGAGCGCGTGTACGCATAGGCCGCCAGCCCGTAATTCAGCCGGTTCGCCTCCTTCACCGCATCGTCGATCTCGCGGAAGGGCGCGATCAGCGCCACCGGGCCGAACGGCTCCTCGTTCATCGCCCGCGCCGTCTGCGGCACGTTGGTCAGCACCGTCGGCTCGAAGAAATAGCCCTTGTTGCCGATCCGCTTGCCCCCCGTCACCAGCTCCGCGCCCTTCTGCACGGCATCGGTGATGAAGCCCTCCATCGCCGCCACGCGCCGCTCATGGGCGAGCGGGCCCATCTGCGTCGCGGGGTCGAGCCCGTCGCCCACCTTCATCCCCTTGGCCACGGCAACGAAACGATCGACGAAATCGTCGTACACCTTCTCCTGCACCAGGAAGCGTGTCGGCGCGATGCAGACCTGGCCCGCATTGCGGAACTTGTTCGCCGAGAGGATCTTCGTCGCCGCCTCGACATCGGCGTCCTCGAACACGATCGCCGGCGCATGCCCGCCGAGTTCCATCGTCACCCGCTTCATATGCGCCCCGGCGAGGGCCGCGAGCTGCTTGCCGACCGCGGTCGAGCCCGTGAAGGAGATTTTCCGCACGATCGGGTGGGGAATGAGGTAGCTCGAAATATCGCCCGGCACGCCGAAGACGAGGTTGATCACCCCCTCCGGCACCCCGGCGTCGGCGTAGGCGCGCACCAGTTCCGCGCACGAGGCCGGCGTCTCCTCGGGCCCCTTGATCACGATAGAGCAGCCGGCGGCAAGGGCTGCCGAGATCTTCCGCACCGCCTGGTTGATCGGGAAGTTCCACGGCGTGAAGGCCGCCGCGACGCCGATCGGCTCCTTGACGACGAGCTGGTAGATCCCTGCCGCCCGCGCCGGCACCACCCGCCCGTACGCCCGCCTCGCCTCCTCGGCGAACCACTCGATGATGTCCCCGGCGAGCGTGGTCTCGCCCCGCGCCTCGGCCAGCGGCTTGCCCTGCTCGGTCGTCATGGTGCGCGCGATCGGCTCGATCCGCTCGCGCATCAAGCTCGCGGCCTTGCGCATGATCTTCGCCCGCTCGTACGCGGAGATTTTCCGCCAGGTCTCGAAGCCCTTGGCCGCCGCCGCGAGCGCCCGGTCGAGATCTTCCGCCTCGGCGTGCGCGACCTTGCCGATCGGCTCGCCGGTGGCCGGATTCATGACCGCGATGGTCTTGCCGGCCGCGCTCCCGCTCCAGGTTCCGTCGATGAACAGCGAGACATCGGAATACATGGGCCCTCCCCTCCGTCAGCGCGCGGGCGATCGTGCCCCGCCGGCAGCCGCATCATGCCCCGCCCGCTCCGCGTGGTCGAGACCGCCGCGGTTCGTCCTCTGTTACCGAAGGAATCTAAACCGGCTCGGTATCGAGCGCGTAGCCGGCGGCCCGCACCGTGCGCACCACGTCCTGCTCGCCCGGCCCGTTGAGCGCCCGGCGCAGCCGGCGGATGTGCACATCCACCGTCCGCGGCTCGACATGGATGTCCGGCCCCCAAACCGCGTCCAAGAGCTCTTCGCGGGAGAACACCCGGCAGGGGTGCTGCATCAGGAACTCGAGCAGCCGGAACTCGGTCGGGCCGAGATGCACCGCCCGGTTGCTCCGGCTCGTCCGGTGCTGTGCCAAGTCGAGCGTGATGTCGTGGAACCGCAGCTGGCCCTTCGCCGGCACCGCGCCGGAGCGCCGCAGCAGCGCCCGCATCCGCGCCAGCAGCGCGTCCACGCTGAACGGCTTGGTGATGTAGTCGTCGGCGCCGATATTGAGCCCGCGCACCGCGTCCTGGTCCTCGCTCCGCGCCGTCACCATGATCACGGGCAGATCCCGCGTCGTCGGCCGGCGCCGGATCTGCCGGCACACCTCGATCCCCGACATCACCGGCAGCATCCAGTCGAGCAGCACGAGGTCCGGCCTCGCCTCGGAGATGCGCATCAGCGCCTCCTCGCCGTCCCCCGCCTCCTCGACCCGGAATCCCTGCTTCTCGAGGTTGTAGCGCAGCATCGTCGCCAGCGCCGCCTCGTCCTCCACCACCAGAACGAGCGGTTTGCCGAGCCCGTTCAGTGCCTCGCCCATGCTTTCCCTCTCACGCCTCGGGGCGTTCGATCGCGAAAGCGGAGCTCACGCCCTTCGGCCGCTCGTCGGGGAGCACTTCACCGGTCGCGGCATAGTACACGGTCTCGGCGATATTGGTCGCATGGTCGCCGATCCGCTCGAGGTTCTTGGCGATGAACAGAAGATGCGTGCACGAGGTGATGTTGCGCGGATCCTCCATCATGTAGGTGATGAGCTCGCGGAAGATCGCCGTGTAAAGGTCGTCGATGACGCGGTCGGACCGCCACACCTCGACTGCCTTCGCCGAATCGTTCTCGCTCGCCGCGTCGATCACCGTCTTCAGGTTCTGCTGCACCATCCGGGCCATCGAGGCGAGCCCGGTCATGCTGAAGGCGAGCGGGGACTCGGAGAGCACCATGCTCCGCTTCGCCGCGTTTACCGCATAATCGCCGATCCGCTCCAGCGCCGCCGTGATCTTGAGCGCGGCGACGATCCGCCGCAAATCGCTCGCCATCGGCTGGCGGAGTGCGAGCAGCCGGATCGCGAACCGCTCCACCTCGCGCTCCAGGCCGTCCACCTGTGGATCCATCTCCACGGCCCGTGTCGCTGCGCTCGTGTTCCGGTCCACCACCGCCGCGGAGGCCAGCGCCACCTCGCTCTCGACCAGCCCGCCCATCCGCGCGATCAGATCGCCGAGCCGCACCAGCTCCTGCTCGAAGCTCTTGACGATATGTTCGGCCGGTTCCGACATGATCAGCCAAACCGCCCGGTGATATATTCCATGGTGCGTTTCTCGTGCGGCGCGGTGAAGATCGTCGCCGCCGGCCCCACCTCCACCAGCTCGCCCAGATAGAAGAAGGCCACCTGGTCGGCGCAGCGCGCCGCCTGCTGCATGTTGTGCGTCACCAGCGCGATCGTGAAATCCTGCTTCAGCTCGTCCACCAGCTCCTCGACCTTGAGCGTGCTGATC
>DATJTV010000197.1:0-17291 GCA_035503055.1 Acetobacteraceae bacterium
CTCGTGCGCGTGAAGCAGGTGGGCGAGGACGAGAGCGCGTTTCCGCTGCGCTACGATCCGACGAACCCGGCGGCCAACGCGGCCGGCTACGTCAAGGTGCCGAACGTCAACACCTTCATCGAGATGACGGATATGCGCGACGCCGAGCAGAGCTACTCCGCCAATCTTCAGGTGCTCTCGGTCAGCCGCAGCATGCTCACGCGGGTGATCGGCATGCTCAAATGAGCGGCGGCGTCCCGACGCTCACCATTACGCCATCCGGTGTCTCCCCGAGCGGCGCCGCTTCGGCCTATGCGCGCACGAGCGAGGGAACCGGCGCCTCGGAAAGCATCGGCAACGATTTCGGCACCGCGCTCGATCACGCGGTCTCGGGCGCGATCTCGCAAGGCAACCAGGCGGAGCAGGCTTCGATGCAGGGCATCGCCGGCAACGGCGACATCACCTCGGTGGTCACCGCCGTCTCGCGCGCCGAGCTCACGCTGCAGGCCGCGACCGCGATCCGCGACAAGGTCGTTGCGGCGTATCAGACCATCATGAGCATGCCGATTTAACGGCAGTTTCTCGGAGGAGCGCGCGATGAACGAGGCCGATCTCGCGCTCAGCCTGCGCGATGCCATGGTGGTGATGCTCGAGCTGGCCGCCCCGCCGCTGCTGGCCATGCTCGGCGTCGGGCTCCTCATCTCGCTCGTTCAGGCGATGACCCAGGTGAACGAATCGACGCTCGTCTTCGTTCCCAAGATCCTCGCACTCGCCGGCGTGCTGCTCCTGCTCGGGCACGGGATGCTCGTCACCCTCTCGGACTTCACCACGCTCCTCCTGAGCCGGCTCGTCGCCATCGGCGGCTCCGGCTAGCGCCTCCAACGCACAACGATGACTGCGGCCGACGCGGCACTCGTCGAGGCGCTTCCGGGCCTCGTCTTCGGCGCGCTCCTGGTGCTCGCGCGCGTCGGCGGCGCGGTGATGCTGCTGCCCGGGCTCGGCGAGGCGGCGCTGCCACCGATGGTGCGCGCGGCGATCGCGCTCTCGCTCACCGCGCTGCTCTTCCCGGTTCTTCTTCCTCTGCTGCCGCCGGCGCCCGCTTCCCCGTGGCACGCCTTCGCCCTGATCGCCGCCGAGCTGATCGACGGGCTCTGGCTCGGCTGGCTCGCCCGGCTGCTCGTCCTCTCGCTCGCCATGGGGGGCGAGATCATCTCGGCGATGCTCGGGCTCTCCAACGTCATCGTGCCGAACCTCGCGATGGGCGCCGAATCCACCGCGCTGAGCCAGGTCCTCGCCGTCGCCGCCGCCGCGCTGGTGCTGGCGACGGGCCTCTACGGCGTGCCGGTCGCCGCACTCGCGGAGAGCTACCGGGTCATTCCCGCCGGCACGCTGCTGGCGGCCGCCGACGGGACGCGCATCGTCGTCCAGGATGTCGGGATCTCCTTCGCGCTCAGCTTGCGCATCGGGGCACCCTTCGTGCTGGCCTCGATCGTCTGGCAGGTGACGCTCGGCCTCGCCGCGCGGCTGGTGCCGCAGGTGCCGATCTACTTCGTCTCCCTGCCGGGGCAGATCCTGGGCGGCTTCGCGTTGCTCGCGGGCCTCGCCGCGACGCTGCTCGCACTCTGGCTCGGCGCGATGCAGGGCGCGCCCGGGCTGCTGCCCGGACTGGGCTGAGCCGGACGCTTCCATGGCGGAGGGCGAGGAAGGCCGCACCGAAGCCGCGACGCCGCGGCGGTTGCTCCGCGCCCGCGAGGAAGGCTCGGTCGCCCTCTCGCGCGACCTGCCTTCCTTCGCGAGCCTGGCCGGCGCCGCCGGCGTGCTGGCGATGCTCGCCCCGGCGCTGGCCGCTTCGCTGGTCACGCGGCTCGCCGCGCTGCTCGCCCACGCCGGCACCATCACGCTCGCGGGCCAATGCCCCGCCGCGCTCGGGCTGGCCGCCGGCGCCGCGCTCAGCGCCGCCGCGCCCTTCGCCGCCGTGGCACTCCTGGGCGGCGTCGGGACCGCGCTCGCCCAGACCGGCCTGCTTTTCCGGCCCGGCGCCATCGCCCCGGATCCGGGACGGATCGACCCGCGCCGCTGGCTCCGCCGCATCGTCAGCCCCGACGGGCTCTTCGAGCACGGCAAAGCGTTCGCCAAGCTCGCGATCCTCGGTTTCATCGCCTGGCGCGTGCTGGCCGGCGGCATGCAGGCGGTCGCCGGCGCCGCCTTCCTCTCGCCGGCGGGCCTTCTCGCCGCGGTGCGGAGCATGCTGCTGGGCCTGCTGGCGCCGATGCTCGCCGCCCTTGCCCTCATCACGGTCGCCGATCTGCTCTGGGTGCGGCTCCGCCACGCCGGCAGCCTGCGGATGAGCCGCGAGGAGGTTCGCCAGGAGACGCGGGAGATGGAGGGCGACCCGCAGCTGAAGAACCGGCTCAAGCAGATCCGCGCCGCGCGCTCGAAGAAGCGGATGCTGGCCGCGGTGAAGAAGGCGACCGTGGTCGTCACCAACCCCACCCATTATGCTGTGGCGCTCGCTTACGAGCGCGGCAAGAAGGCCGCACCCCGGGTGGTGGCGAAGGGGGTCGATGCGATGGCCGCGCGAATCCGCGAGATCGCCGAGGCTGCTCGGGTGCCGGTGTTCGCCAATCCGCCGCTCGCCCGCGCGCTCTACGAGGTCGAGCTGGATACCGAGATCGCGCCCGAGCACTACAAGGCGGTGGCGGAGGTCATCGCCTATGTCTGGCGGCTCGGCGCGCGCGCCGCTCGGGCTGCCGGAGCGCTTTGATGGCCCCGGCCCGCAAGGCGCCCCCGCGGAAGACAAGGGCGCCGGGCGGGCGCGCCCGCCTCATCGCTCACGACGTGAACAACCTGCTGACCGCGATCTCCGGCGCGGCCGAGCTGATCCTCGCCCGCGGCGGCGATCCGGCGACAATCGAGGACGCGCGCGAGATCGCGGCGGCCGCGGCGCGGGCCGCCGCGTTGGTCGGCCGGCTTCTCGCCACCGGCGGCGGCGCGCGCGCCGAGCCGCGCGCGATCGCGCTCGGCCCGGCGATCGGCGCGCTTGCGCCGCTGCTCGGCCGTCTGCTCGGCAGCCGGATCCGCCTCGTCCTCGCGCTCGAGGAGCCCGGGCCCATGGTGCGGATCGATCCCGCGGAGCTCGACCGGGTGCTCGTCAACCTCGCGGTCAATGCGCGCAAGGCCATGGAAGCGGGGGGCGAGTTCCGGCTCCGCACCGGCGAGGCCACGCTCGCGCGCCCCCGCGGCACCATCCCGCCCGGACGCTACGCGACGATCGAGGCCGCGGACACCGGATGCGGCATGGCGCCCGCGCTGCTGCCCCGCATCTTCGCGCCCCACTTCACCACGCGAGCCGGGGAGGGCGGCCACGGAATCGGCCTCGCCGGCGTGCAGGCGATCGTCCGCGAGGCCGGCGGCTTCATCGGCGTGGCGAGCGAGCCCGGCCACGGCACGCGGTTCTGCATCCATCTCCCGTGCGAGGAGCTGCCCGGGGAGCCCGCCGGGCCCGGGCGGACCGCACTCCTCGTCGAGGACGAGCCCGCGGTCGGCCGCGTCGCGGCACTCGCGCTCCGCAAGCAGGGATGGGTGGTGCATGTCGCCGAGTCGGCCGAGTCGGTGCTCGCGAATCTCGATCGGCTCGCCCGCCCGGATGTTCTCGTTTCGGACCTCGCCCTGCCCGGCCTGGACGGGCCCACCCTGGTGCGGCGTCTGCGCGAGCGCTGGCCCGGCCTGCCCGCCATCCTCGCCTCCGGGTACGTGGACGAGAAGGCCCGACTCGGGCTGGCGGCGGAGAAAATCATCTTCCTCGCCAAGCCCTACCGTCTCGCCAGCCTGCTCTCGGCCGTCTCTGCCGCCGCCGGGGCGGTGGCTGCTACTACCTCTTGATTGAATCTCTCCGGAGTGTTACACGCGTTAGTTGAAAAAGAACAAAAAGGGATCGACTTCTTAACGGGCTTCCCATAAATCCGTTGCGAGTTTGTTCTGTAAACCAACGTACTCGACAATTCGCGGGTGCGCATGCGAGTCTCCGCTCAGCCGCAAGTTGCCGGGCGCTCACCAACGGGGGTCGTCAATGGAAAAGAACAAGGCGCTGGATGCCGCGCTGGCACAGATCGAGCGTGCCTTCGGCAAGGGCTCGGTCATGCGTATGGGCGCCACCGCCGGAACCGAGCCCGTGGACGTCATCCCCTCCGGCTCGCTCGGGCTCGACTTGGCACTCGGCATCGGCGGCCTGCCGCGCGGGCGGATCGTCGAGATCTATGGCCCGGAAAGCTCCGGCAAGACCACGCTCGCGCTCCACGCGATCGCCGAGGCGCAGAAGCTCGGCGGCACCTGCGCCTTCATCGACGCCGAGCACGCGCTCGACCCGACCTACGCGCGCAAGCTCGGCGTGGATATCGAGAATCTCCTCATCAGCCAGCCCGACGCCGGCGAGCAGGCGCTCGAGATCGCCGATACGCTCGTCCGCTCCGGTGCGGTGGACGTGCTGGTGGTGGACAGCGTCGCCGCGCTGGTGCCGCGCGCCGAGCTCGAAGGCGAGATGGGCGATACCCATGTCGGCCTGCACGCGCGACTGATGAGCCAGGCGCTGCGCAAGCTCACCGGCACGGTCTCGCGCAGCAACACGCTGCTCATCTTCCTCAACCAGATCCGCCTCAAGATCGGCGTGATGTTCGGCAACCCGGAGACCACCACCGGCGGAAACGCGCTCAAGTTCTATGCCTCGATCCGCCTCGATATCCGCCGCGTCGGCAGCGTCAAGGACCGCGAGGCGGTGATCGGCAACGAGACGCGGGTGAAGGTGGTGAAGAACAAGATGGCGCCGCCGTTCCGCCAGGTCGAGTTCGATATCATGTACAGCGAAGGCATCAGCAAGACGGGCGAGCTGATCGATCTCGGCGTCAAGGCCGGTGTGGTCGAGAAATCGGGCGCC
Source organism: Acetobacteraceae bacterium (assembly GCA_035503055.1). GTDB lineage: Bacteria > Pseudomonadota > Alphaproteobacteria > Acetobacterales > Acetobacteraceae > JAKAWQ01. The sequence goes on from DATJTV010000197.1 coordinate 4,910, forward strand.
TGGTTCAGCTACGATTCGCAGCGCATCGGCCAGGGGCGGGAGAACGCGAAGCGCTATCTGCGCGAGCATCCCGAAGCCGCGGGCGCGATTGAAAGCAAGATCCGGGCCGAGGCCGGCATCGTGGCAGGCGCCATGCTCGCCGCCACCGACCTCGCCGAGGAGCCCGAAGCGGCTGACTGAACCGCTCGCCACCGGCCTCCCCCTCGACCCCGAGGACGACGCGCTGATCGCGGCGGCGGCGGCGGCTTTGCGGCGTCATTTCCATCCCTGGCGCCACCGCCTTGCCGCGGCCGCGCGCGACGGCAGCGGCCGCATCTTCACCGGCCTCCATCTCGGCGCCACGGTCGGGCGGCTTTCGATCTGCGCCGAGGCGACGGCGCTCGGCCGCGCCCTGATCGAAGGCGACGGCACGATCGCGGCCATCGTCACGCTCCGCCAGCCCAAGCCCGACAAGGAGCCCCCGCACCCCGCCATCGTGCCGCCCTGCGGCGCCTGCCGCGAGATGCTCGCCGACCATGCCCCCGACGCCCTCGTGATCCTCCCCGGGCCCGCCGGCCTGGTGCGGCTCCCCGCTGCGCTGCTGCTGCCCCTGCCCTATCAGCGCTGAGCGTGATCGCCGAAGGCGTGAATCACGCGAGAAAACCAACCGCGGCCGGCCGGTTCGGGTCAGACCGGGAGGCGGATGCGCGCCCGTAAGCCCCCGAGCGGGCTCTCCTCGAGCAGGATCTCGCCGCCATGGGCGCGGACGATGTCGCGCGCGATGGCGAGCCCGAGGCCGGTCCCGCCCGCCGGGCCGCTCTGGAAGGGGCGGAACATGCCCTCGCGCTCTTCCGGCGGGATGCCGGGACCGTCGTCATCGACGGTGACCTGAACGCTGCGGGCGGAAAGCCGGGCGGCGGAGAGCGAAATCTGCCGCGCGTGCCGCTGCGCGTTGTCCACGAGATTGGTGATCGCACGCCGCACGGCGTCGGGCCGGAGCGGAAGCGTGAGGGCGTAGGGCGTCTCGAGGCTCACATCCGCCCCGGCGCGCCGGGCGCCCGCCGCCACCTCCTCGAGCATCCGCGAGAGATCGACGGGGCGCACCTGCTCGGCTCCCTCGCCGCGCGCGAAGGCGAGATAGGCCTCGACCAGCCGCTCCATCTCCTCAACATCGGCGGTCATCGCCGCCACGTCCGGAGCCAGGTCCGGCCGCGGCGGCAGCATGGCGAGTGCCAGCCTGAGGCGGGTGAGCGGCGTGCGCAGATCGTGCGAGACGCCGGCGAGAAGCTCCGTGCGCTGGGCGAGGAAGCGGCGGATCCTTTCCTGCATCCGGTTGAAGGCCGAGGCGGCGCGGCGCACCTCGATCGCGCCCTCGGGCTTGATCGCCCCCTGGTCGCGCCCCATGCCGAACGCCTCCGCGGCTCCCGCGAGGCGGCGGATCGCGCGCACCTGGTTGCGCATGAAGATGGAGGCGATGCCGAACAGCACCCCCGAGGTGCCCACCACCCACGCCAGGAACACATAGATCGTGCCGACATAGAGCCGCTTGTGCGGCACCGCGATCCTCAGCACCCCGTCGGGAAGCTGCACGTGGAGGATCACGGGCAGGGGATTGTCGGCCCAGGCCATGGTGAAGGGCCGATGCACGAGCTGCTCCATCGCGCCCGCCAGATCATTGTCGATCGGACCGAGCGCGTCCGGCGCCGGCCGCGGCGCCAGCACCGCCCCCGGCTCGAAGCTCATCGCAAGCTCGAGATTCTCGCGCGCGAACCTGAGCACCGCCCGGCGGTCCGCCGGATCGTGCTCGCGCTCGAACATCCGCGCCACCAGCGCCACCTCGCCGGCGACCGCGCCGGTAAGCCGCCGCGATTGCAGATTGAGATGGCTCCCATAGAAAATCTGCAGCGTCACCGCCTCCAGAAGGACCAGCGGCAGCAGGATCATCAAGAGGCTCCGCCCGAGCAGGGAGCGGGGCAGCACGCGGCGCAGCAGCCGTTCCGGAAGCGGCAGCCGGATCCTCATCAGGCGCCCGGCTTCAGCACGTAGCCGCGTCCGCGCACCGTGTGCAGGAAGCGGGGCTCGCGCGGATCGGCCTCGATCTTCCGGCGCAGCCGCGTCACCTGCACGTCGATCGCCCGCTCGCTCGCATCCTCCATGCCCAGCGCCGCTGCGATCTCCTCGCGCGAGAGCACCTCGTTCGGCTTGCGCGCGAGCGCCGTCAGCAGCGCCGCCTCGCCGCCGGTCAGGCGGATGGTGCCGGCCTCGGTCGTGAGCTCGGCACGCTCGATATCGAACACGGCTTGGCCGAGCGGCAGCGGGCCTGCGGGCGGCTCGGCCGGCGCGGTCCGGCGGAGGAGGGCCCGGATCCGGAGCACCAGCTCGCGCGGGTCGAACGGCTTGGGCAGATAGTCGTCGGCCCCGGCCTCGAACCCCGCCACGCGATCGTCGGGCGCGCCGCGCGCGCTCAAGAGCAGGAGCGGAACCTCCTTCACGCGCTCCCGATGCAAGGATTCGGCAAGCTGGAGCCCGGATTCGCCCGGCATCATGACATCCAGCACCATGAGGTCGGGCGTGAGGAAGCCGAGCTTCTCCCGCGCCTCCGCGGCACTCTCCGCCACCGTCACCCGGAAGCCATGCTCGGCGAGATAGCGCGAGAGCAGCCCGCGCAGGCGCGCGTCGTCGTCCACCACCAGGATATGGGCGTCCTCCGCCACGGCGCGCCCGCCCTCCCTCGGTTCAGGCGGGACGCGCGCGCGGCTCGCGCGCCGCCTGCTCGGCGCCGTCCATGTAGCCCCGCGCCAGGTCGTTCATGATGCCGCGCATGACCCGGCGGAACCCCTCCACCGCCACGCCGCCGGCCTCGCGGTAGGCTGCGGCGAGGCGCTCGCGCTGGCGCTCGAAGAGCTGCCGCTCGAGCGCCATCCCCGCCGGCGTGAGCGTGAGCCGCCGCCGCCGCCGGTCGGCCCGGCCCGGCGTCTGCGTCACGTAGCCGCGCGCGACGAGCAGCGAAAGCACGCGGCCGAGCGACTGCTTGGTGATGCGGAGAATCGCCAGAAGCTCGCTCACGCTGATGCCGGGATTGCGGCCGATGAAGTGCAGCGCACGATGATGCGCGCGGCCGAGGGCGAGCTCGGCAAGCACGAGGTCGGCGGCATTCGTGAAGTCGCGGTAGGCGAAGAACAGCAGGTCCTGCGCGAGCCGCATCTCCTCCTCGCGCAGAAAGAGAAGATTGGCGCCCGCCGGCGCGGCTGCCCCCATGGTCGGCAAAGAGGGCGGCAAAGAGGACGGACGGACGGGCTGATCGCCTTTCCGGTCGGACATGGCAGGCATACCCGGAACATTACGACAGGTTCGTTGACTTAATATGCTCCAGCTTTTACGGTCCCGCAAGTCAGAGCAACAAAATTGCGGGAAACTGGTCCGTGACGCTCATTCCTTTCGACGACCGCGATGGGACCATCTGGTGGGATGGTGCCCTGATCCCCTGGCGGGACGCCCAACTGCACGTGCTCTCGCACGGCCTGCACTACGCGAGCGCTGTCTTCGAGGGCGAGCGCGCCTACGGCGGCACGATCTTCCGCTTGCGGACCCACACCGAGCGGCTGCTCGCCTCCGCCCGCCTGCTCGGCTTCGCCATTCCCTGGAGCGCCGACGAGATCGACGCCGCCTGCGCTTCCGTGGTGGAAGCGAACGGCCTCTCGGACGCCTATGTGCGGCCGATCGCCTGGCGCGGGTCCGAGCAGCTCGCCGTCGCCGCGCAGCACACCAAGATCCACCTCGCGATCGCCGCCTGGCCGTGGCCCAACCTCTTCGGCGCCGAACGGCTGAAGGGCATCCGTCTCGGCATCGCAACGTGGAAGCGCCCCTCGCCGGAGACCGCGCCCACCGCCTCCAAGGCCGCGGGGCTCTACATGATCGGGACGCTCGCCAAGAATGAAGCGGAGGCGGCCGGATTCGACGACGCGCTGATGTACGACTGGCGCGGCCACGTCGCCGAGGCGACCGGAGCCAACATCTTCTTCGTCATCGACGGCGCGCTGCATACGCCGAACCCGGACGGATTCCTCGACGGCATCACCCGCCGCATGGTCATGAGCCTCGCCCGGCATCGACAGATCCGCGTCGTCGAACGGACGATCCTGCCCGAGGAACTCGCGACCGCAAGCGAGGTCATCCTCGCCGGCACCGCCGCCGAGATCACGCCGGTGCGCCAGATCGGGCCACATCACTATTCGCCCGGCCGGATCACGGAAACCCTGCACCGGGACTTCGAGACGCTGGTGCGCCTGCCGCCCGAAGAGGTCGCCCGCCGCGCCGCTTGATCGAGAAGACCAGGGCGACAGCGTCCCCCTGGTCTTTTCGGGGGGCGGCGTTAACCGCCGAAGGCCGAGAGGCCGGTTTGTGCGCGGCCGAGGATCAGCGCGTGCACGTCGTGTGTGCCCTCGTAGGTGTTGACGGTCTCGAGGTTCATCACGTGGCGGATGACGTGGTATTCGTCGACGATGCCGTTGGCGCCGTGCATGTCGCGGGCGAGGCGGGCGATCTCGAGTGCCTTGCCGCATGAGTTGCGCTTGCAGAGGCTGATCATTTCCGGTGCGGCACGGCCTTCTTCCATCAGCCGGCCGAGCCGCAGCACCGCCTGCAGGCCGAGCGTGATTTCCGTCTGCATGTCCGCGAGCTTTTTCTGGATGAGCTGGGTCGCGGCGAGCGGCCGGCCGAACATCTGCCGCTCGAGCGTGTACGACCGCGCCCGGTGCCAGCAGAACTCCGCGGCGCCGAGGGCGCCCCAGGCGATCCCGTAGCGCGCGTTGTTGAGGCAGGAGAACGGACCTTTGAGCCCCTTCACGCCGGGCAGAAGATTCCCCTCCGGAACGAACACGTCCTGCATCATCACCATGCCGGTGGTGCTGGCGCGCAGCGAGAATTTGCCTTCGATCTTCGGCGCGGTGAGGCCGGGAAAGCCTTTTTCAAGGAGGAAGCCGCGGATCTCGCCGGCATCGTCCTTGGCCCAGACGAGGAAGAGATCGGCGATCGGCGCGTTGGTGATCCAGGTCTTGGTGCCGTTGAGCACGTAGCCGCCCTCGGCGCGGCGCGCGCGCGTGCGCATGGCGGCGGGATCGGAGCCGGCGTCGGGCTCGGTGAGGCCGAAGCAGCCGACGAGCGCGCCGGCCCGCAGCCGCGGCAGGAAGCGTTCCTTTTGCGTCTCGGAGCCGAAGGCGTGGATCGGGAACATGACAAGCGAGGATTGCACCGAGAAAGCGCTGCGGTAGCCCGAATCGACGCGCTCGACCTCGCGCGCGATCAGCCCATAGGCGACCATGCCGATATCGGCGCAGCCATAGCCCTCGAGCGTGGCGCCGAGGAAGCCCATTGCGCCCATCTCGTCGAGGATGGCGCGATCGAAGCGCTCATGGCGGTTTGCCTCGAGCACGCGCGGAAAGAGCTTCTCCTGGCAGTAGGCGTGGGCGGCGTCGCGGATCTGGCGTTCCTCGGCGCTGAGCTGCTCGTCGAAGCGGAGCGGGTCGTCCCAGGTGAAGGGCGCGAAGCGGTGCCTTGATGCTCCGGCGCTCGGGCGTGGGGTGGGCGCTTCGGGGCTCATGGCTGGGGCTAGGATCAGTCCTCGAGCGGGCCGGCGCCGCGCGCAGCGATGCGCATGAAGGCGGGCACGTCCGTGCCGAAGCCGACGACCGGCTTGGCCGGCTCCGGCGCGAGCTGCTCCCGCCGCGGCGGCGGCTCCGCACGGCGGGCGGCGGGGCGAGGTGCCGATGAAGGTGCCGGTCCCGGGCGGGCGTCCTTGGCAGGGCGCGAGGGCCTCGACGAGGCGCCTGGCGCAGCGGCCCGCCCGGAAGTCCCGGAGGCTCGGGCGCCGGCGCCGCGGCCGCGGCGGCCGCGCGACCTCCCCTCCTCCGGTGCCCAATCGACCGGGTCGAGCCCCTCGACCTGGAGGCGCGGGATCGCGTGGCCGGTCAGCTTCTCGATCGCCTCGACGGCGAGCTGGTCCGCGGGCGTGGCGAGGGTGAACGCCCGGCCTTCGCGCCCCGCCCGCCCGGTGCGGCCGATGCGATGGACGTAATCCTCGGCATGGTGCGGGACGTCGAAGTTGAAGACGTGGGAAAGCCCGCCGATGTCGAGGCCGCGCGCGGCAACGTCGCTGCAGATCAGCAGGCGGATCTCCCCGGCGCGGAATTTCAAGAGCGTGGCGAAGCGCACCGCCTGCGCCATGTCGCCATGTAGGGCGCCGGCGCTGAAGTTATGCCGGAGCAGCGAGCGGAGCAGGATATCGACGTCGCGCTTGCGGTTGCAGAAGACGAGGGCGTTCTGCACCTCTTCCTCGCGAACCAGCCGGCGCAGCGCCTCGCGCTTGTCGTGCTCGGCGACGAGGGCCAGCCGCTCGGTGATGGTGGCGGCGACCGAGGCCGGCCGGGCGACCGTGATCTGCTTCGGGTTGTCGAGGAAGGCATCGGCGAGACGGCGGATTTCCGGGCCGAGGGTGGCGCTGAAGAGCAGCGTCTGCCGCTTGCGCGGGAGCAGCCCCACGATGCGCTCGACATCGGGAATGAAGCCCATGTCGAGCATCCGGTCCGCCTCGTCGATGACGAGGATGCGGGTGTCGGTGAGCAAAAGCCCGCCGCGCTCGAAGAGGTCGATCAGGCGGCCGGGCGTGGCGATCAGCACGTCCACTCCGCGCGCCAGCACCTCTCGCTGGTCGGAAACGCTCTCGCCGCCGATCAAGAGCGCGTGCGTGAGCTTCTGGTGCTTGCCGTAGAGGACGAAGTTCTCGGCGACCTGGAGGGCGAGCTCGCGCGTTGGCTCGAGGATCAGGCTGCGCGGCATGCGCGCGCGCCCGCGCGAGCCGCTCAGGATATCGATCATCGGCAGGGTGAAGCCGGCCGTCTTGCCGGTCCCGGTCTCGGCGCAGCCGAGCACGTCCCGGCCCATCAGCACGACCGGAATCGCCTGCGCCTGGATCGGCGTCGGATGCAGGTAGCCTTTCTCGGCGACCGCCCGCAGGGTCGGCTCGGAAAGGCCGAGGTCGGAAAAAAGTGGCAGAGGCTCGCCGGCCGCGTCGTTCGCGTGCGCGGGCGGCTCCGCCGTGCTGAGAATGATTTCGGACAAGCGGTGAAGTTCCGTTCGCACTGGGAAGGCATCGGGCCACGCGGCAAGCGCAAGCGGCGCATCGGCTCGCTGCCCGGAGCTCGCGCCGGTATGTGATGAAGAACGCCGGAAAGTCAAGCCGCGCGGCCCGCCGCGGCCGCGGCGAGCGCGGGCTCGAGCCATGGGAGATCCGCGCCGTGCGCGAACCAGGCGGCCTCGGCGGCCGCGATATCGGCCGGCCCGCGCGCGAATTCGAGGGCGGCGGGAAGTTCCGCGGGAAGCTTGATCGCGGTGCAGAACGGATAGTCGCGCACGCGCCATTCCGGGCGATGGGTGACGAAGAAGGCGAGCGTGGGCACGCTCCAGGCATCGGCGAGGTGCACCATCGCGGTATCCGTGGAAACGACGAGCGCGGCACCGGCGACGAGCCCGGTGAGCTCGGCGAGCGAGGCGACCGAGGGCCGATAGAGGATGCGGGGATGCGGCGCCGGAGGCATTCCCTGCGTGACCAGAGGCAGGTCCTGGAGGGAAAGCAGCGCGGCGAGCAGGCGGGCGTGCACCTTGGCCGGCATCGTGCGCAATGCCATCGCCGCGCGCGGGCAGACGAGCACGTAGCGCCGCGGCAGGCCCATGGGCCGGCGCGGGCGGAGCGCGGCCGCGAGCCAGCGGTTGCGCTTTGCGCAAGCAGGAATGGCGCGAGGATCGGCGCCGAGCCGGGCCAGGAAGAAATCGACCATCGCGGTGCCGCGGAACGCGGGATCGAAGGCGAACTCGCGGATATCGATGCGAGTCTCGAAAGGCGGTCGGGCGGCGGCGCGATAGGGGAACCAGGTCACGTCCGCGAACAGCCGGGCCGCTTCGTAGAGCGCGTTGATCAGCCTGCGTCCGAACAGCTTCTTGCGCACGAGAAGCGGCCGCCTGCCTTCGAGCGCGCCGGCGGCCAGCGCCGCGACCAGCGCGGTGAGGCCGATCACGCCGTCGCCGAGCGTCATGCCAAAGCCGTTGAGAATGGCCGCGCGGCGCGCGGGGGGCATCATCCCGCGGCGGCGAGGATGCGCAGCGCGAGCTTCTGGTGCGGGCGGTCGATCATCTGCCCCTCCAGCACCATCACGCCGGCCTCGGGATTGGCGGCAAAAAGCTCGGCGACAGCGCGCGCCCAGCGCACCCGCTCGGGCGAGGGCGTGAAGGCGGCATGCGCCGGGGCGATCTGGTCGGGATGGATGAGGTATTTGCCGGAGAAGCCGTCGGCGGCGGCCGCTTCGGTCTCGGCCGCAAGGCCCGCCGGATCGCGCGGATCCGGGAACGGCGTGTCGATCGCGGCGACGCCGGCGGCCGCCGCGGCGATCAGCGTGAGCGCGCGCGCCACCGCGATCGGCTGAGCGAAACCGCCGCCCGCAAGGCGCGGGCGGATCCCGAGATCGGCGGAAAGATCCTCCGCTCCGAAGGAAAGCGCGATGAGCCGCGGTAGCCCCGGGCCGAAGCGCGCGAGCGCCTGCACGGAGGCGGCGGTCTCGGTCACCAGCGCTAGCGTCGCGATGTCGCCGGGCACCAGCCCCGCGGCGGCCTCGAGCGCGGCGAGCCGCTGATCGAGCCGGAGCAGCGCCTCGGGCCCCTCGCATTTCGGCAGCAGGATCGCGGCAGGCCGGCCCGGCACCACCGCGGCGAGATCGCCGAGATGCCAGGGCGTCTTCTCGGGATTGACGCGGACGATCACGCCCGCACGGGCAAGCCCTGGCAGCAGGGCGGCGACGCTTGCGCGAGCCGCATCCTTGGCGGGCGGCGCCACCGCATCCTCGAGATCGAGGATCACCGCGTCCGCATCGCCGGCCAGCGCCTTGGCGATCTTCCGCTCGGAATCGCCGGGCGCGAAGAGAAGGCTGCGCAGCCGCATCATTCCGGCCCTGCCGTTTCCGGGCGCTTTTGCATCAGCGCGGCCCGCTCGCAGCTCGCGACGACCGCGCCCGCCTGGTTGAACGCCCGGTGGCGGAAGGTGACGATGCCGGCATCGGGCCGCGAGCGGCTCGGCCGCACGGCGAGCACGGTGGTCTCGACGCGGAGCGTGTCGCCGGCGAAGACCGGAGCGGGAAAGCGGACGTCGGTCATGCCGAGATTGGCGATCGTCGTGCCCTGGGTGGTGTTGTGCACACTCATTCCGATCATCAGCCCGAGCGTGAAGAGCGAGTTGACGAGCGGGCGGCCGAATTCGGTTCCCTTCGCATATTCCGCGTCGAGATGCAGCTTCTGGACGTTCATCGTGAGCGAGCAGAAGAACACGTTGTCCGCCTCAGTGACGGTGCGCGTCCATTCGGCATCGATCACGCGGCCCTCGGCCAGGTCCTCGAAGAAGAGCCCGGGCATCGCTCAGGCCGCCTCCACCGCCGCGAACCGCGGCGGTAGAGGATGGCGGTCGGGGTCTTTGTAGCCGAGCGCGTCCTCGGCGATCAGGATGCGCTGGACGTTCGCAGTCCCCTCGCCGGCGTTCAGCATGTTCACGTAGGCGCCGAAATAGCCGATGCGGCATTCCTCGGCGAGCGCATAGCCGCCATGAATCTCGGTCGCGGCGAGGACCGCCCGGCGCGCCGCCTGGGAGGCGAAATATTTCGCCCGCGCCACCGCGCCATGGAACGGCCGGCCGGCATCGGCGAGTGCGGCGGCCCGCGCGGTGAGCAGCCGCGCCGCATCGGTCTCGGTCGCCATGTCGGCGATCAGGCCCTGGATCATCTGATACTGTCCGAGCGGCCTCTCGCGCACCACGCGGCTCCGCGCATAGTCGAGCGCAAGATCGAGCAGCGCCTGCGAGAGGCCGGTGAGGCGAGCGGCCACCGTCAGCCGACCGTAGAAGAGCGCGTTCATGGCGATCTTGAACCCCTCGCCTTCCTCGCCGAGCCGGTTCTCGAGCGGAACCGGAAAATCGTCGAGATGGACGCTGCAACTCGCCAAGGCCCGCGAGAGCCCGCGCATCTTGATCGGAACCGCCGAATAGCCCGGCGCGGAATGGGGCTCGACGATGAAGGCGGTGATGCCGCGATGGCCGGCAGCGGGATCAGTGCGGGCGAACAGGACGCCGGCGTCGGCGGCGTGGGCGAAGGTGATGAAGGTCTTCTCCCCGTTGAGGACATATCTCTCCCCGCGGCGCACCGCGAGGGTGCGCATCGCGCCCGCGGGATCCGAGCCGCCGCCGGGCTCGGTCAGCGCGAACATGCCGATCTTCCGCCCCGCGATCAGATCTGGAACGAAACGAGCGATCTGCGCCTCCGTGCCCCAGTTGAGGATGGTGAAGGGGCAGGTCATCGCCTGGAGGTTCATGCAATAGCCGAACTCGGGACGGAGCCGGCTGATCTCCTCGCTCACCGCGGCAACCGCGGCGAAGCCGAGCGCCGAGCCGCCGAGGGCCGGCGGGAAGCTCGCCCCGAAGAACCCGCCCTCGCCCATCTTGCGCACCAGCGGGCGCGGAAATTCCCCGCTTGCCTCGAAGGCGCCGATCGCGGGCTCGATCTCGCGCGCGACGAAGCGGCGGAGGCTCGCGCGCACGGACTCGATCTCGGGCGACGAATCAGCAAGCATGACCGTTTCCCTTTCCTGCGGCGCGGTCGGCGACGATCATGTCCGCCGCCTTTTCCGCAATCATGATCGTGGGCGCGTTCGTGTTGCCCGAGGTGATGACCGGCATCACCGAAGCATCCGCGATGCGCAGCCCCGCCAGCCCATGCACGCAAAGCCGCGGATCGACCACCGCCAGCTTATCCGTCCCCATCCGGCAGGTACCGACAGGATGGAAGATCGTCGTGCCGATATCGCCCGCCGCGCGCACGAGCGCCTCATCGCTCTCGGCCGCCGGCCCGGGGCGGAACTCCGCCGGCTCGAAACGCGCGAGCGCCTTCGCCGCCGCAATGCGGCGAGTGAGCCGCATCGCGGCGACCGCGACGCGGCGATCCTGCTCGCTGGCCAGATAGTTCGGCCGGATCGCCGGCGCCTGCCCGGGTTCCGGCCCTTTCAGATGCACCGAGCCGCGGCTCTCCGGGCGGAGATTGCAGACCGAAGCCGTGAACGCCGGGAACGCATGCGGCGGTGCGTCGAAGCGATCGAGGCTCAGCGGCTGAACGTGATATTCGAGGTCCGGCGTGTCGCGCGACGCATCGCTCTTCGTGAAGCAGCCGAGCTGGCTCGGCGCCATCGTCAGCGGGCCGCGCCGGAACAGGAAATACTCGAGCCCCATGCCGATCCGGCCGATGAGGCTGTTCGCGCGCTCGTTCAATGTCCGCGTGTGGCTCACCCGATAGGCCATGCGAATCTGCAGATGATCCTGCAAGTTCTCCCCCACGCCCGGAAGCTCATGGCGCACGGCGATCCCGCGCTCCTTCAAGAGCGCTCCCTGCCCAACACCGGAAAGCTCGAGCAGATGCGGCGAACCGACAGCGCCGGCGGCGAGAACGACCTCGCCCGCCTCGGCCTCGTCGGCAATGCCCTTGCGCGCGAACGCAACCCCCCGCGCGCGCCTTCCCTCGAAAAGGATGGCCCGCGCCTCGGCACCCGTGAGCACGGTGAGGTTCGCCCTTCCCCGCGCCGGACGAAGGAACGCCGTGGCCGCGCTCACCCGCACGCCGCGCCGCTGGTTCACCTGGAAATAGCCGCAGCCCTCGTTGTTGCCGCGATTGAAATCATCGGTCGGCGGAATTCCGATCTCCGCCGCGGCGGCACGAAACGCATCGAGGATCTCCCACGAAAGCCGCATCTCCTCGACCCGCCACTCGCCGCCCACGCCATGCGCCTCATCCGCACCGCGCACCTGATCCTCGGTCCGACGGAAATAGGGCAGCACATCATCCCAGGACCAGCCGACATTGCCGAGCTGCCGCCATTGATCATAATCGCGTGCCTGGCCGCGCATGTAGATCATCCCATTGATCGATGAACAGCCGCCCAACACACGCCCACGCGGATAAGAGAGCGCACGACCGTTCAGCCCCGTTTCGGGCTCGGTCTTGAAACACCAGTCGGTGCGCGGATTGTTCTGAGTGTAGAGATAACCAATGGGAATATGAATCCAGATATAGTTGTCCCGCCCGCCTGCCTCGAGCAGAAGCACCGAAACACGCGGATCGACGGACAACCGGTTGGCCAGCACACACCCCGCGCTGCCGGCACCGACAATCACATAATCGAACCGCCCGATCGACATCCGCCCCTCCCGTAGAAAGACCAAGGGGGCCCTGCCCCCTTGGAACCCCCGCCAAGGGCTGAGCCCTTGGAACCCTTTCGTTTTGGCGGCCGCTGAGAGCGAATGGGGTCCAGGAGCCCAGCTCCTGGC
>DATJTV010000198.1:0-2083 GCA_035503055.1 Acetobacteraceae bacterium
TCGTCCGCCGCGTGAACATGGTTGTCGGGGCGGCCAAGGCCGCCGAGCAGGATCTCCCGGATTCCCGCCCGCTGCACCCATCCCATGTCCGAGGAAGAGGAGGCTCCCCAGGCGCTGAATTCTTCGGCGCGCCAGCCGAAGGCTTGCGCGAGGGCGAGCTGCCAGCGCAGCCAGTGCGGCCCCGTGGGATCGGAAACCGGCGCGAGATGGCCGAGCAGACGCGTATGCACGGGAAGGCCCGCTTCCTCTGAAGCTGCCGCGATCACCGCCTCCAGCTCCTCGTACGCTGCGGAAAATTCCTCCTCGGGCGCGTAGCGGCGATTGACCAGGATCTCGAACAGCGCCGGCACCGCGGAGCCCTTGTCGCCGCCGTGGGCGGCGGCGATGGTCAGCCGCGCCGCGAGCTTCTCCTGCCCCGGCCGCGGCGGCAGTGCCGAGCGCCGCGCCTCTACCTCGCGCTTGAGCGCGGCCAGCTGCATGAGCAGCGGCAGCGCGAGTTCGATCGCGTTCCGGCTTCCCCGGCCGTCACCGGAGTGTCCGCCCTTTCCTTCGACGCGGATCAAAAGATCGAAGCTGCCGAAGCAGCCGGCCCAGATGCGCGGCGCCGCGCTGCCGTTGAAACTCAGGAGATGCCCGCCGATCAACCCCTGCTCGGCGAGATGGCGGATCCCCGGATAGAGCCCGCCCTCCTCATCCGTGCAGAGGAGAAGCTCGGGCTCATAGGCGAGCGGGAGCCCGGCGGCCGCCGCCGCGTCCAGCGCGAGCAGCGCCGCCGCGATCGTCCCCTTCATATCGGCGCTGCCGCGGCCATAGAGCCGGTTGGCGACGCGCGTCAGGGCGAGCGGAGGCACGCTCCAGCCGGGGCCCGGCGGCACCGTGTCCACGTGGAAATAGAGGCTGCAGACGGGGTGGTCGCCCTGCCGCGCGGCGATGAGATTGACCCGCTCGGCCTCCTCGCCGCAGAGCGAAGAGGGCACCACCACCCGCCGTACGGCAAAGCCCAGCTTCGCGAGGCGAGGCTCCATCAGATCGGCGAACGCCCCGTAGCCGGTTCCGGGCGGGAAGGAGGTGTCACATTCGAGCATGCGGGCGAGATCGGCAAGGGCGCGCTCCGCCCCGCCCGCAATGCGGGCGAGGGCCTTCTCGAGAGGGGCGGTTTTGGCGGCAGCAGACACGAGCTTCCCGGGGCCGGCATACATTTCTATAATGTTTATATGAACCCAACCGACGCCCGAGCGCAAGTCGCTCGCCCGCTGCCGCTCTATGAGCACGTGAAGCGCGAGCTCTCGGAGGCGATCCTGCTCGGCACTTACAAGCCAGGCAGCCAGCTTCCAAGCGAGATCGCGCTCGCCCGCCACTACGGCGTCGCCGTCGGCACCGTGCGCCATGCGCTCACCGATCTCACGGCGGAGGGGATGCTGGCGCGCCGGCGCAAGAGCGGTACCGTCGTGACCGGCCGGACGCCACACCACAACCTCCGATATTTCTTTCAGTATTTCCGGCTGCATGGCGCCGACGGAAGCCAGCTCCGCTCCACGCCGGAAATCCTCCGTCTCCGCCACATCGCGGCCGGCGAGGAGGACGCCGCGCGCCTCGGTCTTCCTCTCCGCTCGCCACTGATCTCCATCCATCGGCTGCGCAGTGTCGCGGGCCGCCCTGCGATGCATGAGCGCCTCCTTTTGCCGGCCGCGCGCCTGCCGGATTTCCCGAAGCGCGCGCCCGACGTGCCCGAACTGCTCTATCTGTATCTTCTGGAACGGTACGGCATCCGCATCTCCGCGGTGCGCGAGAGCCTCACCGCCGAGCCGGCGCGGGCCGAGGACCGCCGGTTGCTGGCACTTCCCGCCCGGGCCGCAATCCTTGTCATCGACGAGATCGCGTACGATCAGGCGGGCGCGCCGGTGATCCTTGCCCATCACCGTGCGGCCACCGCCGGCCTCTGCTACGTCAACGAGGTTCGCTAGCGCGCGGAGCGCTTACTCACGCCGAACGAGCTCCCGCGGAAGGCGAAGAGAAGATAAGGATAAGGCTGGGGCCATAGGCCCCAGACCCCATTCTCTTAAGGGAATGGAATGCAAAGGCT
>DATJTV010000199.1:0-11228 GCA_035503055.1 Acetobacteraceae bacterium
ACGCCTACCAGCAGCCGCCCGATCGCCTCGATCGGGTTCTGCGTCGCCGAGAGGCCGATCCGCAGCAGCTTCCCCTCGCAGAGCGCGGCCAGCCGCTCGAGCGAAAGGGCGAGATGCGCGCCGCGCTTGCTCGCCGCGATCGCGTGGATCTCGTCCACGATCACCCAGCGCGTGCTCGCGAGCATCGACCGGCCGGATTCCGAGCCGAGGAGGACATAAAGCGATTCGGGCGTGGTGACGACGATGTGCGGCGGGCGGCGGCGCATGCGCTCGCGCTCGCCGGAGGGCGTATCGCCCGTCCGCACCCAGGTGCGGATCTCGACATCGGGGAGCCCCCGCTCGCGCAAACACTCCCTGATCCCGGCGAGCGGCGCTTCGAGATTGCGCTGCACGTCGTTGGAGAGCGCCTTGAGCGGCGAGACATAGACGATCTGTGTCGCATCCGGCAGCGGACCCTCAAGCCCCTGGCGGAGCAGCGCATCGATCGCGGCGAGGAAGGCCGCCAGCGTTTTGCCCGAGCCGGTCGGCGCCGCGATCAGCGTATCCCGGCCCGCCTGGATGGCCGGCCACGCCGCGGCCTGCGCCTGCGTGGGCGCGGCGAACCGCCCGGCGAACCAGGCCGCAACAGCGGGATGGAAGAGGCTCTGGGAGATTGCGTTCATCGGTTCCGGGACTGTCGCACATCCGGCGCCGGACGCGCGACATCGCCGGAATCAGGGGTCGTTCTTCCCCCCAATCAAGCCCCTGCGCAATAAGCCTCCAGGCGATAGCCGTCCGGATCGACGGCGAAGGCCGCGTAGTAGCCGGGCCCGTAGTCCTTCCTCAGCCCCGGCTTGCCGTTGTCCTTCCCGCCCGCCCCGAGCGCCCCGGCATGGAACGCGTCCACGCTCTTGCGGCTGGGCGCGCTGAAACAGAAATGAAGGCCCGATTTCGGATCGGCCGGCACCGGCTTTTCAGTGACGCTGATCCAGAAATGGGCCCCATCCGCACCATAGCCGAGCGAATCGGCCCCTTCGCTCAAGCACTTGTAGCCGAGCGGCCCAAGGGCTGCGTCGTAGAAGCGCTTGGTGCGTGCGATATCGCGCACCCCGATCGAGACGTGGTCGAACATCGGATCCTCCTTGCAGAGAGTGTGTTCGGAACATGGCCGGGCGCATGGTTTCCCGCTTGGGGAAAATTGCTAGGCTCAGCGCATGGAGGACGGAGCGTCGGCCCGGCCGCCCGGAGCGCCGGTCGCACATACCATCGCCACCGGCGCCGGCTGGGGCGTTAGCGAGGTCGTCTGCCATCTCGGCCCGCGGGACCGCCCGTTCGAGGAACGGCACGGCGATGTGAGCATCGCCCTCGTCCTCGCCGGTTCGTTCCGCTATCGAACCCACTCCGGCGACGCCCTGCTCTACCCCGGCGCGTTCCTCCTCGGCGACGCCGGCGCCTGCTTCGTCTGCGGGCACGAGCACACCACCGGCGACCGCTGCCTCGCCTTCCGCTTCGCCCCCGACCTCTTCGCCGAAATCGCGGCAAGCGCCGCAGGCTCCTCCCGATTCCGCTTTCCCGCCGCGATGCTCCCGGCCGGCCCCCGCCTCGCCCTGCCGCTCATCGAGGGCTGCACGCGGGCGCGCAGCGCCAACCGAATGGCAATGGAGGAATGGGCGATCCGGCTCGCCGAGACCGTCCTCGCCACGCTCGCCACCAGCGCCCGCCCGCTCCCTACGCCGTCCCCCAAAGACCGAAGCCGGATCAGCGATACGCTCCGCCATATCGAACAAAACTTCGACCAAAAGCTCGATCTCGCAGCACTCGCCCGCGTGGCGCGGATGAGCCGCTACCACTTCCTCCGCACCTTCCGCCGTGCCCTCGGCCTCACGCCCTACCAGCTCGTGCTGACCCTCCGAATGCGCCGCGCCGCGGTCCAACTCTGCACGACCGACGTACCGATCGCCGTCATCGCGTTCGCCGCCGGGTTCGGCGACCTCTCGACGTTCAACGCACGCTTCCGCGCCGCGTTCGGCATGACCCCGACCGCGTTCCGTAAGGCCAGGGGGGCTCCGCCCCCCTGCACCCCCCGCCAAGGGCGAGCCCTTGGAACCCATTCGTTTTGATGTTGGCCGCCCCACCGGCGGTGCCGGGTTCCGAGGTGGTGGGGGGCGGGCCTGTTCGGCGCTGCATCCGCTCTGCCCTCGGCGCGTACGCGCCGAGGGCAGAGCGGATGCAGCGCCGATAAGCCAGGCATAGCGCTGGGACCCTGGGCGGAAGCCTCGTGGCCGGGTCGGGCAAAGGTTCGGGGGTCTGGGGCCTCAAGGCCCCAGCGGGGTCCAGGGGCGGAGCCCCTGGCCTGCGTCAGAGCCCCAAAAGATCGAGCGTCCGCGCGAGCACCTTTGCCTCGTCGTAGCGGGCGAGCGCGCGTTCGCGGCCGGCCTCGCCCATGGCGGTGCGTTGCGCGGGGTTGGCGGCGAGCGTGGCGAGCGCGGCGGCGAGTGGTTTGACTTGGCCGCGTGGTACGAGCAGGCCGGTGACGCCCGGCGTCACCTGTTCGTGGGGCCCCGGGATGTCGGTGGCGATGACGGGGAGGCCGGTGAGCATGGCCTCGATCACCACCATCGGCAGGCCCTCGAAGTGGCTTGGCAGGACGAAGATGTCCGCGGCCGCGAGGAGGGCCGGGATGTCCTCGCGGTAGCCGAGCATTTTGAGGCGGGACCCGAGGCCGGAGGCGGCGAAGAGGGGGGCGAGGTCGGCGCCGTGGTCGGAGGGGAGCCGTTCGCCGACGACCCATAGCTCGGCCTCGGGCAGGGTGCGCATGGCCTCGAGGAGCTCGGGGTAGCCTTTCACGCGGGCGAGCCGCGAGACGATGATGATGACCGGGCGTTCGGGGGGCGTGCCGAGCGTGGCGCGGAGGTGGGCGCGGGCGGCCGGGTCGGGGTGGAAGCGGGCCGGGTCGCGGCCGTTGCCGATGGCGTGGGGGTTGCGGGCGATGAGGAGGCGGCGGGCGGCGGCGGCGTCGTCGGCCGAAACGGTGAGCATGATGTCGGTGAAGCGGCCGCCGAGCCATTCGGCGGCGAAGGCTGCGGCGCGGAGCGGCCAGGGCCCGGGCTGGCGGAAGTGAAAGCCGTGGCTCGTGTAGGCGGTGCGCGGCACGCCGGTGCGGCGGGCGGCGAGGCGGGCGAGGAAGCCGCTGGTCAGCATGTGCGCGTGCACGAGGTCGGGTTTTTCGGTCCGGAGCAGGTGGATGAGGGTGCGGTATGCGGCGAGATGGGCGCGGGGGGAGAGAGAGCGGGCGAATGGGATGGCGATGACGCGGAAGCCCTCGGCGCGGACGGTGTCGAGCAGCGGGCCTTCCGGGGCGATGCCGATCATCTCGTGGCCGCGCGCGCGCCCGGCGCGCATCAGCGGCAGCAGGAAATGCCGGAGCGCGAAGTCGGTGTTGGTGACCTCGACGACTTTCACCCGCGGTGAGCTATCCGACTTTGCTCACGGCCCATTTCACTTGCTGCGGGCCGTCGGCGTAGCCGCTCAGCACCACCTGCTCGGCCCGCCGCGCCTCGTTGCCGCCGAGATAGATGCTCTCCTCGAGCGTCATTCGCGCCCCTTCGGCGCGCAGCCGCCAGCCGCCGCCCGAGGGCAGGCGGAGCAGGGCAGCCTCGCCGTCCTGCTGGAGGCTTGCGGTCACGCCCGGGTGGAGGTGGAAGCGGATGACGAAGGGCTGCGGGATGGGCGCCTCGATCGCGTCTTCCCCGCGCACGTCTTCCCCGCTTTCGGCCATGTAGAGCCGGCGGCGGTGGATCGCGCCGAACGGCTTCAGCCAGCCGTCGTGGCTGGTTTCGAGCCAGTGGGCGCCGCTCGCCTCCTGGCGCGCGACCTCGACCTTCTCGGGCCGCCGGCGCAGGCCCTCGGGAGCGAGCTCGGAGGAATTGACGTCGGCGATGACGAGGGTGGAGTGGGCGGCGGTGGCGCGCATAGCCTCGCGCCAGGCTTCCGAGGCGGCGGGCGCGGCCCCGCAATTGACGATCAGCCGCTCGCGGCCGATCGAGAGCTCGATCGAGAGCGTGCCCGCGTGGGCCATCCGGTCGAGCCCGTGCGGCGCCGGCGCCCCGGCATCGACGATCAGCACGCTGCGTCCGGCGGCGAGGCGATAGAAGCCGGCGTCCGCCAGCGCGGGCACGGCGCGGCCGCTGCGGCCGGCGTGGGTGAGGACGAGGTCGATCAGCTCGGGGCTTTCTTCCTTGCTGCCGTTGAAAAGCGCGAGCCCGCCATCGCCGTGCCGGAGCGTGCGCAAAGCCACCGCCATGCGTTCGATCACGGCGGCGAGGGAAGCGGGCTGGGCGACGCCGGCGCTCTGCAGGAGGGCGCGGATCTCGGTGAGGTCCTGCATGGCGGCGAGCTGCACGGCCGGGCTGCGCTCGGCGTGGCAGCCGTCGGGCAGCACCTGGCGGGCAAGCTCCTGGGGCAGGAAGCGGAGCGCGCGGGTGAGCAGCGCCGTGTGCTCGGGAAGGGCGACCGCGGCGGCGACCAGCCCCTTGAGCGCGGTCAGCGCCCGCCCGTCCAGCGCCTCCGCCGGCAGGGCTGCGGCGAGCACCTGCGCGTCCGCGGTCAGCCGCGCCATCAGCTTCTGGCGGAATCCGTCATCCGCCGAAGCGGCGAAGAAATCGTAATGACCGAGCCAGGCGGCGATGCGCGCGCCGACGATGTCCGGCCGGTGCGCCACCGGGTCGGTCTGCTGGATCGTGATCCAGTCGGCGACCAGGGTGCGCGCGCGGGAGCGGGCGGCATCGGTGCCGAGCGCATGGAGATCGCGCAGCCAGGTGAAGCCGTGCGCGGCGGCGCGGAGCGCCGGCTGGTCGTTGGTCAGGTTCCAGCCGCCCGGGCGGAGCGCGCGCACGGTGCCGGCGACATCGAGCTCGCCTTTGACGAGCCGGGCGCCCGCCGTGACATCGCCGGGCCAGGGGTCGAACGAGGCCTGGGCCGGCGCGTCGGGCACGTGCAGCGGCCGGAACTGCTTCAGCCGGAGGAGGGCGCGGCGGGCGTGGCGCATCCAGCGGCGGGGATCGGTCCCGCTCATCGGGCCGGTGGCTGGGCTCTGAGGGCGGCGATTGAGGCCGCGTAGTCGGTGGCGCCGAAGATCGAGGTGCCGGCGACCATCACGTCCGCCCCGGCTTCGCGGGCGAGGCCGGCGGTGGCGTGCGTGATGCCGCCGTCCGCGGTGATGCGGATGTCCCGGCCGCTGGCGGCGATCATCGCCCGCAATTCCGCGATCTTGGGCAATTGCGAGGCGAGGAAGGACTGGCCACCGAAGCCCGGATCGACGGTCATGACGAGGACGATGTCGATGAGGTCGAGCACCGAGGCGATCGCGGCGGCTGGTGTCGCGGGGTTGATCGCGACGCCCGCTTTCAGCCCGAGCCCGCGGATCGCAGCGAGCGAGCGATGGAGGTGCGGTCCGGCCTCGGCGTGCACGCTGATATGATTGGCTCCCGCCTCGGCGAAGGATGGCAGATAGGCGTCCGTCGGCGCGATCATCAGGTGCACGTCGAACGGCAGGCGGCAATGGGGTCGGAGGGCTTTGAGGACGAGCGGGCCGAAGCTGATGTTCGGCACGAAGTGCCCGTCCATCACGTCGAGATGGAGCCAGTCGGCGCCGGCGCGCTCGATTTCGGCCACTTCCTCCTTGAGCCGGGCGAAGTCCGCGGCGAGCAGGCTCGGGGCAACGATCGGCCGTGCGGGAGGAGCTTCCGCCATCGTTGTTTTCTAGACAGGCGAATCCACCCCGCACAAGCGGCGATGCCGTCTCTCAGGCCCGCCGGAGGCGGGCGGCAAAGAATCCGTCCATGCCGCCGCGGTCCGCCCAGAGGCCGGGATCGGTCGAGAAATAGCCCTCCGCCGTGCGTGCTTCGGGGATCGCGGCGAGCTCGGAAGGGGTGAAGGGCTGGGGCGTGAGGCCGAGGCGGGCGCGCGCGGCCTCGATCCGCGCCGGCCCTTCCTCGGGCTGGAGCGAGCAGACGGCGTAGACGAGCCGCCCGCCGGGGGCGAGGAGGGAAGCGGCGGCGTCGAGCAGCCGGTCCTGGAGGAGGGTGAGCGGGGGAAGGTCGCGGGGCTGGCGGAGGCGAAGGATATCGGGATGGCGGCGGATGGTGCCGGTGGCGCTGCACGGCGCGTCAAGCAGGATGGCGGGGAAGGTCTCGCCGGGGGTCCAGGCGGTGGCGTCGGCGGCCACGGTGATGGCTTCCAGGTGGAGGCGGGCGAGATTCTCGCGGAGGCGGGCGAGGCGGGCGGGGTCGCGATCGACGGCGGTGACGTGCGCGCCGGCGAGGGCGAGCTGGGCGGTCTTGCCGCCGGGTGCCGCGCAGAGATCGGCGACCCGCTCGCCTAGGCGCGGGGCAAGGAGGCGCGCGACCATGGCGGCGGCGGCATCCTGGACCCAGAAATCGCCGGCGGCGAAGCCGGGGAGCGCGGTGACCAGCGTGCCGGGCGGCAGCCGGACCGAGCCGGTCGGGAGCAGCGTGCCGCCGGGCGGGACGGGAGCGCCCGGGCGGAGGCTGAGGTCGAGCGGCGGCTCGGCCGCGTTGCCCTCGGCGATGGCGCGCGCCCGCTCGCCCCAGCTGGCCCAGAGCCAGGCGGGCGTGTCGAGCCGCGGCCCGTCGAGCCCATCGAGCGCGGCGGGGCCGGCGGCGGCGAGCCGGCGAAGGACCGCGTTGACGAGGCCGGCAAACGGAGAAAAGCCGTGGCGGCGCACGAGGGCGACGGCGGTCGCGACGGCGGCGTGGGCGGGTGTCGCGAGAAGGAGCAGCCCGGCCGCGCCGAGGCGGAGTGCGTGGTGCACGGTCTCCGGCGGCGCGCGGCGGAGATAGGGCTCGAGCGCGGCGTCGAGCGTACCGAGGCGGCGGAGCACGGCGGCGGCGAGCCGGTGCGCGGCGGCGCGGTCGCGGGCGTCCATAGGTGGCAGCTCGGGCAGCGCCCGGTCGAGCGGCGTGCGGCGCTCGAGCACGGCTGCGAGCAGAGCGAGGGCGCCGTCGCGCGTCGGGTCGGGAGTCATCGGGAAGGCCGGATCAGCCGGCGAGCAGCTCGATCGCGTCGCCGATCGCCATCCTGCCGCCCTCGATCACCTCGGCGTGGATGCCGAGATCGCGGTGGCCGTAGAGCGCGGCAAGCTCGGCGACCGGATCGGCGTCGCGCTCGCCGCTCGCCGGGTTGACCTCGGTCGCCGGGCAGCGCGCGATACGCTTGAGCACGGAGAAACGCACGCTGCCGGCCTGCAGCTCCGCGCCCACCCAGTCAAGTTCGCTCCAGGCCGGCGCGCCGCGGAAATAGACATTGGCGCGAAAGCGCATCCGCTCGCGCGCCGCACCCGCGCGCCGCTCGTAGTCGGCGAGGCTGGCCAGGTTGATGAAGCTCACCACCTTGCGCCGCTGATCGCCGAAGACGTGGCCCGGCACGTGATGGAAGCGCGGCGTGCCGCGCGCCTCGGCGCCGAGGAAGCCCGTGAGGAAGGCGCCGATTCGCTCGCGTCCGGCCGGCGAGAGCGCGTCCGCGACGCACACCTTGCCGTCCGGGGCGCGCAGCAGAAGCTCGCCGGTGCGCGGGTTGAACGAGGCGCGCAGCCGCGCGATCGCCGCGTTCTTCATTAGGCACATGAAATGCGTCTTCGGCAGCCAGCGCGGCGCGGCGGGGTCGAAGCCGCCGGTACCGCCGGCGTCGCCTCTGGCATCCCCTTGGGCAAGCGCGAAGGCGCGGTCCCACGGGATCGCGCCGCCGGGCTCGAGCGATGCCTCCTCGAGCGCCTCGGCCGTGAGCCCTTTCACCGGGTACCGGTAGAGGTATTCAATGCGCATGAAAGAGGCCCTTGAGGCGATCAGCGTGCTCTACCATGTGCTGAGACAAAGGTCGCCTGCGTCGCCTTCGGGGGCCGGGCATGGTCGTCGCCTCTGAGAAGGGACAGATCGGATGAACATCGAGAAGTTTACCGAGCGTTCGCGCGGCTTCCTTCAGGCTGCGCAAACCATCGCGATCCGCGAGTTCCACCAGCGCATCGCGCCCGAGCATCTCTTGAAGGCGCTGCTCGACGACGAGGAGGGCGCGGCGGCGGGGCTGATCCGTGCCGCCGGCGGGGATGCGGCCGCGGTGAAGAGCGCGGTCGAGGCGGAGATCGCGCGCCAGCCCAAGGTGCAGGGCCCGGGCGCGGGCCAGCCGCAGGCGACGCCCGAGCTGGTGCGCGTGCTCGACGCCGCGGAGCGCGCGGCCGAGAAGGCGGGCGACGACTATGTCGCCCAGGACCGGCTGCTGGTTGCATTGGCCGCGGGCGAGGGCCCGGCGGCGCGAGCGCTCCGCCAGGGCGGCGTCTCGGCCCAGGCGCTCGAGAAGACGGTGGGCGAGATCCGCAAAGGCCGGCGCGTCACCAGCGCCAACGCCGAGGCGAGCTTCGATGCGCTCAAGAAATACGCGCGCGACATGACCGAGCTTGCGCGCTCGGGCAAGCTCGACCCGGTGATCGGGCGCGACGAGGAGATCCGCCGCACCATCCAGGTGCTCGCGCGCCGCACCAAGAACAACCCGGTGCTGATCGGCGAGCCCGGCGTCGGCAAGACCGCGATCGTGGAAGGCTTGGCGCTCCGGATCGTCAACGGCGACGTGCCGGAGGCGCTCAAGGGCAAGCGGCTCTTGGCGCTCGATCTCGGTTCGATGGTGGCGGGCTCGAAATATCGCGGCGAGTTCGAGGAGCGGCTGAAGGGCGTGCTCTCGGAGATCGAGGCGGCGAGCGGGGAGATCATTCTTTTCATCGACGAGCTGCACAATCTCGTCGGCGCCGGCCGCGCCGAAGGCTCGATGGACGCCTCCAACCTCATCAAGCCGGAGCTCGCGCGCGGCACGCTCCATTGCGTGGGGGCGACGACGCTCAACGAGTACCGCAAATACATCGAGAAGGACGCCGCACTGGCGCGGCGCTTCCAGCCGGTGTTCGTGGGCGAGCCGAGCGTCGAGGACACGATCTCGATCCTGCGCGGCATCAAGGAGAAATACGAGCTGCACCACGGCGTGCGCATCACCGACGGCGCGCTGGTGGCGGCTGCCACTCTTTCGAACCGTTATATCTCGGACCGCTTCCTCCCCGACAAGGCGATTGACCTGATGGACGAGGCGGCGAGCCGGCTTCGGATGCAGGTCGATTCCAAGCCCGAGGAGCTCGACGAGCTGGATCGGCGGCTCATTCAGCTCAAGATCGAGCGCGAGGCGCTGAAGAAGGAGGAGGATCCTGCCTCGCGCGAGCGGCTGGAGAAGCTCGAGAAGGAGCTCGCCGAGGTCGAGGAGAAATCCAACGCGATGACCGCCGCCTGGAAGGCGGAGAAGGAGCAGGTGGTCGAGGCGCAGAAGCTGAAGGAGCGGCTCGACCAGGCGCGGAACGAAGTGGAGATGGCGCAGCGGCGGGGCGATCTCGCGCGCGCCTCGGAGCTTCTCTACGGCGTCATCCCCGATCTCGAGAAGAAGCTCGCGGAGCGGCAGGGCTCCGGGCGGCTGGTGAACGAGGCGGTGACCGAGGAGGCGATCGCCGCCGTGGTCTCGCGCTGGACCGGCGTGCCGGTCGATCGGATGCTCGAGGGCGAGCGCGGCAAGCTCCTTCGGATGGAGGAGGAGCTGCGTGCGCGCGTGGTTGGCCAGGAGGATGCGCTCACCGCGGTCGCCAACGCGGTCCGGCGGGCGCGCGCGGGATTGCAGGATCCCAACCGCCCGATCGGCAGCTTTCTTTTCCTTGGCCCCACCGGGGTGGGCAAGACGGAGCTCGCGAAGGCGCTGGCCGCGTTCCTCTTCGACGACGAGCGGGCGATGGTGCGCATCGACATGAGCGAGTTCATGGAGAAGCATGCGGTCGCCCGGCTGATCGGGGCGCCGCCCGGCTATGTCGGCTATGACGAGGGCGGCATGCTGACCGAGGCTGTGCGCCGGCGGCCCTACCAGGTGGTGCTGTTCGACGAGGTGGAGAAGGCGCACGAGGACGTGTTCAACGTGCTGCTCCAGGTGCTCGACGACGGGCGGCTGACCGACGGGCAGGGGCGGACGGTCGATTTCCGCAACACGATCATCGTGCTCACCAGCAATCTCGGGAGCGAGGTGCTGGCCGCACAGAAGGAGGGCGAACCCGCCGCGCTGGTCGAGGCGCAGGTGATGCGCGAAGTGCGCGCGCGCTTCCGCCCCGAGTTCCTGAACCGGCTCGACGAGATCATCCTCTTCCGCCGGCTGAGCCGGGCGGACATGGCGGCGATCGTCGAGATCCAGCTCGCCCGGCTGAAGGCGCTCCTGGCCGAGCGGAAAGTGGGGCTTGTGCTCGAGCGGAGCGCGCTCGAATGGCTGGCCGCCGAGGGCTACGACCCGGTGTATGGGGCGCGGCCGCTGAAGCGGGTGATCCAGCGCGAGCTGCAGAACCCGCTCGCCGGGATGCTGCTCGAGGGTTCGCTCAAG
Organism: Acetobacteraceae bacterium; assembly: GCA_035503055.1. Taxonomy (GTDB): domain Bacteria; phylum Pseudomonadota; class Alphaproteobacteria; order Acetobacterales; family Acetobacteraceae; genus JAKAWQ01. Next base: position 10,441 of record DATJTV010000199.1, read on the forward strand.
GAGGGGGACAGGCTCACCGTGAGCGGCGGGGCCGAGGGGCTCAAAATCGCGGTCAATGGCGGGCTCGCCGCCGCTGCCTGAGGCGGGCGCGAGCCCGCCGCCCGCGGCGATCCGAAGCGGCCGCGCGCTGTCGTTGACAGGGAAGCGGGCGGGGACTACATACGCGAAACGCCTCGTGACGGACCGGCCGGAGACGGCCGGGCCGGGGGCGCTTTGTTCTTTGACAGATGCATAGGAAGAAAGGGATACGTTGGCGGCGTCCCACGGGACGAGCGGTCTGGCGCGCGAGCGCCTGGCGGTTCGTCCGGTTCGGGGCAAAGGCAGCGTGTTCGTAACGTTGAGCGTCGTATGAGCGTTCGGGGTTCCGTAAGGGGTTCCGGATGCGTTGGGTCCGTTCGTTTCGGGGTTTCGTGGAGCCGCAAGGTTCCTCGGGAGCCTGAGATGAACCTGAGAGTTTGATCCTGGCTCAGAGCGAACGCTGGCGGCATGCTTAACACATGCAAGTCGCACGGGCAGGGGTAACCCTGTCAGTGGCGGACGGGTGAGTAACGCGTAGGAATCTATCTCCGGGTGGGGGATAACTGTGGGAAACTACAGCTAATACCGCATGACACCTTCGGGTCAAAGGCGCAAGTCGCCGGGAGAGGAGCCTGCGTCCGATTAGCTTGTTGGTGGGGTAACGGCCTACCAAGGCTGCGATCGGTAGCTGGTCTGAGAGGATGATCAGCCACACTGGGACTGAGACACGGCCCAGACTCCTACGGGAGGCAGCAGTGGGGAATATTGGA
>DATJTV010000200.1:0-23642 GCA_035503055.1 Acetobacteraceae bacterium
TCACGCGCGCGGGTTCTTCGCGAGGGCGCGGATCTTCTCGGCGTCCCGCCGTGCCGCCTCGGCGAGGTAGCCGACGTCGCTGCCGGCGATCATGAAGCGGGCGCCGAGCGAGAGCAATTCGGCGGTGAGATCGGCATCGCCGCGCACGCCGCCGATGCCGAGGACCTTGGCGTGCGCGGCGCAGGCCTGCGCGGTCGCCGCGTAGGCCGCCTTGAGCTTCGGGTGATGCAATTCGCCCGGGATGCCGAGCTCGGTGCAGAGATCGTTCGAGCCGATCAGGAGCATGTCGATGCCGGGGACGGCGGCGATCGCGTCGGCATGGGCGATGCCCTCCTCGGTTTCCAGCATGGCGATTGAGAGGGTGAGCGCGTTGCCGACGCGGTTGACCTCGGCGAGCGGCAGCGGGCGGTAGAGCTGCGCGGGGCCGCTGCCGGCCACCGAGCGGTGGCCGAGCGGGGGAAATTTGCAGGCGGCGACGAAGCTTTCCGCCTCTTCGCGGGTGGAGACGTGGGGATAGATGATGCCGAGCGCGCCGCCGTCGAGCAGGCGCGAGGCGTCGTGCGCGGCGTGGCCGGCCACACGGATGATCGGGGTGATGCCGATGGCGAGCGCGGCGGTGCAGATCGCGCCCGCGGTGTCGAGCGTGATCGTACTGTGCTCCATGTCGATATAGAAGGAATCGAAGCCGGCGGCGTCGGCGATCATCGCGATGTCGGGCGTGCGTGCCTGGCGGGTCGCCATGCAGAGCACGAGCTCTCCGGCCGCGAGCTTCTCCTTGGCGCGGTTGGCGACGCTGGGTGCGCTCATGCGCGAGGGCTTTCGGTCATGGCTTGTCCTATCGCTGGGGGAGCCGGCGGGTCAGGAGATTCGCGGGCTCAGAAGGAATAGCGCCGGAGGCCGCCGTCCACCGGGATCACCGCGCCGGTGATATAGCCCGCGCGGGGCGAGGCGAGGAAGACGGCGAGGACCGCGAGCTCCTCGGGCTCGCCGTAGCGGCCGAGCGGGATCTCGGCGGCGGAGAAGCGCGCGCGCTCCTCCTCGGGGTAGTTGCGGCGGATCTGCTCGCTCATGATCCGGCCGGGCGGGATCGAGTTCACGGTGATGCCGTATTTCCCGACCTCGCGCGAGAGCCCCTTGGCCCAGGCGTGCATCGCGGCCTTGGCGGAGAAGGCGGCGTTCAGCCGGTCCGGCTCGGATTTTCCGGTGATGTTGATGATGCGGCCCCATTTCGCCGCGATCATCTGCGGCAGGAGCGCGTGGGTGAGCTGGCGCTGGCGGATGAAGTTGAGCGTGAGGGCCTCGTCCCAGGCGGAATCGGGTGCGTCGATCGGGAGCGGGCGGCTGCCGCCGGCGCAATTGACGAGGATCTCGACGCGGCCGAGGGCGGCGAGCGCCGCGGCGGCGATCTTCGTCCCCGCCTCCGGCGCGGTGAGGTCGTGGACGATCGGGACCGGGCGGGTTCCGCCGGCGGCGACGATGTCCTCGGCGAGGGTCTCGAGCAGTTCCGCGCGGCGGGCGAGGATGGCGAGGCACACGCCCTCGGCGGCGAGGCCGCACGCGATGGCGCGGCCGATTCCCATGCTCGCCCCGGTGACGAGCGCCGTGCGGCCGGCGAGCGCGAGATCCATGCTTGCTCCTGTTGGCTTTTCTAGTCGGCAGCCTCCGCGTACGAGGCGAGCGGCGCGCAGGTGCAGAAAAGGTGCCGGTCCCCGTAGACATTGTCCACCCGCTTGACCGGCGGCCAGTATTTCGCTTCAGCAACGAAAGGCAGCGGAAAGGCGGCCTCGCTCCGCGAATAGGCGTGCTGCCAGGTGACGGAGAGAAGCTCGGCGGCGATGTGCGGCGCGTTCTTGAGGGGGTTGTCGCGCTTATCGAGCCGGCCGGCGGCGATCGCCGCGATCTCCTCGCGGATCGCTATCATTGCTGAACAGAAACGGTCTAGCTCGGGCTTGCTCTCGCTCTCGGTCGGCTCGACCATCAGCGTGCCGGCGACAGGCCAGGACATGGTCGGCGCATGGAAGCCGAAATCCTGCAGCCGCTTGGCGATGTCCTCGACGAGGATGCCGGCCTCCCGCTCGAAGGCGCGGCAATCGAGGATGCATTCGTGCGCGACCATCCCCTGCGCGCCGGCATAGAGCACGGGAAAATGCGGGCCGAGGCGAGCGGCGATGTAGTTCGCATTGAGGATCGCGACCGCACTCGCTCGCGCGAGCCCCTCGGCGCCCATCATGCGGATATAGGCGTAGGAGATCGGGAGAATCATCGCGCTGCCGAAGGGCGCGGCCGTGACCGGCCCGTAGCCGCTCGCCGGGCCAGCGGCGGGACAGAGCGGATGGTTCGGCAGATGCGGGGCGAGATGGGCGGCGACGCCGATCGGCCCGACGCCGGGACCGCCGCCGCCGTGCGGGATGCAGAAGGTCTTGTGCAGGTTGAGATGGCAAACGTCCGCGCCGATCGCGGCTGGGCTGGTTAGCCCGACCTGCGCGTTCATGTTGGCGCCATCCATGTAAACCTGCCCGCCGCTTGCGTGGACGATGGCGCAGATCTCGCGGATGCTCTCCTCGAACACGCCGTGCGTGCTCGGGTAGGTGATCATCAGCGCGGCGAGATGGGAAGCGTGTTCAGCGGCCTTGGCGCGGAGATCGGCGAGATCGACGTTGCCGCGCGCATCGCAGGCGACGACGACGACGCGGCAGCCGGCCATCGCGGCACTCGCCGGGTTCGTACCGTGGGCGCTCGCGGGGATCAGGCAGACATCGCGCGCCGCCTCGCCGCGCGCTTCGTGGAAGGCGCGGATCGCAAGCAGGCCGGAGAGCTCGCCCTGGGCGCCGGAATTGGGCGCGACCGAGATCGCGGGGAATCCGGTGATCGCCGAAAGCTGGGCCGAGAGCCTGCCGAAAAGCTCGGCATAGCCTTCCCACTGGTCGGCGGGGGCGAAGGGATGGATGTCGGAGAAGCCCCGCAGGCCGATCGGGATCATTTCGGCGGCCGCGTTCAGCTTCATCGTGCACGAGCCGAGCGGGATCATGCTGCGCGTGAGCGAGATGTCCTTTTCCTCGAGGCGCTTGAGGTAGCGCAGCATCGCGTGCTCGGAGCGATGGAGATGGAAGACCTCGTGGGCGAGGATGGGCGTGGTGCGGACGAGGGGGTCGGGAATGCCGCCGAGTGGCGCGCCCAAGGGAGCGCCGAGCACGGCGGCGAGGCGTTCGAGCTCCGTTGGGGTGACGGTCTCGTCGAGCGCGATCGCGACCGCGTCCCGATCGAGGCGGCGAAGATTGAAGCCGGCATCGATGGCCTTTGCGAGCAGCGTGGCGGAATCCGTCTCGATCGCGCCGGTTTCGATCACAATCGTGTCGAAGAATTCGGCGTGGCGGAGGGTAAGCCCGGCGCGGACGGCCGCGCCGGCGAGCAGGCGCGTGCCGAGATGGACGCGGGCCGCGATGCGCGCGAGTCCCTCGGGCCCGTGCCAGACGGCATAGAAGCCGGCGATCACCGCGAGCAGGACCTCGGCGGTGCAGATGTTCGAGGTCGCCTTCTCGCGGCGGATGTGTTGTTCGCGCGTCTGGAGCGCGAGGCGCATCGCGGGGCCGCCGGCTGCATCCACGCTCACGCCGACGAGCCGGCCCGGCATCTGGCGCTTGAAGCTTTCGCGAGTCGCGAGAAAAGCCGCGTGCGGGCCGCCAAATCCCATCGGCACGCCGAAGCGCTGCGCGGAGCCCACGACGATGTCCGCCCCCATGGCACCTGGCGGCTTCAGCGCCACGAGCGCCAGTGGATCGGCGGCGACGATCGCGAGGCCGCCGGCGGCATGCACGGCGGCGATCTCGGGCGCGAGATCGCGCAGCGCGCCGTCCGTGGCGGGATATTGCAGCAGCACCGCGAAGGGGCGGGCGGCGGCGATCGCTTCCGTATCGCCTGGGGCGAAATCGGCGAGCCGCCATCCGTGCGGGCGTGCGCGGGTCGCCGCCACCGCGCGCGTCTGCGGATGGACGTCGGTTGCGACGAGGAGGACATCGTTCGCGTCGCGGGCGAGCGCGTGGGCCATCGCCATCGCCTCGGACGCCGCGGTGGCCTCGTCGAGCAGCGAGGCGTTGGCGATCTCCATGCCCGTGAGATCGACGATCATCGTCTGGAAGGTGAGCAGCGCCTCGAGCCTGCCCTGCGCGATCTCCGGCTGGTAGGGCGTATAAGCGGTGTACCAGCCCGGATTCTCGAAGACGTTGCGGCGGATGACCGCCGGCATGTGGGTGCCGTGATAGCCTTGCCCGATCAGCGATTTCTTCACGACGTTGCGGGCCGCGAGCGCGACGAGCTCCGCCATCGCCTCCGCCTCACCCAGAGGCGCGGGAAGATCGAGCTTCTCGCTGCTGCGAATCGCCCCGGGCAGCGTGCGTGCGACGAGGTCCTCGAGATTGTTGCGGCCGATAGCGGTGAGCATCGCGGCGACCTCGGCTTCGTCCGGGCCGATATGGCGGGAGGCGAAGGTGCCGCCATCGCCGAGGGCGGCGAACCCGGCGAGCGTTTCCATCAGAGGGTCTCCAGGAAAGCCTTGTACGCGGCTTCGTCCATCAGATCAGTGCCGTCGGCGACCCCTTCGGCGGCGACGTTCTCGAGGCGGAAGAACCAGCCCTCGCCGGCGGGATCGCGATTGACGAGCGAAGGATCCTCGACGATCGCTGCGTTGACCTCGGCGACGCGGCCCGCCACCGGGGCATAGATGTCGGAGGCGGCCTTGACGCTCTCGACCACCGCGCAGGTGTCGCCCGCGGCGACCTTGCGGCCGGGCTCGGGCAGATCGACGAAGACGAGATCGCCGAGGGCTGCTTGCGCGTAATCGGTGATGCCGACGGTGGCGGTGGTGCCGTCCAGTCGCAGCCACTCATGTTGCTTGGTGTAGCGGGTCTCGGGCATGCGAAGATCCTTCAGCGAGGGTAGCGATGCGGGACGAAGGGCATTGGCGCGACGGCGGCGGGCAGCGCCTTGCCGCGCACGAGCGCGGCGAGCTTCGTGCCGTCGGGGGCGAAGGCGGAGGCGACGTAGCCCATGGCGATGGGCGCATCGAGCGAGGGCGCGAAGCCGCCGGAGGTGATGCGGCCGATCTCGGCACCCGATGGGTCGAGGAGCGGCGCACCGGCGCGGGCGGGCGCCCTGCCCTCGGGGCGGATGCCGACGCGGAGCCGCCCCGCGCCATTGTCGTGCTGGGCGCGGATCGTTTCGCCGCCGGGAAAATCCCACGAAGCGCGCCGGCGCTTGCCGATGGTCCAGCCGAGACCGGCCTCGATCGGCGTCGTCGTCGTGTCGATGTCGGCGCCGTAGAGGCAGAGGCCGGCCTCGAGGCGGAGCGAATCGCGGGCGCCGAGCCCGGCCGGACGGACCTCGGGCGCGGCGAGCAGCGCCTCCGCGACCTGTTCCGCCGCCTCCGCCGGCAGCGAGATCTCGAACCCGTCCTCGCCGGTGTAGCCGGAGCGGGTGACGACCGCGGGCGCGCCCGCGAGCCGCCGCTCCGCGACGCCGAGGAATGGAAGCGCCTCGACGCCGGGATCGAGTCGCGCGAGCACCTTCGCCGCTTCCGGCCCTTGCAGGGCGAGCAGCGCACGATCCGGCTGCAAAACGAGTTGCACGGCGGCCGACAGCGCCGCCGCGACATGCGCGAAATCGAACTGCTTGCGGCTCGCATTGACGATCAGCATGAGCCGGGCGCCGAGATGAGCGACCATCAGATCATCGAGGATGCCGCCCGCATTGTCGGTGAAGAGCGTGTAGCGCTGGCGCCCCGGCTTGAGGCCGACGATGTCGCCGGGGACCAGGCGCTCGAGCGCGGCCGCGGCGCCTTCGCCCTCGAGGCTCGCCTGGCCCATGTGCGAAACATCGAAGAGGGCGGCTTGGGCGCGGCAATGAAGATGCTCGGCCATGATGCCGGCGGCGTATTGCAGCGGCATCGCGTAGCCGGCGAAGGGAACCATGCGCGCGCCGAGCCGGCGGTGCAGGGCATCGAGCGGGGTTCTCGCCAGTTCGGTCTCTTGATCGGTCACCGCACGCTCCAGAGTGGCCCCTCCTCCGGCCCCCTGCCGGCGGAAAAGACCCCCCTCTGTCGCGGGACCTGAGAGATTCGGAGCCCGAAAGCTCCTTACTCCGTCGGTGCGGCGGCGAGGCACAGGCTGCCGCCGGCTTTCCAGAGACCCGTTCGCGCGCGGTCCTCTCTGCCTGAGCGTTTCCGGGGGCCGGTTGCGCCTTCGGCGGCGGGACGTATCATCCGCCCCGCTCTCTCCCGCGCGCGTATCGTGCGGGCGCGCCACCATGCCCGATCCAAGCCGCCGCTTCAACAGCTTCCCCGCGCCTTGGCAGGGAAGAGAAGGATTTCCGCGCGATGGCCGTCTATACGGAGGTCTCGGACGAGGCGGTGGCCGAGTTCCTGGCCGAATACGATATCGGGCGCATCGTCGCCTTCCGCGGGATCGCGGAGGGCGTGGAGAACAGCAACTACGCGCTGCGCACGAGCGCGGGCGACTTCATCCTCACACTCTACGAGCGGCGCGTGGCGCCGGAGGACCTGCCCTGGTTCCTCGGGCTGATGGACCATCTCGCCGGGCGTGGCATTCCCTGCCCGCGCCCGGTGCCGGGACGCGACGGCGCGGCCTTGCGCCACGTCGCCGGGCGGCACGCCGCCATCACCACCTTCCTGCCCGGCGTCTGGCCGCGGCGCATCCGGCTTGCCCATTGCGCGCCGCTCGGCGAAGCGCTCGCGAGACTCCACCTCGCCGGAAGCGGCTACGCGCCCGAGCGGGCCAACGCGCTCGGGCCCGAGGCCTGGCCCCGCCTGCTCGCGGCGAGCGCACCGGGCACCGACACAATCCGCCCGGGCCTCGAGGCCGACCTGCAAAATTCCCTCGCCCGCATCCTCGCCGCCTGGCCCGCCGACCTCCCGCGCGGGCATATCCACGCCGACCTCTTCCCCGACAACGTCTTCTTCCTCGAGGGAAAAATCTCCGGACTGATCGATTTCTACTTCGCCGCGACCGACCTCTTCGCCTACGACGTGGCCATCTGCCTCAATTCCTGGTGCTTCGAGACCGACTTCTCCTGCAATGTCACCAAGGCGCGCGCGCTCTTGCGCGCCTACGACGCGGTGCGCCCGCTCTCGCCGGCCGAGCGCGCAGCCCTCCCGACCCTCTGCCAGGGCGCGGCCATGCGCTTCCTGCTCACCCGGCTCTACGACTGGCTCAACACGCCCGCAGGCGCGCTGGTGACACGCAAGGACCCGATCGAGTACCTCCGCCGCCTCTACTTCCACCTCGAGGCGCGGGACGAGCATGCCTACGGACTCTGAGAGCCTTCCCCTCGTCGAGATCTGGACGGACGGCGGCTGCCGGCCCAACCCCGGACCGGGCGGATGGGGCGCGATCCTGCGGACCGGCAAGAACGAACGCACCCTCTCCGGCGCCGAACCCGCCACCACGAACAACCGCATGGAACTCACCGCCGCGTCCGCCGCACTCGAGGCGCTGACGAAACCCTGCCGCGTGCTCCTGCACACCGACAGCCAATACCTCCAGCAAGGCATCACCACCTGGCAAACGAGCTGGCAGCGCCGGAACTGGCGCACGTCCGACGGCAAGCCCGTGCTCAACAAGGACCTCTGGCAACGCCTTCTGTCCGCCTCGGCCCGCCACCAAGTCGAATGGCGCTGGGTGCGCGGACACGCAACCGACGCGATGAACCATCGCGCCGACGCGCTCGCCACGGCGGCCCGCGAGGCGCTGGAAGGAAGGCCAGGGGGACGCTGTCCCCCTGGACCCCCTGCCAAGGGCTGAGCCCTTGGAACCCATTCGCTTGGCGGGCGCTGAAGGCGGTTTGGGCGTTTGCGCATCGCGCAAACGCCCAAACCGCCTTCAGCGCCCGCCAAAACGATAGGGGTCCAGGGTCCCAGACCCTGGCGGGGGTTCCAAGGGGGCAGAGCCCCCTTGGCCTTGCTTTCTCAAGCGGCCAGGGCGGTGCGGACGGCCTGGAGCGCGGCTTCGGCCTGGGAGGCGTCCGGGCCGCCGGCTTGGGCGAGGTCGGGGCGGCCGCCGCCGCCTTTGCCGCCGACCGCGGCGGACGCGGCGCGGGCGAGGGTGACGGCGTCGAAGCGGCCGGTGAGGTCGGGGGAGATGCCGACGACGATGCTGGCCTTGCCTTCGGCGGTGGAGACGAGGGCGACGACGCCGCTGCCGAGCTTGCGTTGGATGGCGTCGGCGAGATTCTTGAGTTCGCGTGCCGGGACTTCGCCGAGGTTCCGGGCGGCGAGGCGGATGCCGTTGACCTCCTCGACCGCGGCGGCGTCGCCGCCGGTGGCGAGGCGGCGCTGGAGTTCGGTGATCTGGCGTTCGAGCCGGCGGCGTTCCTCGATCAGCGCTTCGAGGCGGGCGGGAAGTTCGAGGGGCGGGGTTTTCAGCGTGGCGGCGGCTTCGGCGAGCGCGCGGTCGGTTTCGGCGATGCGCTGCAGGGCGGCTTCGCCGGTGGTGGCTTCGATGCGGCGGAGGCCGGCGCCGATCGCGGTTTCCGCGACGATGCGGAAGAGGCCGATATCGCCGGTGCGGCGGACGTGGGTTCCGCCGCAGAGCTCGATCGAGTAGGCGGGTTTCTTCTCGTCGCCGGCGCCCATCGAGACGACGCGCACCTCCTCGCCGTATTTCTCGCCGAAGAGGGCCATGGCACCTTCGGCGACGGCGGCCTCGGGGCTCATCAGGCGGGTGGTGACCTCGCTGTTCTCGCGCACGCGCGCGTTGACCTCCGATTCGACCCAGGCGAGGTCGCCATGGGCGATCGGGTGCGGGTGACTGATATCGAAGCGGAGGCGGTCGGGAGCGTTGAGGCTGCCTTTCTGTGTGACGTGCGTGCCGAGCCGGCGGCGCAGCGCCTCGTGCAGCAGGTGGGTTGCGGAGTGGTGGGCGCGGATGGCGGTGCGGCGGGCGTGATCGACTTCGGCGGCGACGGCAGCGCCGGCGCGAGCGGTGCCGGAGGCGACGCGGCCGATATGGACGATGAGGTCGCCAGCCTTGCGCTGGGTGTCGGAGATTTCGATCACGAGGTTGTCGGCGCCGGTGATGCGGCCGGAATCGCCGACCTGGCCGCCGGATTCGGCGTAGAAGGGGGTCTGGTTGAGCACCACCGCGACGGCGCTGCCGGCGGGCGCGGATGCAGCCGGCTTTCCCTCGACGATCAGTGCGGCGATCGTGCCTTCCGCCGCTTCGGTGCTGTAGCCGAAAAATTCGGAGGCGCCGGCGGTATCGCGGACCTCGAACCAGACGCGCTCGGTGGCGGCGTCGCCCGATCCGGACCAGGCGGCGCGGGCGCGGCGGCGCTGCTCTTCCATGGCCGCGGCGAAGCCGGCGGTATCGACCGTGCGGCCCTCTTCGCGGAGCGCGTCCTCGGTGAGGTCGAGCGGGAAGCCGAAGGTGTCGTAGAGGCGGAAGGCGACCGGGCCGGGGAGCGGCTCGTCGGAGCCGAGCTTCTCGGTTTCCTCGGCGAGTAGGGCGAGGCCGCGCTCGAGCAGGGCCTGGAAGCGGCCCTCCTCGAGCTTGAGCGTGTCCGAGATCAGGGTTTCGGCGCGGATGAGCTCGGGGTAGGCGCCGCCCATCTGGCGGATCAGCGCCGGGAGGAGGCGGTACATCAGCGGCTCGCGCGCGCCCATGCGGTAGGCGTGGCGCATGGCGCGGCGCATGATCCGGCGCAGCACGTAGCCGCGGCCCTCGTTGGCGGGCAGCACGCCGTCGGCGATGAGGAAGGCCGAGCTGCGAAGGTGGTCGGCGATGACGCGGTGGTCGACGCGGTAGAGTCCGTCGGGGTCCTGGCCGCTCGCTTCGGCGGAGGCGAGGATAAGCGCGCGGAGCGTGTCGGTGTCGTAGTTGTCGTGCTTGCCCTGGAGGATTGCCGCGACCCGCTCGAGGCCCATGCCGGTGTCGATCGAGGGGCGCGGAAGGGGCGCGCGGACGCCGGGCGGGCCCTCCTCGAACTGCATGAAGACGAGGTTCCAGATCTCGACGAAGCGGTCGCCCTCGGCCTCGGCGCTGCCGGGCGGGCCGCCGGGGATTTGCGGGCCGTGGTCGTAGAAAATCTCCGAGCAGGGGCCGCAGGGGCCGGTATCGCCCATGCGCCAAAAATTGTCCGACGTCGCGATGCGGACGATGCGCTCCTCCGGCAGGCCCGCGATCTTGTGCCAGAGGGAAGCTGCGTCCTCGTCCTCGGCGTAGACGGTGACGGAGAGGCGCTCGCGCGGGAGGGCGAAGTCGCGGGTGACGAGCTCCCAGGCGAAGGCGATCGCGGCTTCCTTGAAGTAGTCGCCGAAGCTGAAATTGCCGAGCATCTCGAAGAAGGTGTGGTGGCGGGCGGTGTAGCCGACATTGTCGAGGTCGTTGTGCTTGCCGCCCGCGCGGACGCATTTTTGCGCCGTGGCGGCGCGGCGGTAGGGGCGCTTCTCCTGGCCGGTGAAGACGTTCTTGAATTGCACCATGCCGGCGTTGGTGAAGAGGAGCGTCGGGTCGTTACGCGGGACGAGCGGCGAGCTTGCGACCACCTGGTGGCCGTTTCTCGCGAAGTAGTCGAGGAAGCTGGCGCGGATCTCGTTGCTGCTGGTCATCGGCCGATCGGAGTTGTGGGTGGTTTGGGTTCGGTCTCGATTACAGCAAGGGCCGGGCAGTGTCACCGAGGAGGGGCTGGGGGGTGAGGGCCGCGGCCCCCCTCCTGTGCCCGGGGGCGGCGCCGGCGGCGTCTGGCGCCGACGTGCGAGGGGGGGTTATATGAAACGGGACGTTCAATTCCAGGGAAGGAAACAAGAAATGCCGTTCGAAGTCTGGAGGCGCCGGCGCCTCGTGCAGGTCATGGGCCTCGGTCTGGCGGCGGCCGGCGTCGGCGGCCGGGCCCGGGCAGCCGGGAAGCCGATCACGATCGGGTTCAGCATGGCGCTCACCGGTGGGCTCGCGGCGAACGGCAAGGCGGCCCTGCTTGCGATGCAGCTCTGGGCGAAGGACACCAACGCCCACGGCGGGCTGCTCGGGCGTCCGGTGAAGCTCATCTATTACGACGACCAGAGCAATCCCGCGACCGTGCCCGGGATCTACACCAAGCTGCTCGACGTCGATCATGCCGATCTCGTGGTCAGCGGCTATGCCACCAACATGATCGCCCCGGCGATGCCGATCGTCATGGCGCACAACATGGTGTTCATCGGCCTCTTCGGGCTGGCGGTGAACAGCCAGTTCCACTACCCGGACTATTTCTCGATGATCCCGACGGGCGGGATGGATCCCAAGGCGAGCATCTCGCACGGTTTCTTCGCGGTCGGCGCGGCGCTGACGCCGAAGCCGCAGACGATCGCACTGATCGGCGCCGACGCCGATTTCGCGATTCATGCGCTGCAGGGGGCGCGCGAGCTTGCCAAGCAGTACGGGTTCCGGATCATCTATGACGGCACCTATCCGCCGAGCACGGTGGACTACACGCCGATCGTGCATGCGGTCCAGGCGCGGCACCCCGATATCGTCTTCGTTGCTTCCTACCCGCCGGACTCGGTCGGGATGGTGCGCGCGGCGCGCGAGGTCGGCCTCGATGCGACGCTGTTCGGCGGTGCGATGGTGGGATTGCAGTCGACGTCGGTCAAAACCGAGCTTGGGCCGCTCCTGAACGGCATCGTGAACTTCGATTTCTGGCTGCCGGTGGGCGGGCTTACCACACCGACGGCGATGGATTTCCTGAAGGAGTACCAGGCGGAGGCCAAGGGCAAGGGGGTGGACCAGCTCGGCTATTACATGCCGCCCTTCGCCTATGCCGATTTGCAGGTGCTGGGCCAGGCGGTCGAAGGGGCGAACGGCCTCGATCAGCAGAAGATCGCCGCGTACATGCGCACGCACACGTTCCAGACCGTGGTCGGCGAGATCAAGTTCGGGCCGAACGGCGAGTGGGTGGCGCCGCGGGTGCTGGAAGTGCAGTTCCAGGGCGTGATCGGGCACGGGATGGAACAGTTCACCGATCCGAAGACGGAAGTGATCCTCTGGCCCGATGCGTACAAGGACGGGACGCTGCGCTATCCCTACGTGGAGGCGCAGCATTAGAGCGTGATCGCCGACGGTTGAATCACCGAAGGCGTGAATCAGGCACTTGGACGAAGACCTCCGTGCCAGCTTTCCATGAAAGCTGGCACTGGACAGCCGGCCCCCTTGCTACTCTGCCGCCATCGCCCGCGGGTGCGGCTTGGCGGCGTGCACGTAGAGCGCGGAGCGGTCGGGGTTGGCTGCGACGGGTGGCGGCGGCAGTTCGTAGGCGACCGGCCGGTGGTGGTCGGCGAGCAGCGCCTTGGGGTCGTAGACGCTGTTGAAATGGAACATGCTGCGGATGAAGTTGGTCTGCCCACGGAGCGCGAGCCGGGCGAAGACGCCGGCCGTTTCCTTGAGGCCGCGCCAGCCGAGATGCTTGCGATGCAGCACCTGCTGCGTGGTTGCGAGCTCGCGATAGAATTCCGCCAGCGGAAGCCGGGTGGGCAGGACGCAGTGCTGGATGTCGAACAGGCGGTAATCGCGCGAGACGAGTTTTCGCGACTCCGTCAGCCACGTCTCGGTGCCGGGATAAGGTGTGTTGACGCTGATGTTCACGACGTCGGGGATCTCGAGGCACCACTGGCGCACGGTGGCGAAGCGGGCATGGTCCCAGTCCGGATCGGCGATGATGTTGATGGCGACGTTGATGCCGAGCGAGCGGGCATAGGCGAGCGCCTCGAAATTGCTCGAGAGGGGCACGCGCTTGCGGAACTTCTTGAGGCCCTCCTCGTCGATCGCCTCGAGCCCGAGGAACATCATCTTGAGGCCAAGCTTCCGCCATTCGCGAAACACCTCCTTGTGGCGGAGCAGCACGTCGCCGCGGGTTTCGAGATAGTACTGCTTGCGGATCCCCCGCCGGGCGATCGCTTCGGCGATCGCCATGCCGTGCTCGGCGCGCACGAAGGCGACGTCGTCGACGATGAAGACGCCGGGCTCGGCGATCGCGGCTAGCTCGGCGGCGATCCGCTCCGGCGATTTGAGGCGGTAACTGCGGTTGTAGAAGGTCCAGGCGCTGCAGAAGGCACAGTCCCACGGACAGCCGCGGGAGAACTCGATCGACGCCGCGGGGTCGAGCGTGCCGATGAAATAGCGGCTTCGGTGGCGAAGCAGATGCCGCGCCGGAAGAAGCGCGTCGAGGTCGTCGATGAAGACCGGCTGCGGCCCCTCACCCTCCGCCGTGACCGCACCCGGCACGGTGGCGAGCGGGCGCCCGGCTTGGAGCGCCGAAAGGAGGGCAGGGAGCGCCGCCTCGCCCTCGCCCTTGAGCACGCAGTCGATCGCGCCGTCCGCGTGGGCGATGAGGGAGGGGCCGACGAAGGATGCGCTGTGGCCGCCGACCACGATCGCCGAGGCGGGGTGGCGCTGCTTCGTGGCCTTGGCCAGATCGACGATCTCGGGGACGTTGGCGAGGTAGTTGCAGGAGAAGACGATTACGTCCGGCCGCCAGCTTTCGACCAGAAGATGGTAGTGGCGGTGGGTCTCCACCTGCAGATCGAGCAGGCGGACATCGTGCCCCGCTTGCAGCGCCGCGGCGGCGACCAGCTCCAGCCCCAGTGGCTCGAGCCGGAGGAAGACCCGCGTGTACATCAGCGGACCCGGATGGACGCCAAGCACCCGAATGCGGCGATCCGTCATTGGGAGACCCTCCTTTGCGAAGCCTCGTCCGTCGCGCCGTCACCAGCCATATTGTGCGAAGCCGCGGGCTTTGCGCGAGTGCCTTGACGGCGGAGGTGGGAAGGCGCGACGCTCGGGAGCCCGTTTCCATGAAATTCCCCATGGAATCCCATATGTCCGGGCGGTGTGCCGCGACAAGCGGGGAGTGCACATGTAAATGGAACGCTTCGCCTGGGCCGCGGTTGCGACCTGCCTCGCCGGACTGCCCGTGCTTTCTCCCCGGGCGGCCCTCGCGCAAGGGGAAGGGATACGGCTTGTCGCGAGCGGCGATTGGGTGGCGACGGAACAGAGGGATTCTTCGGGCGGTCCGGCTGATATCTGCTCCGCCTTCACCAAGGCGGTCGGCTCCGGGAACGGCGAGCAGACGTTCGGGCTCCAGGCGAACATCATCGAGACCGAGGTGCGTTTTTCGGACATCCGCTGGTCGCTGCCCGCCAACGTGGGGGGAACCCTGGCGCTTGCCGTCGGGGACTATCGTACGACGCTGAAGATCAGCGACAACACGAACGACATGGCGATCGCCGCCATCACGGCCGGTTCGCTCCGGGCGATGATCGGCGCCATGGAAAAGGCCGACGCCATGACCGTCACGATCGGAGCCGACGCCCCGCTCACCGTGTCGCTCAAGGGAAGCAACAGGGCGACCGATGCGTTCCGGGCATGCGCGGGCCGCATCGGCGGGGCGGGCAAGGGCGGCAATCCGTTTCACTAGGTCCTGAACGCTGAAGGCGGAATCGGGGCGCCCCGCGAACGCATTCGCGGGAACGCCGGCGCCGGAAGTGGACCCATCGCTTTAGACGAGGGCGCGGCCGCCGCCCTGTTCGATGATCTCGGCGAGGACGGCGAGGCCGCTTCCGAGCGCTTCATCGCTCTCGGGCGCACCGAGGCAGAGGCCGACGCCGGCGCGCGCGAACGCATCCGCGCCGTGCTCGCACGCTGAAGGCCAGGGGGCGGCTTGCCCCCTGGCCCCCTGCCAAGGGCTGAGCCCCTTGGCCTTCCTTGCCGGGGTTTCTGTGCTGGGGGCTGGGTGCTATAGGCGCCCGGCTTCAGGCTCGACCCCTTGCAATGACCGACGATCCGCCGCCGCATCCGGCGCTCCTTCCTGCCGGCCTCTGCGACCTGCTGCCGCCCGAGGCGGAGTGGGAGGCGCGCGCCGTCGGCGAGGTCATGGGTGTGTTCGCCGCCCACGGCTATCAGCGTGCCAAGCCGCCGCTGCTCGAGTTCGCGGATAGCCTGCTGGCGGGCTCCGGTGCTGCGGTCGCCGAGCAAACCTTTCGTCTCGCCGATCCGGCAAGCCAGCGCATGCTGGGCCTGCGCGCGGACATCACGCCGCAGATCGCCCGCATCGCCGCGACCCGGCTCGCAGGCAGCCCGCGCCCGCTCCGCCTCTGCTATGCCGGGCAGTGCCTGCGCGTGCGCGGCAGCCAGATCGCCCCGGACCGCCAGATCGGCCAGGCCGGGATCGAGCTCATCGGCAGCTTGAGCCCGGCCGCAGACGCCGAGATCGTGGTGGTCGCGGCCGAGGCCCTCGCGCGCCTCGGCATCGCGCGCGCGAGCTATGATCTCACGCTGCCGCCGCTCGCTCCGGCGCTGATCGATGCGGCCGGTATCGCGGGCGGAGAACGCGAGGCCCTCGCCCACGCGCTCGACCGCAAGGACGCCGCCGCCGTCGCGCATCACGGCGGGCCGATGGCCGGGACTTTGACTGACCTGCTGCTTGCGGCCGGCCCGGCCGACGGAGCGCTCGCCGCGCTCGCCGGGACCCGGCTCCCGGAGCCGGCGGCCTCGCTCGCCGGGCAGCTCGTCGCCACCGTCGCCGCCATCCGCGACCTCGAGCCAGACTTGCGGATCACTGTGGATCCAATTGAATTTAGAGGATTTCGTTATCATACGGGTGTGTGCGTGACCGTCTTCTCGCCCGGCCGCTCGGAGGAGCTTGGCCGTGGCGGGCGCTATCTCACCGCCGACCGGGAGCCGGCGACCGGCCTCACGCTCTATTCCGATGCCCTGCTGCGCGTCGCCCCGCGTCCGGCCCCGGCGCCGCTCGTCTTCCTCCCCTCCGGCGCCGACCCGGCCGCCGCCGCGCGGCTCCGCGCCGAGGGGTTCGCGACCCTCGCCGCCCTCGGCGAGGGCGAGTCCGCCGCCTCCCGCCTCGGCTGCACGCACGTGCTCCGCGGCTCGGCCGCCGTCCCGGTCGGCGGCGCCTGAGCATGGCCCCCTAGGATGGCAAACGTCGCCGTCATCGGCGCCCAGTGGGGCGACGAGGGCAAGGGGAAGGTGGTCGACTGGCTGGCCAGCCGCGCCGACATCGTCGTCCGCTTTCAGGGCGGCCACAATGCCGGCCACACGCTCGTCGTCGGCAACGAGACCTACAAGCTCTCCCTCCTGCCGAGCGGCGTCGTGCGCGGCAAGCTCGGCATCATCGGCAATGGCGTGGTCATCGACCCCGAGGCGCTGCTGGCCGAGATCGCCCGGGTCGAGAGCCAGGGCGTGCGCGTCACCCCCGAAAGCCTCCGCATCGCCGAGAACGCGGCCTTGATCCTGCCCATGCATCCGGCCCTCGACCGTGCCCGCGAGGCGGCCCGCGGGGAGCGGCGCATCGGCACCACCGGCCGCGGCATCGGCCCGGCCTACGAGGACAAGGTGGCGCGACGGGCGATCCGCGTCGCGGACCTCGCCGAGCCCGCCACGCTCGCCGCCAAGCTCGACGAGCTGCTTCTCCACCACAACACGCTCCTCGCCGGCCTCGGCGCGCCGCAATTCGAGAAGGAGGCCGTGCTCGCCGGCCTTCTCGCGCTGGCCCCGCGCATCCTCCCTTTTGCCGAGCCGGTTTGGCGTCGCCTCGACGAGGCGCGCCGCGCCGGCCGGCGCATCCTCTTCGAGGGCGCCCAGGCGGTGATGCTCGACGCCGATCACGGCACCTATCCCTTCGTCACCAGCAGCAACACCGTCGCAGCAGGGGCCGCCATCGGCGCCGGCATCGGCCCCTCCGCTATCGGCACCGTGCTCGGCATCGCCAAGGCCTATTCCACCCGGGTCGGCTCCGGCCCCTTTCCGAGCGAGCTCTCGGACGCGACGGGCCGGATGCTCGGCGAGCGCGGCGGCGAGATCGGCACCGTCACCGGCCGCCCGCGCCGCTGCGGCTGGTTCGATGCGGTGCTGGTGCGCCAGGCGGTGACGGTCGCCGGCATCCACGGCCTCGCGCTGACCAAGCTCGACGTGCTCGATGGCCTCGCCGAGCTCAAAATCTGCGTGGGCTACGAGATCCACGGCGAGCGGTTCGATCATCTGCCCGCTGGGCCCGCGGCGCAGGCCGCCGCCCGGCCGCTCTACGAGACGCTCGAGGGTTGGCAAGCCTCCACCCGCGGCGCCCGCTCCTGGGCCGAGCTCCCCGCGCCGGCGGTAAAATATGTCCGCCGCATCGAGGAGCTGGTCGAGGCGCCGGTGACCCTCCTCTCGACCAGCCCCGAGCGCGACGACACGATCCTGATGCGCGATCCCTTCGAGGGGTAAACCGCCCCCGCTCGTTATCCTTTCCTCAACCAGATCCGCGCCGAATCGCCCGGTGAGCGCGAGCGCCGACGCATCGCCCGACGAAGCCCTGGTCGGCGGGCTCTACGCCGTCGATCCCGCCCGTCCCCTGCCGGTGGCGGACGGTGCGGCCGCCTTCGCCGCGAGCCGCCCCGGCCAGCCCGGCGCGTTCATGGCGCTCGAAGTGCCGTCCGGCATGGCCCCGCGTGCCGCCGCGCTCCGCGCGCTCCTCGACTCGCCGCTCCCGGGCCTCATCTCCCCGCTCGCCCATGGTCCCGCGACCCTCCCCGGCCGCAAGCCCGCCCTCTACGTGATCTGCCCGTCGCTTCCCGGGCCCTCGCTCGCCGCGGACCGCCCGCTCTGGCCCGCCCGCGAGCTCATCACGGACGTTCTCCGTCCCGCCGCCGCCGTGCTCGCCCGCCTCGCCGCCCGCGGCCTCACCCATCGCGCGATCCGCCCGACGAACCTCTTCCGCGCCGGCCCCGGCGAGCCTGCCGTCCTCGGCCCCGCTTGGGCCGGCCCGCCGGCAAGCCGCCAGCCGCCGCTCTACGAGCCTCCCTATGTCGCGATCTGCCCGCCCGCCGCCCGCGGCGAGGGCGCCATCGCCGACGACGTCTATGGCCTCGGCGTCACCCTCCTGGTTCTCGCCCTCGGCCAGGAGCCGATGGCGGACCTCGACGCTGCCGAGATCGTCCGCCGCAAGCTCGCCTTCGGCAGCCTCGCCGCGATCCTCGGCGACGACCGCCTGCCTCCCGGCATCGGCGACCTCGCCCGCGCCATGCTCGCCGAGGACCCCGCGCACCGGCCCTCGCCCGCCGCCCTCGCCGAGGCCGGCGCCGGCCGCATCGGCATCGGCGTCGGGCGCACGCCGCGCCGCGCCTCCGAGCCGCTCATCCTCGGCGCCGAGGAGGCGCTCGAGCCGCGCGCGCTCGCCGCCGCCGTCGGCGGCTCGCCCCAGCACGGCGTCCGCCTGCTCCGCCTCGGCGCCGTCGACAAATGGCTCCGCCGCTCCTTCGGCGACACCGCGCTCGCCCACCGCATCGAGGACGCGGTCCAGCAGCACGGCCGCGAGGCCCTCGAGGACGAAGCCCGCGCCGACGCCTTCCTCGTCATGCGCGCCGCCGCCATCCTCGATCCCCTGGCACCCCTCTGCTGGCGCGGCGTCTGGCTCTGGCCGGACGGACTCGGCCCGCTCCTCGCCGAAGGCAAATCCCTCCCGGGCCTCGCCGATCTCGTCGATTCCGAGGCGATTTCCGCCTGGGCCGCCTGCCGTCCCGGCCGCATCGACCAGGCTCTCGCGCTGCGCCAGGCGCGCCAGAACCGGATGCTCCTCCGCACCCGCGGCTGGGCCGGCGGCACCGCGCGCCTCGCCCACGCCCTCGCGCCGATGCTCCCCTGCCGCAGCCCGCTCCTCGGCGGCCGCCTAGTCGCCGATCTCCGGCACCTGCTCCCCGCCCTCGACTCGGCCGAAAAGGACGAAACCCGCCTGCCGCTCGACCCCGAGATCGCGGCCTTCATCCTCGCCCATGCCGGCACCGCGCTCGAGCCGGAGCTCGCCGCCCTCCCTGGCCCGCCCTCCACCGCCGCGCTCGCCGTGCTCCGCGTCTTCGCCCGCCTCCAGGAGCCGTTGCGCGCCGGCCCGCTCCCGCGCCTCGCAAGCTGGCTCAACGCGTGCCTCGCGCCGTCGCTCGCCGCCTGGAAGGAACGCCGCCGCCGCGCCGCGCTCGAAGAGCGCCTCGCCGCCCTCGCGGCCGAGGGGGACCTCGCCGCGATGCTCCGCCTGCTCGAGGATCCTTCCGCTCGCGCCCTCGACGCCCAGGGCCTGAAGCAGGCCGACGAAGCGGTCCGCCGCATCGATGCCGCGCTCGCGGCGATCGCCGCCGGCGCGGAGGCCCGCGCCGAGACCGCCCGCCGCCTCGGCCAGGAGATCGCCGCCGGCATCGGCCTCGTCGCCGTCGCCGCGACCCTCTCCGTCCTCGCCCTCGGCTGACATGGCCCGCCGCCCCCAGGCCACCGCCGCCAAATCCCCGCCCGAGCGCTCCTACGCCTGGGTGCAAGGCCTTCTTTGCGGCGTCGCGGCGACGCTCGTCCCCGGCCCGGCGCTGCTCGTCGGCCTCCTCCTCGCGCCCGGCCTCGTCTCGCTCCTGCTCGATCAAGCGCCCGGCAAGCCGATGGCCCGCGCGGTCCTGCTTTCAGGCACAGCGGCCGCGATCCCGCCGCTCGCCGCGCTCTGGCACGGCGGGGGAGGGGTCTCGGCCGCGATCGGCCTGGTCGGCGATCCCGCTATCCTCGGCACGGCCTGGCTCGCCGGCGCCGGCGGCTGGCTCCTCAACGAAATGGCGCCGCTGCTGCTGCGCCTCGGCCTGGACGCCGCCTCGGCCGCCCACGCCGCCCGGCTCAAGGCCGAGCGCGCGCGCTTCGTCTCGGAATGGGACCTCGGAGAGCTCTAAGCAGCCGCGCCGGCGTCGGCCGCCGCGAGCCGCCGCTCCGCGACCTTCGCCTTCATCGCCTTCTGCAGCTTCTCGAACGCGCGGACCTCGATCTGGCGCACGCGCTCGCGCGAGATGCCGTAGTGCTGCGAAAGCTCCTCGAGCGTGGTCGGGTTGTCCTTGAGCCGCCGCTCGAGAAGGATGTGCCGCTCGCGCTCGTTGAGCGTCGTGAGCGCGCTCGCCAGCAGCGCCTTTCGCCCATCCAGCTCCTCGCGCTCGGCGATCGCGGTTTCCTGGCTCTCGGTCTCGTCGACCAGCCAGTCCTGCCATTCGCCTTCGCTATCGACCCGAAGCGGCGCGTTGAGGCTGTGGTCCGGCGCCGCCAGTCGGCGGTTCATGTTCACCACGTCCTGCTCGGGCACGTCGAGCATCTCGGCGATCTTCGTCACCTGCTCGGGCTGGAGGTCCCCGTCGTCGATCGCCTGCATCTGGCCCTTCAGCCGGCGCAGGTTGAAGAAGAGCTTCTTCTGCGCCGCCGTGGTGCCCATCTTCACCAGCGACCAGGAGTGCAGGATATATTCCTGGATCGCGGCGCGGATCCACCACATCGCATAGGTCGCAAGGCGGAACCCGCGGTCCGGGTCGAACCGCTTCACCGCCTGCATCATCCCGACATTGCCCTCGCTGATCAGCTCGCCGAGCGGCAGTCCGTAGCCGCGGTACCCCATCGCGATCTTGGCGACGAGCCGGAGATGCGAGGTGACGAGCTTATGCGCGGCATCGACGTCGCCCTTCTCCCGCCAGGCGCGCGACAGCGCCAGCTCCTCCTCCGCGGTCAGCATGGGGAACTTGCGGATGTCCTGGAGGTAGCGGGAGAGGTTGCCCTCCGGGGCGAGGTTCATAACGGCAGCGGCCATAGGCTGCTCCTTTCGGCCGAAGCATCCGGTTCCCGCCCCCCCGATGGCATGCGGGTCCGACCTTCGACGTTCAAAACATAAGGCACGTTAACTCGGGAGACCCGGGCGGGCCCCTTAAAAGGCGGCAACCGCCCGGCCATCCGGCCCACGCGCCCTGTCTGACCGGATGGCGCGCTTTATACAGTACCCATCTAGTCCTGTCAAGGTTATTGACCTATCGCCCGCCCTCGTCCAGCGCGGCGATCAGCAGCGCGAGGTCCGCCGCCGGCGCGGTCTCGAAGGCGAGCGCCTGCCCGCTCGCCGGATGGCGGAAGCCGAGCCGCGCCGCGTGCAAGGCCTGCCGCGGGAAATCGAGGCACCGTCGCCTCAACCCCTCCGGCAGGCTCTTCGCCGCCGCCGGCACCCGGCGGAGATAGACCGGGTCGCCCACCAGCGGATGGCCGGCATGCGCAAGGTGCACGCGGATCTGGTGCGTCCGCCCCGTGCCGAGCCGGCACTCCAGCAGCGCCAGCGCCCCGCCCCACGCCTTCACCACCCGATACCGCGTCAGCGCCGGCTTGCCCCCCACCCGCACCGCCATCCGCTTGCGCTCGCGCGGGTCGCGCCCGATCGCCCCCGCGAACTCCCCCTCCATCGTCCCGGGCACCCCCCAGCACAGCGCCAAGTACGCCCGCTCGATGGTTCGCGCCTGGAATTCGCCCGCGAGCGCCGCCTCCGCCGCCTCGGTCTTGGCGATCACCATCACCCCCGAGGTGTCCTTGTCCAGCCGATGCACGATCCCCGGTCGTAGCACGCCGCCGATCCCGCCGAGCGACCCCCCGGCATGGGCCAAAAGCGCGTTGACCAGCGTTCCGTCCCGGTTTCCCGGCGCCGGGTGCACCACCAGCCCGGCGGGCTTGTCGAGCACGATCAGCTCCCGGTCCTCGTAGAGGATGGCAAGCGGGATCGCCTGCGCCTCCGGCCGCGCCGGCTCCGGCGGCGGCAGTTCGAGCGCGTAGCAGGCCTCCGCCCGCACCGCCTCCGCCGGGTCGGACAGCCTCTCGGCGTCCCGGCTTGCGTGCCCGGCGAGGATCAGCGCCTTGACCCGCGTGCGCGAGAGGCCGCCGATGGCGCCGGCGAGGAACTTGTCCGCCCGCTGGCCGGCGGCCTCGGGCGGGGCGACGATCCGGAACGGGTGGCTCATGGGGGCGATGGGATGAGGGACACGGGTCGGGGACCCAACATCGGGGCGGGCATGCGGTTTTTGAAGATCGCCGTCGTCGTCATGGGCGTCCTCATAGTCGCCGGCACGACGACCCTGGTCGTCGTCGTCTTCCACCGCCTCGCCACGCTTCCTCCCTCGCACGCTTCCGCGCCGCTCGACGAGCCCTCCGGCACCCGCATCATCTCGATGGTCCCCGTCGCCGGCGGCCTCGCGCTTGCGCTCACCGGCGGCGGCGAGCCGGACCGCCTCGTCGTCATCGATCCCGCGACCGGCCAGGTCCTCCGCCGCATCCTCCTCCACCCGTGACACCAGCTTGCGGCGCCCCGACCCCTCGATTAGAAGCCCCCCTCAGGTCCCGTTCGTCTAGAGGCCCAGGACATCGCCCTCTCACGGCGGCAACGCGGGTTCGAATCCCGCACGGGACGCCATTTCTTTTCAATACGTTATGGGCATGCCGGACGGCGAGCGTCCATGCCAAACGGCAAATATGCGGCATCGGCGGTGCCGGGCGGAGCGGGGAAAGTCGCGAGCGCGCGTCAGGCTTGAACCGGCCGTGCCCCGGGTCGATGGTGGCCCGCATGGCCGACTCCACGCCCCTCACCGAGGCTGACCTCGCCGCCGTTCAAGCCGGCATGGCCGACAGTCAGTGCGCCTGGCGGTGCCGCTTGCTGAGCAACGGCGCCATCGGGCTGGCCGACCGGGACGACGAGCTCGTCTTCACCCTAAGCCGCCGGGGCGACGGTGGCATCAGGATCTGCCACTGGCACGATGACCCGGAGGCCCCAGAGGCAGGGTTCCGCGAGATGGCCGCAGGCTCGCTGCGGGAGGCGATCGAGATGATGCGGGCGCTGGTCGAGAGGGGGTGCTAGTGTCCTGCCCCCGAAGTTCGTCGCATGTCGCGACGAACGGAGGGGATAAGCAGGCCACTGAAAACGAAGAGCGAGTGCCCCGATTCCGCCCGCATTTCAATGCGGCGGACTTCGGAATCGGGACACTAGCGAGGCTTTGGGCGACCCTCAAAAGCGGAGAGGCGGAGGAGACTAGAGGCGCTACCGCGCCGGCTGATGATGTTGGCCGCAAAGAGAAAATAGCGGTTCCGGCAGGGATATTTCACGACGTCTTCGGCGTATTTCCAGACGACAGGGTTCCTGAGAACAAGGCGCCGAGAGCAGCTTAGGATGGGAAACGCACACGTACCAATGGACGCTGCACTGTGATAATTTCATGTAACCGACGCATATCGGCTCTCAGCACTCGCCGATACCACAGGTCGATTCTCCTGCTTATTTGCAGGCCAACGACGAGACTTGTGAACAGCCTCGCCCCGACAAAAGGGGATTTCGGCCATGAAGATCATCCTTGGTGCAGCGCTCGGCGCGCTTCTCTTCTCAGGCTCTGCGATGGCGCAGACCGCGCCGGCGATCGGGGTATTTTCGCACAACCCGCTTAGTCCGAATGCCGGAAACACGTCGGGCGTCCCTGTTGGCGGCGTGCTCTCGACCCCCTACACGTACGGTGATGGCGACTCGAATGCTGTGCCCCGGTTCGATTACCGCGGTGCAGTGCGTGTGGGCGAAGCCGTTGCCGATCCAGGAAATGGCGATCCGCCTCTTCCCGACAGCACGATGGCTCTCGTCAACCGGACAGGCGGCGGCCGTTGAACCTACGCCGAAGCGGGATGGAGATTGGTGTGCACCCCGTTTGACCGGACAGGTCGCCTGGTTGCGCTACGCACGAAGGCGAAGGAACTCTCCGGGGATCCGCGAGTCGGGACGCGGCCCACCCGCGGCGGACACCGGAAGGTCGCGCCCCCGCGAGA
>DATJTV010000201.1:0-3377 GCA_035503055.1 Acetobacteraceae bacterium
GCCGGTTGCTGCCTCGAGCCCGGCGAGGAGGCGGGCGAAGGTCGATTTGCCGGATCCGGATTCGCCGACGACCGCGAGCACCTCGCCGCGCCTCACCTCGAGGTCGAGCCGGTCATTGGCGCGCACCACGCCGCGGCGGAGTGCATAGAATCGCGAGAGCTGGTCGGCCTCGATGATCGTCTCGCCGTCCTCGGTCGCGGCGAGAGGGGCGGGTGCGGCGGGAGGGGAAAGAAGGGCGCTTTCCGCGGTACGCGCGCAACGCGCCCAATGCATGGGCCCGACATCGGCGAGGGCGACCGGGCCGGCGTCGCACGCTTCGGGGAGGTGTAACGGGCAGCGCGGGCCGAAGGTGCAGCCGCGCGGGCTTTGGCCCTGCGCCGGCACCGAGCCCGGGATCGGCACCAGGGCGCGTTCGCGCTTGCTCATCCCCATCCGCGGGATCGCGCGCATGAGCCCGCGCGTGTAGGGATGGCGCGGGTCGGCGAAAAGCGAGGCCACGGGCGCGTCTTCCACGAGCCTGCCCGCGTACATCACGCCCACGCGGTCGGCCACGCGGGCGATGAGGCCGAGATTGTGCGAGATGTAGAGGAGTGCGGTGCCGTGGCGGCGGCGGATCTCGTCGACGAGGTCGAGCACCGCGGCCTCGACCGTCACGTCGAGCCCGGTGGTCGGCTCGTCGAGCAGAAGGAGGGCGGGATTGGCGAGCAGCGCCATCGCGATCACCACGCGCTGCTTCTGCCCGCCCGAGAGCTGATGCGGATAGCATTCGAGGAAGGCTTCGGGATCCGGGATGTGCACCTCGGCGAGGACTTCCGCGGCGCGGCGATAGGCCGCCTGGCGCGGCATGCCCTGGTGCACCATGGGGACTTCGATGAGCTGGCGCCCGATCGTCATGCTCGGGTTGAGCGCGCTCGCCGGCTCCTGATAGACGATGCTGATCCGCGTGCCGCGCACGCGCTCGAGCTCCGCCTCGCTCAAGCGGGCGATATCGCGACCTTCGAAGATGATCTCGCCGCCGGCGATCACGCCGCTCGGCCCGAGATGGCGCATGACCGCCATGGCGAGGGTCGATTTTCCGCAGCCCGATTCGCCGACGAGGCCGATGCTTTCGCCCTCGCCGAGCCGGAGCGAGAAATCAGGCAGTGCGACCATGCGGCCGCGCGTGGTGCGATACTCGACGCGGAGGTTGCGGATCTCGAGCAGCGCGCGGCGCCCCGCCCGGGGATCGGCGTGGCGCGGGGCCAGGCCGTCAGTCTGCACGGGAGAGCTCATTGAGCCCATCGGCGAGGAGATTAAAGCCGAGCACGAGAGAAACGAGCGCTAGGACCGGGAAGAGCGCCATCTCCGGATAGACCGTCAGCATCGGCGTTGCCTGCTGGACCATGCCGCCCCAGTCCGGCGCGGGCGGAGGGATGCCGAGGCCGAGGAAGCCGAGCGTACCGATGGTGATGACGGTGTAGCCGAGCCGAAGGCAGAAATCGGTGATCAGCGGCCCGCGGCAGTTCGGCAATATCTCGACGACCATGATGAAAAGCGGCGATTCGCGGCGCAGGCGCGCGGCAGCCACGAAATCCTGGCGCACCAGTTGCAAGGTCAGGCCGCGGACGATGCGCGAGATCGCCGGCGCCGAGGCGACCACCACCGCGACGACGATGTTAAGCGCCGAGGCGCCAACCGCCGCAATCAGGACGACGTAGAGGACGACCACGGGGAAGGCGAGGATCACGTCGCTCACGCGGCTGACCACCGCATCGACGAAGCCCGCGTAAAAGCCGGCGATAAGCCCCATCACGCAGCCGACCGTGTAGGCGACCAGGACGGAGACCGGGGCGACGACGAGGACGATGCGGGCCCCCCAGACCAGGCGCGAGAGCGTGTCGCGGCCGAGTGGGTCGACGCCCAGCATATGATGCCAGGTCGGGCCGGGATGGGCCATCGCGAGATAGTCCTGCGCGGTGGGCGAGGGCAGCGGCAGAACGGGTGCGATAAGCGCGAGGATCACCCAGAAGAGGATTATGCCGAGCCCCACCATCGCCACGCCGGACGAGGGCAGGCGGCGGAGCAGGCTCGGGCGCGCGGTCGCGATCGTTTCGATATCGAATGAAACCTCGATTGGGGAAGGGACGCCGGCGGCGATGCCCGACGGCGCGCGGAGGAGGAGGGGCCGCCTCATCCACGCACCTGCGGGTCGAGCAGCCAGTAGCCGACATCGCTCAGAAGCTGCGTGCCGATGGCGACCACGAGGGCGATCAGCGTGGCCGCCTCGATGAGCGAGATATCGCCGAAGAGCGAGGCCTCCAGCAGCATGCGGCCGAAGCCCGGATAGGCGAAGACGGTCTCCGTCACCACCACGCCGCCGATCAGCCAGTTGATCTGCAGGAGGATCACGGTGAAGGGCGCGATCATGGCATTGCGGAGCGCATGGCGCAAAATGACGCGCCGCCGCGGCAGGCCCTTGAGAACCGCGGTGCGCACGAACGGTCGGTTCAGGACATCGATCATCGAGGCGCGGACCATCCGCGCAACATAGCCCGAATCGTAGAGCACGAGCACGGCGACCGGCAGGGCGTACTGGCTCGAGAGCGACCAGCCGGTGCCGGCGGCGAGCGGCGAGGTTCCGGGCAGCGCCTTGAGCCATACCGCGAAGAGCGCGGCGAGGATGACGCCGATCGCGTATTCCGGCATCGAGGTCATGCTGATCGCGGTGACGGAGAGGGCCCGGTCCATCGGGCTGCCCGGCCGCATGCCGGCGAGGATGCCGAGCAGCATCGAGAGCGGCACGATGATCGCGAAGGCTATTCCGGCGAGGATCGCCGTGTTGCCGAGCCGGTTCCAGATGATGCTGCCCACCGGCACGCGGAAGAGGGTGGAATAGCCGAAATTGCCGAAGAACTTTCCGCCGTGCGGCTCGGTGATGTTGAGGCCGAGGGCGGGGTTGTCGAGCGGGTCCTTGCGCAAGCCGAGCAGCACGCCCGCCCAGCGCACGTAGCGGACGACGAGCGGGTCTCCGAGCTGGAGCTTCTCGTAGAGGAGATGCACCTGCTCGGGCAGGGCGTAGGCGCCGAGCGTCTCGCGGGCGACGTTACTCGGCGAGAACTGGGTGACCGCGAAGACGAGGAACGAAGCGGCCACCAGCGTCAGCACCAGGGCGAGCAGGCGACGGATCAGGAAGCCCAGCATGGCTTTCCCCTCGCCGCCCGCCCCGGTGCTGGGTCGTGCCTCAAGCGGCGAGCGCCAACTGGTTGCCGAAGACGTAGTTGGTCGGATGCATATCGAAGCCCATGACGTTCTTGTCCATGAAGGTGAACGCCTCCGCGAACGCGGGCTGGGCCATCGGCCCGTCGGTCTGGAGAATCCCCTCGAGCTTCGCCATCACC
>DATJTV010000202.1:0-13642 GCA_035503055.1 Acetobacteraceae bacterium
ACCTCCACCAGCTCGCCCAGATAGAAGAAGGCCACCTGGTCGGCGCAGCGCGCCGCCTGCTGCATGTTGTGCGTCACCAGCGCGATCGTGAAATCCTGCTTCAGCTCGTCCACCAGCTCCTCGACCTTGAGCGTGCTGATCGGGTCGAGCGCGCTGGTCGGCTCGTCGAGCAGGATCACCTGCGGGCGCACCGCGATCGTCCGGGCGATGCAGAGCCGCTGCTGCTGCCCGCCCGAAAGCCCGCCCGCCGGGCTGCCCAGCCGGTCCTTCACCTCGTCCCAGAGCGCGGCCCGCGTGAGCGACCATTCCACCCGCTCGCGCATCTCGCCCCGCCCGAGCCGCTCGTGCAGCTTCACGCCGAAGGCGATGTTGTCGAAGATCGACATCGAGAACGGGGTCGGCTTCTGGAACACCATCCCGATCCGTGCCCGGAGCACGGTGAGGTCGAGGTCCGCCTCGAGGATGTTCTTCCCGTCGAACAGCACCTCCCCGCTCGCCCGCTGCCCGGGATAGAGGTCGTACATCCGGTTCAGCACCCGGAGCAGTGTCGACTTGCCGCACCCGGAGGGTCCGATCATCCCGGTCACCCGCCGCTCCGGCAGGTCGAGGTTCACGTGCTTGAGCGCCTGCGTCCCGCCATAGAAGAAGTCGAGGTCGCGGATGGCGATCCTCGTCTCGGCCGGCACGGCGCCGCCGGCATGCACCCCCACCGCCACCCTCACTTGTTGCGCGGAACCGTCGTTCATCCGCGCGACCTTACGGGGGACCGGCGACGCCACTATTGCAGAAGCGTGAAGCTTTGATGACAGCGCCCCGAGGCCGCTCGCTATTCCGCCGCCTTGTCGGCCGCGCTCTCCAGCGCCACGATCCTGAGATAGGGCCTCAGCGTCTTCCACCCCTGCGGGAAGCGCGCCCTGGCGTCCGCGTCCGAAAGCGCCGGCGAGATGATCACCGGCTCGCCCGGCTTCCAGTTGACCGGCGTCGACACCTTCTCCCGGTCGGTCAACTGGAGGCTGTCCACCGCCCGCAGAATCTCCTGGAAGTTGCGTCCCGCGCTCGGCGGATAGGTCATGGTCAGCCGCACCTTCTTCGCCGGGTCGATCACGAACACGCTCCGCACCGTCACCGTCGGGTCGGCCAGCGGATGCACCATGTCGTAGAGCTTCGATACGCTCTGGTCGGCGTCGGCGATGATCGGAAAATTCACCTTCTGCCCCTGCGTCTCCTCGATATCCTTCTCCCAGCCCTGGTGGCTGGAGGCAGGGTCGACCGAAAGCCCGATCACCTTCACGTTCCGCTGCGCCCATTCCGGCCTCAGCCGCGCCGCCTCAGCCAGCTCGGTCGTGCAGACCGGCGTGTAGTCCTTCGGGTGGCTGAACAGGATCCCCCAGGAATCGCCGAGCCATTCGTGGAAGCGGATCCGTCCCTCGGTGCTGTCCTGCTCGAAATCGGGGGCGATCTGCCCAAGCTGAATGGCCATCCTTGCTCTCCTCCTGACCCTCGCTGCCGGGCTCCGGCGCCGGCTCGCTCGGCCCCATATGAGGGTCCGAAACGGCGCCTGCAATCGAGCCGCTTTCTCTCTTTTCCCCCACGCCCGCAGTACCTACGATCCCCCGAACCCCGTTACGGGAGAAGAAGTTGTACCGCGCGCTCCTCTTCCTCGCCCTCTGCCTTCTCCCCCTCGTCCCGATCCATCCCGCACGCGCCGCCGGCACGCTCCGCTACGGCATGCAGGACGACCCGGACGCCCTCGATCCCGCGCAGAGCGGCAGCTACGCCGGCCGCGTCGTCTTCGCCGCGATGTGCGACAAGCTCATCGATACCAACGCCCAAATGCAGTTCGTGCCCCAGCTCGCCACCGCCTGGCGCTGGAGCCCCGACAACCTCTCCCTCACCCTCACGCTCCGCCCGGGCGTGCACTTCCAGGACGGCACCCTGCTCGACGCCGCCGCCGTCAAGGCCAACCTCGAGCGCTATCTCCACGCCTCGTACTCGCTTCGCAAGGTCGAGATGGGGCCGATCAGCGCGGTCACGGTGATCGACCCGAGCACCATCCGCCTCACGCTCTCCCACCCCTACGCGCCCTTGATCGCCGTCCTCGCCGACCGCGCCGGCATGATGCTCTCGCCCACCGCGCTCGCCCGCGCCGGCAAGAAGATCGCCCTCCATCCCGTCTGCGCCGGCCCCTTCAGCTTCGCGGGCCGCGTCGCCGAGGACCACATCACGCTTGAGCGGTTCGGCGGCTACTGGAACGCCAAGGCAATCCATCTCGACCGCATCATCTACCGCATGATCCCCAACGCCGCCGTGCGGCTCGAAGATCTCGAGGCCGGCACGCTCGACATCGCCGAACAGATCCCCCCACCCGACATCCCCGGGATGCTCCGCCACCACAACCTCAAGCTGATCTCCTCGCCAGCGCTCGCCTACGCGACGATCTCCTTCAACCTCGACCACGGCCCCGCCGCCGACACCCCGCTCGGCAAGGACAAGCGCGTGCGCCAGGCCCTCGCCCTCGCGATCGACCGCACCGCCCTCAACCAGGTCGTCTTCAGCGGCCAGTTCATCCCCAACAACCAGACCCAGGTGCCGCACAGCACCTATTGGGACCCCGAATTCCCGGTGGCCCGCGCCGACGCCGCCGCCGCCCGCAAGCTCCTCGCCGCCGCCGGCCACCCGAGCCTCGCCTTCACCCTGCTGACCGACAACACCCCGACCGACCAGGAGGTGGGCCAGGTCCTCCAGTCCATGGCTGCGCAAGCCGGCTTCCACATCTCGCTCCGCCCGATGGACGCGAACGCCGAGGTCGCCGCGGGGCGCGCCGGCAACTACCAGGCCGCCCTCGTCTTCTGGAGCGGCCGCACCGACCCCGACTTCAACCTCTCGATCTGGCTCGCCTGCAACGGCTTCCTCAACTGGGGCCATTACTGCAGCAAGCCCTTCGACACGCTCCTCACCCAGGCCCGCTCGACGACCGACATCGCCGCCCGCCAGGCGCTCTACCGCAAGGTGGTCGCGACCTACCTCGCGGACGTTCCCCACCTCTTTCTTTACAATCTCCGCTGGCTCTGGGGCGCCACCACGCGCCTTTCCGGCTACACGCCGGAACCGGACGGCCTCTTCCGCCCCCAAGGCATTACTCTCGCGCAATGACCAAGGGCGCGATCGCCCGCTTCCTCGCCGATGCGCGTCCGCGCGAGGAGGAGTTCCTCGCCGCCCTCGTCCGCGCGCCCTCCGACAACCCACCCGGCAACTGCGCCCCCCACGCCGAGCGCGCCGCCCGCCTCCTCGAAGCGCTCGGCCTCGCCGTCGAGCGCCATCCAGTCCCGCCCGACCTCGTCCGCGCCAACGGAATGCAGACCGCGACCAACCTCGTCGTGCGCCACCGATTCTCCGCCGGCGGCCCCACCATCGCGCTCAACGCCCACGGCGACGTCGTCCCGCCGGGCGAAGGCTGGACCCACGATCCCTACGGCTCCGAAATCGCCGAGGGTTGGCTCTACGGCCGCGGCGCCGCCGTCTCGAAATCCGACTTCGCCACCTATGCTTTCGCCCTCCTCGCCCTCAAATCGCTCGATCATCCCCTCCGCGGCGCCGTCGAGCTCCACTTCACCTACGACGAAGAAGCCGGCGGGGAGATCGGCCCGGCCCTCCTGCTGCGCGAAAAAATCTCCCACCCCGACCTCGCGATCGCCGCCGGCTTCTCCTACGCCGTCGTCACCGCCCACAACGGCTGCCTCCACCTCGAAGTCACCGTCCACGGCCGCTCCGCCCACGCGGCCCTCCCCGCGAGCGGCATCGACGCCCTCGAGGCCGCAACCGCGATCCTCTCCTCGCTCTATCGAAGCCGCGCGACACTCGCCGCCCGAACTTCCGCCACGCCCGGCATCGGCAGCCCGCAACTCACGGTCGGCCTCATCTCGGGCGGCATCAACACCAACGTCGTCCCCGACCGCGTCACCTTCCGCCTCGACCGCCGTATCATCCCCGAGGAAGACCCCGCCTCCGTCGAAGCCGATCTCCGCGCCCAAATCTCCGCCGCCGCATCCCCTGACGCCCGCGTCGAAATCCGCCGCATCCTCCTCGCCAGACCCCTCGTCCCGCTCCCGGGCGGCGAACGCCTCGCCGCGACCCTCTGCGCCCAGGCCACGAAAACCATGGGAGAGCCCGTCGCCACCACCGGCGTTCCGCTCTACACGGACGCCCGCCATTACGCCGCCGCCGGCATCCCGGTCGTCCTCTACGGCGCCGGCCCGCACACGATCGAGGAGGCGAACGCCCACCGCGCCGACGAACGCCTGCCGCTCGCCGACCTCCACAAGGCAACCGAGACCATCGCCCTCACCCTCGCCGCCCTCCTCACCTCCTAGCGCCCATGCCCCCTTATCCGCGCGACATGACCGGCTACGGCCGCCACCCGCCCGATCCCGCCTGGCCCGGCCAGGCACGTATCTGCGTGCAGTTCGTCATCAATTACGAGGAGGGCGGCGAGAACAACATCCTCCACGGCGATCCCCACTCGGAAGCCTTCCTCTCCGAGATCGTCGGCGCCACCAACTGGCCGGGCCAGCGCCACTGGAACATGGAATCGATCTACGAATACGGCGCGCGCGCCGGCTTCTGGCGCCTCTGGCGGCTCTTCACCGCGCGAAAAATCCCCATCACCGTCTTCGGCGTCGCAACCGCGCTCATGCGCGGCCGCGAGCAGGTCGCGGCGATGCAGGAGGCCGGCTGGGAAATCGCCTCGCACGGTCTCAAATGGATCGAATACAAGGACATCCCCATCGAGACCGAGCGCGAGCACCTCCGCCGGGCCATCGCGCTGCATGAGGAAATCACCGGCGCGCCCCCGCTCGGCTTCTACCTCGGCCGCTGCTCGATGCACACGCTCGACCTCGTCATCGAATCCGGCGCCTTCCTCTATTCCTCGGACAGCTACGCCGACGAGCTCCCCTACTGGATCGGACAACACCTCGTCATCCCCTACACGCTCGATGCGAACGACATGCGCTTCGCAACCCCGCAGGGCTTCAATTCCGGCGATCAGTTCTTCACCTACCTCAAGGATTCCTTCGACACGCTCTGGCGCGAGGGCGAACAAGGCCAACCGAGGATGCTCAGCGTCGGCCTGCACTGCCGCCTCGCCGGCCGGCCCGGCCGCGCCGCCGCGCTGGCCCGCTTCGCCGACTATGTCCTCAGCCACCCCGGCGTCTGGCTCGCCCGCCGCATCGACATCGCCCGCCACTGGCACGATAAACATCCGCCAAACACATAAGATAAAGATGAGGCCAGGGCTCCGCCCTGGACCCGGGCAAGGGGCTCTGCCCCTCGCCCGGGTCCCATCGCGCAAGCGCGATGGGTGCCCGCTCCCCGGCAAAGGCGGAGCCTTTGCAATCCACTACTTGTCCTAAACGTATGCGGGCCTGGGGCCTCAAGCCCCTGCGGTTTCAAAATCCTCCTTGGTCTATAACCTAACGCGGATGGTCGACAGGCGGCGCGCATGGCGGGACCAAATGGCGAGCGGGGAGCGGCGGATCGCATCGTCTATCGTGCGATCCTTGCCGCGATCACCGACCATCGTCTGGTGCCCGGCACGCGCCTGACCGAGGACCGGCTCGCCGCCGCCTTTGGGTGCAGCCGTACGATCGTTCGTCAGGCGCTCCAGCTATTGGTGCATGATCGGCTGCTCGAGCAGCTGCCGAACCGCACCGCCGCCGTGGCCCGCCCCGGTTTCGACGAGGTGCGCGAGGTCTTCGCCGCCCGCGCAACGATCGAGGTGCCGCTCGTCGCCGCCGCCGCCCGCCGCGCCGGCCCCGACGGCATCGCAGCCCTCCGGCGCAACATCGAGGAGGAGGAGGCCGCGACCGCGGCCGGCGATCGCCAGGCCGAGCTTCGTCTCACCGGCGAGTTCCATCGCCTGATCGCGACGATCGCCGGCAACCGCACGCTGGCCGGCTTCGTCGGCCAACTCGTCTCGCGCACGGCGCTGATCCTCGCGCTCTACGAAACCGCCGGCGCGCCCTCCTGCTCCAAGCACGACCATGGCGCTTTGCTCGCCGCCATTGCCGCCCGCAAGGAGCGCGACGCGCAGGCCCTGATGGCGGCGCATCTCGCGCGGCTGGAAGCCGGGCTCAAGCCGCGTCCGGCCCCGCGAGAGCTCGATCTCGTGGCGCTCTTTGCGCCGCGCCGCCGCCGCGCGGCGCCATATGCGCGAGGAAGCCGCGATAGGGCTTGATCCCCGGCGGCGCGAGGTCGCGTCCCTTGCTCGTCGCGAGCCCGAGCGCGCCGAGCGCCTCCGCGAGCTTCACCGCCGCGCCCACCCCGTCGATCACCGGCACGCCCAGCTCGTCCGAAAGCGCGGCGGCCAGATCGGCCATGCCCGCACAGCCCAGCACGATCGCCTCCGATCCGTCCTCGGCGAGCGCGCGCCGGCACTCCGTCGCGATCACGCCCCGCGCATCGGCGGCGGGGTCCGCCAGGCCGAGCACCGGCAGGTCCGTCGCCCGCACGCGCCGGCACCGCCGCTCCATTCCATAGGCAAACACAAGGTTTTCGGCGATCACGCGTGTGCGCGCGAGCGTGGTGATCACCGAGAACCCCGTCGCCACCAGGCTCGCCAAATGCATCGCCGCCTCGGCGATCCCGATCACCGGCGCCCGCGCGATCTCGCGCGCCGCGAGCAAGCCCGGATCGCCGAAGCAGGCGATCACGTGCGCCTCCGCGCCGTCCGCCTCGCCCGCCCGCACCGCCTCGAGCACGCCGATCGTGGCGATCGCCTCCTCGTAATGCCCCTCGATCGAGACCGGCCCGGTCGGCGCCGTCACCGGCACGATCGCCGTTCCGGGGGCCGCCGCGGCGCGCGCCGCCGCCGCGATCGTCGCGGTCATGCTCTCGGTGGTGTTGGGGTTGATCACCTGGATCCGCATCGCGCTTCCCTGTTCCGCCGCGGGGCGGGCCCGTCGATATACAATTCCATCGTCAACTTGCATACAATAATTGCGCTCCCGCCAGGCCCGGTGCTAGCGTTTCGTGCGACGACAAAGCTCTCGCCGGCCACAAGAGAGCGCGGGGAGGAACCGCCTTCTGCCTGCAAAAAGGGGAGGCACGGATGATGCGAACACCTTCACTGAAACGCCGCCACCTGCTCGCCGCCGCCGGCGGGCTTGCCGCCGCCGCCACCGGGCTCGCGCGCCCGGCAATCGCCGCGATGAAGACATTCCGCGTCGGCGTGCTCGGCGTGATGAGCGGGCCGGACGCCGCGTGGGGCCTGCACAACAAATATTGCGCGGTCGCGACCGCCAACATGTACAACGCAGCCGGCGGGTTCGAGATCGGCGGCGACAAATACGGCATCGAAGCGATCGCGATGGACGACCAGCTCGATCCCAAGATTGCCGTCGCCGGCGCCGAAAAGCTCACCCAGGAAGACGGGCTCCGCTACGTCATCGGTCCGAACGTGGACACCACCGCGCTCTCGATCAAGCCGGTGATGGACCGCAACAAGGCGATCTACATTCCCTACGCCTTCAACAAGACGCTCTACACGCCGCCGGCCGAGAACGCGATCCTCGGCATGATCGCCTCGTACGAGGCGGGGCCGATCATCTACAAATACCTGATGCAAACAAAGGGTATCAAGACGATCGCCTTTCTCGCCGCCAACGAGCCCGACGCTCTGAACCAGCAGCAATCGGGCGTCGCCGCCGCCCAAAAGCTCGGCCTCGACGTCCTGGTCAAGGACGCGACCTACCAGGCAAGCTCCACCGATTTCTTCCCCGTCGTCTCGCCGATCGTCAAGAAGAAGCCGGATCTGCTCGTCTTTTCCGGCGTCGCGCCGGCAACCGCGCCGCTCCTCATCAAGGCCGCCCGCGAGCTCGGCTACCAGGGCCTCCTCTCCACCGAGACCGCGCAGGACATCAAGATCCTCAACGAGGGCGCGGGCAAATACGCCGAAGGCTTTATCTCGGTCGGCGGTGCCTCGACGCCCTCGATCCGCTCCGCCTACATGGAGCAATTCGTCAAGGAATACGCCAAGGCCGCCGGCCAGTGGGACGACGAGGCCGGCACCAAGGTCTACGCCCTCGAAATGATCCTCCACACCATCGCCAAGGCCGGGCCGAGCGCGATCGGCGACACCGCTCCCTACAAGGCCGCGATCGACGGCTTCGCGATGCCGAACCCCTTCCTCAAATCGGCGAGCACGCTCAAATATGTCGGCACCGAATATTTCGGCCAGAAGCGGCAGATCGGCGTGCCGATGGTGGTGAACGAAGTGAAGGACGGCGCGTTCGAGACGCTCTTCGTCGGCAGCGTCGCCTGACGCCCCGGACAAGCGCGCCGCCGCTCCCCGGCGGCGGCGCCTCTCTCTAGCCCCGATGGCGCAGATCCTGATCGACGGCTGCGTGCTCTCCGCGAGCTACGCGCTGATCGCGCTCGGCATCACGCTCATCTTCTCGGTCATGCGGCTGCTCAACTTCGCCCACGGTGAGCTCTTCATGATCGGCGCCTTCATGGTCTACTACGTCTACGGCGTCTACCACCTGCCGTTCGCCGCCGGCCTCGTCGTCGCCGCGCTCGTCCCCGCCCTGATCGGCGCCGGCTTCGAGAAATTCCTCTTCCGCCGCGTCATGCGCATCGCAACGCGCGAGGAAAACGCGATGCTGCTCGCCGTCGGTACCGCGATCCTGCTCGACAACGTCGCCCTCTTCCTCTTCGGCGAGGAGCAGCACGGGGTCCCCGAGACGATCTCGGGCGTGCTCCAGATCGAAGGCGGCTTCCTTCCCTACCAGCGCCTCCTCGTCGTCATCCTCTCGCTCGCGCTGATCGCCGTCCTCCTTTCGTTCGTGCAATATTCGCGCCCCGGCCGGGCGATGCGCGCGCTCGCCCAGGACCGTGACGCGGCCCTCCTGATGGGCGTCGATGTCGATCGCACCTCGATGCTGGGGTTCGCGATCGGCGCCGGCCTCGCCGGCCTCGCCGGCGGCCTCCTCGTCACGATCCAGGGCGTGAACGCAGGGATAGGCGTCGATATCACGATCAAGGCCTTCATCATGATCATGATCGGCGGCGCCGGCGTGGTCAGCGGCGCCGTCCTCGGCGCGCTCGTGCTCGGCTTCGCCGAATCCGTCGGCTACTCGCTGCTGCCGGGCTCCGAGACCTACCTCCTCATCTTCATCGCCCTCGTGCTGTTCCTGATCGTCCGCCCGCAGGGCATCATGGGCCACCCGTGGGGCTGATTCGCCTCCCGCTCGCCCCGGTCTCCTTCGCCCTCTTCGCGGCCGTGATGCTGCTCGCCGTCCCGCTCGCTCTCGCCGGCCAAGGATACTGGCTCACCGTCCTCACCACCGCCGCCCTCCTCGCCTTCGGCAGCCTCGGCGTCTGGCTCACCTTCTCGATCGGCCGCATCAACATCGCCCAGGGCGCCTTCGCCTTGATCGGCGGCTATGTCGTGGCGATCCTCGGCACGCGCTACCATGTCTCCTTCTGGCTCGCGCTCCCGCTCGCCGTCCTCGTCTCGATGCTCGTCGCAACCCTCGTCGGCTGGCCGATCCTCCGCCTGCGCGGGGTCTATTTCGCGATGATCACGCTGAGCCTCACCGAGGTCGCAAGCCTCGCCTTCCTCAACGGCGGCGGCTTCACCGCCGGCGCCTCCGGCATCACCTCAATCCCCCGCCCCGCCCTCCTTTCCTCCTCGCTCGCGATCTACATCGCCTCGGCCCTTCTTCTCCTCGCCGGCATCGTCATCGCCTGGCGTTTCGCCGTCTCGCCGGCCGGCGCCGTTTTTCGCTCGCTCCGCCAGGGCGAGGAGCTCGCCGCCTCCCTCGGCATCGACATCGCGCGCTACCGGCTCCTCGCCTTCGTCGCCTCCTCCGGCATGGGCGGTGCCGCCGGCGCGATGTTCGCCGCCTTCCAGCAGAACATCTTCCCCACCAGCTACACCGTGAACGACAGCGTCAACTTCATGCTCTACTGCTTCCTGGGCGGCCTGCAATCCGTCGCCGGCCCGGTCGTCGGCGCCTTCCTCCTGGTGATCGCCTTCCAGCTCCTCTCGGCGATCCAGAAATACCAGGCCTTGCTCTATGGAATCTTCATGATCGCCGCGATGCTCTTCCTGCCGAACGGGCTGATGAGCCTGCCGCGCGTCCTCGCCGCGCGCCGGCGCCGCGACGAATGAGCCTGCTCGCGATCGAGGGCGTGACCCGCCGCTTCGGCGGCCTCATCGCCGTCAACAATGTGAGCTTCAGCGTCGAGGCCGGCGAGATCCTCTCGGTCATCGGCCCCAACGGCGCGGGCAAGTCCACGCTCTTCAAGCTCATCGCCGGCTTCGTCAAGCCGACCGCAGGCCATATCCTGCTCGACGGCAAGCGCATCGACGGTCTTCGCCCGCACGCCATCGCCGCCCGCGGCCTGGTCCGCACTTTCCAGGAAACCACGGTCTTCCGCGAGATGACCGCGCTCGAAAACGTCACCGTCGCCCATCATCTCCGCCGCCGCGCCTCGATCGCGGCCGAGCTCCTCGCCACCCCCTCCGTCCGCGCGGAGCAGAAGGAATTCCTCTCCGACTCTCGGGAAATCCTCGCCCGCCTCGGCCTCGCCGGGCTCGAGAACGAGCTCGCCCGCAACCTCCCGCACGGCCATCTCCGCGCGCTGGGCATCGCCATGGCGCTCGCCGTCCGCCCGCGCGTCATCCTCCTCGACGAGCCCTTCACCGGCATGAACTCGGAGGAAACCGAACGCGCGGTCGAGATCGTGCGCACCATCCGCGCCGGCGGCGTCACCGTCGTCCTCGTCGAGCACGACATGGGCGCGGTCATGCGCATCAGCGACCGCATCGTCGTCCTCAATTTCGGCACGCTGATCGCCTCCGGCACGCCCGCCGCCATCCAGCAGGACGAAACGGTGATCGATGCCTATCTCGGCCGCGCCGACGAAATCGCCGCGTTATGACCGCGCCCTTCTTCTCCGTCTCCGACCTAGTCGTCCGCTACGATCGCGTGCTCGCGGTGCGGAAGGTCTCTCTCGCCTGCGAAGCCGGCAGCGCCATCGCGCTCATCGGCGCCAACGGCGCCGGCAAGACCTCCACGCTCCGCGCGATCACCGGCCTCGTCCGCCCCGCCTCCGGCGAGATCCGCCTCGAAGGCACGCGCATCGACGGGCTTCCCCCGGCCGCCATCGCCGCCCGCGGCATCACCATGGTCCCCGAAGGCCGTCACGTCTTCCCGCTGATGAGCATCCGCGACAATCTGCTGATGGGCGCCTACCTCCGCCGCGATCCCTCCGCCATCCGCGCCGATTTCGACCGCCTGCTCGACCGCTTTCCCCGCCTCGCCGAACGCATCCATCAGCAGGCCGGCACACTCTCCGGCGGCGAACAGGAAATGGTCGTCGTCGCACGCGCGCTGATGGCCCGCCCACGCCTCCTCCTCCTCGACGAGCCCTCGCTCGGCCTCGCGCCCAAAATTGTCGCGGACATCGCCGCCCTCATCCTCTCGATCATCCGCGACGACCGCGTGAGCGTCATCCTCGTCGAGCAGAACTCCCGCATGGCGCTCCGCCTCTCCCACCACGCCTACGTCCTCGAGACGGGCCGCGTCGCCCTCTCCGGCCCCTCATCCCAGCTCGCCGAAGACGACCACGTCCGCCGCCTCTACCTCGGCGCCTCGCAGTAAAGACCAAGGGGGACAGCGTCCCCCTGGCCTTTCTCGGGTCAGATATCCGCGTAAATGTGGCTCTCGGCAGCAGCGCCCGGGTGCGTCACCGCACCGTAGCAGGCGGGCCCGACGAGCTCGGCGTATTTCCACAATGCCCCGCTCCGGTAGTCGGTCTTGCGTGGCTGCCAGGCAGCACGGCGCGCGGCGAGCTCGGCTTCCGGGAGCGCCACGTCGATGCTGCCTTTCTCGGCGTCGATGATGATGCGGTCGCCGTTCTTCAGGAGCGCGATCGGCCCGCCCACTGCCGCCTCGGGCCCGATATGGCCGACGCAGAATCCGCGTGTGCCGCCCGAGAATCGTCCGTCGGTGATCAGCGCCACCTCTCCGCCCATGCCCTGGCCGTAGATCGCGCCGGTGGTCGAGAGCATCTCGCGCATGCCGGGTCCGCCCTTCGGGCCTTCGTAGCGGATCACGATCACGTCGCCCGCCTTGTATGCGCGCTCCTGCACTGCACGGAACGCGTCCTCCTCGCAATCGAAGCAGAGAGCCGTGCCTTCGAAGCGGAGCGATTTGAGCCCCGTGATCTTCACGATCGCGCCTTCGGGCGCGAGGCTTCCCTTGAGCCCGACGACGCCGCCCGTCTGCGAGATCGCCCGCGACACCGGGTAGACGACGTCCTGGTCGGTCGGGAACACGACGTCCTTCAGATTCTCCGCCAGCGTCCGTCCGCTCGCGGTGAGGCAGTCGCCGTGCAGCAACCCTGCGTCGAGCAGCGCCTTGAGAATCACCGGGATGCCGCCGATGCGGTGCACGTCGAAGGCGACATATTTTCCCGCGGGCTTGAGGTCCGCGATATAGGGCGTGCGCCGCATGATCGCGACGACGTCGTCGAGCGTGAAGCGGATTCCCGCCTCGTGCGCGATCGCCGGCAGATGGAGCCCGGCGTTGGTCGAGCCACCGGTCGCGCCCACCACCACGGCCGCGTTCTCGAGCGCGCGCCGCGTCACGATATCGCGCGGCCGGATGCGGTTCTCGAGCAAGCTCATCACCGCGCGCCCCGATTCAACCGCGAACCGGTCGCGGTCCTCGTAGGGCGCCGGCGCCCCGGCCGAGCCCGGCAGCGCGAGCCCGATCGCCTCGCTTACCGTCGCCATCGTGTTGGCGGTGAATTGTCCGCCGCACGCGCCCGCCGACGGGCAGGCCGCGCATTCGAGCTCGTGCAGCTCTTCGTCGCTCATCTTGCCGGCCGCGTGCTGTCCCACCGCCTCGAACACATCGACCACCGTCACGTCGTGCCCGTGGAAGCGGCCCGGCAGGATCGAGCCGCCGTACATGAAGACGCTCGGCACGTTGAGCCGCAGCATCGCCATCATCATCCCGGGCAGCGACTTGTCGCAGCCGGCGAGCCCCACGAGCGCGTCATAGCAATGCCCGCGCATGGTGAGCTCGATCGAATCGGCAATGAGATCGCGCGAGACCAGCGAGGATTTCATCCCCTGATGGCCCATCGCGATGCCGTCGGTCACGGTGATGGTGGTGAACTCGCGGGGGCTGCCGCCCGCCTCCGCAACCCCCTTCTTGGCCGACTGCGCCTGGCGCGATAGCGCGATGTTGCAGGGCGCGGCCTCGTTCCAGCAGGTCGCGACGCCCACCAGCGGCTGGTGGATCTCGTCCTCAGTCATTCCCATCGCGTAATAATAGCTGCGATGCGGCGCGCGGTCCGGCCCTTCGGTCACATGGCGCGAGGGCAGCCGAGACTTGTCCCAGCGTTTCTGCAGCATTGGCGTTTCCTCCGTTGGGCGGCGGTAAAAAACTCAGGCGATGCGGCGAAGCGCCGCCTCGAGCCGGGCGAGCTCCGCCTCGGCCGCGGCGAGCCGCTCGCGGTTCTCTTCGACGACTTCCTCGGGCGCGCGGCTGACGAACGCTTCATCGGCGAGCTTCTGCTTGAGCCTTGCCGCCTCGCGCCTGATCTTGCCGCGCTCGCGGTCGAG
>DATJTV010000203.1:0-12561 GCA_035503055.1 Acetobacteraceae bacterium
CCGGTCTCGCGCATCGCCGAGACCAACCTCCGCCTCTGCCTTCCCGAGCTCGCACCGCCCGAGCGCCGCCGCGTCATTCGCGAGATGTGGTGGAACCTCGGCTGCACCCTCGGCGAGTTCGCCCATCTTCCCCGCTTCAGCCCGGGCGCGACCGAGCCGGGGTTCGAGATGGAGGGCGCGGACATCCTGCGCGCCCTCGCCCGGCGCGGCGGACCCGGCATCTTCTTCTCCGGCCATATCGGCAACTGGGAGCTGCTGGCGCCCTCCGCCGCCCGTTACGGGATCCGCATGGCCCTCCTCTACCGCGCCGCCCGCAACATGGCGGTCGATGCGATGATCCGGCGCATCCGCCGCGACGCGATGGGCGGCGAGGTGACGCT
This sequence comes from Acetobacteraceae bacterium, assembly GCA_035503055.1. Classification (GTDB taxonomy): domain Bacteria; phylum Pseudomonadota; class Alphaproteobacteria; order Acetobacterales; family Acetobacteraceae; genus JAKAWQ01. Next base: position 381 of record DATJTV010000203.1, read on the forward strand.
CCTGCCCAAGGGCGCGGAGGGCGCCCGCCGCGCCTTCGCGCATCTCGCCGGCGGAGGCTTCCTCGGCATCCTCGCCGATCAGAAGCTGGACGACGGCATCGAGGCGCCGCTCTTCGGCCGCCCGGCAATGACCACGCCCGCGCTCGCCTCGTTCGCGCTCCGCTTCCGCTGCCCTGTCGTTCCGGCCCGCGCCGAGCGCGTCGGCCCCGCCCGCCTCAGGGTGATCGTCGAGCCGCCCTTGGCCCTTCCCGAGAGCGGCGAGCGCTCCGCCGACATCGCCGCCCTGACGCGCGCCGTGAACGCCACGCTCGAGCGCTGGATCCGCGCCCGGTCGGACGCCTGGCTCTGGCTGCACCGCCGCTTCCCGCGCGAGGAATATCGCTAGCCCGTCCTTCTCACAGTCTGCGCCCGCCCTCGCTTGGTCTTTGGCCTGCCAGGCGTTCCTCGGCCCTTGCCAATACGAAATGTGTTGGCTGCGGGCCTCGAAACCCCTGGCAGGCCAAATTCCTGCGCGATCATCGGGCGATCCTGTGAGAAGTCCGGGCTGGTCCCTGCCGCGCCCTCGCACGCTCACGCGGCCCTTGCGGCCAGCGCGATCACCCCCCCCGCCGCCGAAAACCCTGCGCCGGCGCTCAACCGAGCGGGCTCGGCTCGTGGACCAGCCGGCAGGACGAAGCCACGACCTCTCCGTTGCGATCGAAACGAAGCACGATCACCCAGTCATACACATCCGGCGGCCACCGTCCCGCGGGCAGGATGGTGGAGGGATCGAGCCCCAGCTTGCCCAGGAGCCCCGGGATCCTGGTGTGGTGCCACGCGATCAGGATGGTCCGGCCCGGCTGCCCTTGCGCCAGCCATTTCGCCAGCCCCTCGAAAGCGTGGTCCTTGAACGGAAGCTGGATCGGTAGGCCCAGTTCATGGCTGAGCGGCTCGAGGGTCAGCTTCGGCCGGCGACTTCCCACGGAGTCCGCGGCGGCGATCAGCGCATCGACGTGGACCGGCACGCCATCGAGCGTGAAATGCCGGAAATAACTCGCATAGGCCCGCGCGCGCGCTTCGCCCGCCGGACTGAGGCCCGTTCCGCTCGCCGGCTTCTCGGCATGCCTGATGATCAGCACGGTCGCATTCGCCAGCCCCGGGCCGCCCGCTCCCGGCGCATCCCACCGCTGGCCACCCTGCGCCAGGGCCTGCGGCGCCGCGGCGAGCAAAACCAGGCCCAGCAGCGCGAGCGCGCTCTTTCGGCTGATCGCGGAAACGGACGGCCCCACTAGAGCGTGTTCACTCTGAGTGAACACGCTCTAGCCCTGTCTTGCCGAGCAGATTCACGCGCTCCTGGATCGCTTCGCGATTCCAGTCAGGCGCGATCTGCTCTAGAGTCGGCCCAAAAGCAACGCGAACGCGAGCGCCAGCCCGACCTCCCGGTTGGCCCTGAACAGTGCAAGGCAGCGCGCCGGATCATCCACGTCCAGTGCCACGACCTGCCGGGCAAGCAGTACCGCCGGCAGCGCCAGCCCGGCCAGGAACCAAGTCGAGAGCTGGGCGAGATGGCCCGCCGCCATCAGCAGCCCCAGCATCACCGCGTAGCAGAGTGCCAGGAACGGCCGCGTCCGCCGTCCGAACACCAGGGCCGTCGAGCCGATGCCGAGCAGCGCGTCGTCCTCCCGATCCTGGTGGGCATAGATCGTGTCGTAACCGAGGATCCAGGCGATCACGGCAGCGTAGAGCGTGAGCGCCGCCGCATCGAGCCGCCCGGCGGCGGCCGCGTAGCCCATCGGCGCGCCCCAGCCGAAAGTGAAGCCGAGCACGATCTGGGGCCAGGCGGTGACCCGCTTCGCCAATGGATAGAGCGCCACCAGGGCAAGCGAGCCCACCCCCAGCCATTGAGCGAGCGGATCGAGTGCCAGCAGGACGGCAAGCCCGATCCCCAGCAGCGCCACCAGGAAGATCGCGGCCTGGCGCAGCGACAGCGCCCCCGAGGCGAGCGGCCGGCCGGCGGTGCGCGTCACCCGCCGGTCGAGGTCGCGGTCCCACATGTCGTTGACGACGCAGCCCGCCGCGCGCATCACCACCGCCCCCGCCGCGAACAGCAGGATCAATGCAGCCGACCGCCCCGCCGGCGCCCGCGCGAGCAGGATGCCGGCGAGCCCGGGCAAGAAGAGGAGCCAGGCCCCGATCGGCCGGTCGAGCCGCGCCAGCAGCGCATAGGGGCGCCACCCAGGCGGCAGCTGCGCGATCCAGCCGCCCCCAACGATATCGGTGTGCCCACCCATCGCTGCTAATCTCCCCCTCGTCATGCGGACGTCAATCCGGCTCTTCCTCGACGTCCCCCTCGCGCCCGGCACGGCCCCCCTGCTCGACCCGCCCCAGGCGCACTATCTGGGTGCCGTGATGCGCCGGCGCGCAGGGGACGAGGTGGTGGTGTTCAACGGCCGCGACGGCGAATTCCTGGCCCGCATCGCCACGCTCTCGGCCAAGGGCGGGCGCCTCGCGCTCGACCGCCTGCTCCGCCCGCAGAGCCCCGAGCCCGGTCCCTGGCTCGCCTTCGCCCTCATCAAGCGCGCCGCCTGCGAGTTCCTGGTCCAGAAGGCGACCGAGCTCGGCGCCGCGCGCCTGCTGCCGTTCCGTGCCGAGCGCTCGGTCGCCGATCTCGCCAACCCCGTGCGCCTCGCCGCGATCGCGACCGAGGCCGCCGAGCAGTCCGAACGTCTCACCCGCCCCGAGATCGCCCCACCGGCCACGCTCGCCGGCCTGCTCGCCGCCTGGCCGCCCACCCGCCCGCTCTTCGCCGCGATCGAGCGCCGTGCCGCGCCACCGCTCCGCCCTCACAACGAACCCTCCGGCCTCCTCATCGGCCCCGAAGGCGGCTTCACCGACCGGGAGCTTGACCTCCTCGCCCGGAGCCCGTTTGTTCGCCCGGCCTCTCTTGGCCCGCGCATCCTGCGCGCGGAGACCGCCGCCATCGCCGGGCTGGCGCTCCTCGCCGCACCGATCTGACCCGCCGGATCCCCGGCCACACGCTTGGAAGGACTGATGTCCAATCCCGGAGAAGCCGACGCCACGCCGATCGCCTCGACGGCGCAGCTTGGGGCCTATATCGCCGCCGGCTGCAAGCCGCCCGGCGCCTTCATGATCGGCACCGAGCACGAGAAGTTCGGCTTCCGGCTGGACGATCTTGCCCCACCGCCTTATTCGCCTGGCGGCATCCGCGCGCTCCTCGAAGCGCTCGCCGCCCGCGAGGGCGCGACCCCGATCCTCGATCGTGGCCAGCCGATCGGCCTCAAGCTCCGCCGCGGCGAGATCTCGCTCGAGCCGGGCGGCCAGTTCGAGCTCTCCGGCGCGCCGCTCGCCACCCTCCACGAGACGAGCGACGAGCTCGCCGGTCATTTCGCCGCACTCCGCGCGGTTGCCCCGCCGCTCGGCATCGGCTTCGCCCCGCTCGGCTTCCATCCCCTCGCGACGCGCGCCGCAATGCCCTGGATGCCGAAGAGCCGCTACGCGATCATGCGCGACTACATGCCGAAGGTCGGCCGCCTCGGCCTCGACATGATGCTCCGCACCTGCACCGCGCAGGTCAATCTCGACTACGCCTCCGAAGAGGACATGGTGCGGAAGCTCCGCGTCTCCCTCTGTCTTCAGCCGCTGGCAACAGCGCTTTTCGCCAATTCCCCGTTCACCGAAGGCAAGCCGAACGGCTTTCTCTCCTTCCGCGCCGAAATCTGGCGCGACACCGATCCCGACCGCTCCGGCATCCCAGGCGTCGTCTTCGAGGATGGCTTCGGCTTCGAGCGCTATGTCGAATGGCTGCTCGACGTGCCGATGTATTTCATCCAGCGGCAGGGAACCTATCTCGACCTCGCCGGCCGCAGCTTTCGCGACTTCATGGCCGGGCGCCTGCCGGAGGCGGGCGGCGAGCCGGCCACCGTCGGCGACTTCGCGGACCACATGACCACCGTCTTCACCGACGTGCGGCTGAAGCGCTTCCTCGAGATGCGCGGCTCGGACGCATCGAGCCCGGCGCTGATGCTCGCGCAATCCGCGCTCTGGGTCGGCTTGCTTTACGATCCCGCCGCGCTCGCCGCGGCCGCCGCGCTCGTCGCGCGCCATCCATGGCAGGAATTCGCCGCGCTCCGCGATCAGGTGCCGCGCTCGGCGCTCGCGACGCCGTGGCAGAAGGGCACGCTCCGCGACCTCGCGCGCGAGGTCGTGGCGATCGCCGCCGACGGCCTCGCCGCCCGCGCCCGACGCAACCACGCGGGCGAGGACGAGCGCACCTACCTCGCGCCGCTGGAGGCGATCGCCAACGGCGCACCCACCGCCGCCGAGCACTGGCTCGCACGCTTCCACGGCGCGTGGGGCGGTGATGTCAGGCCAATCTTCAAGGAAGCGCAGGTCTAATCCAGGGACCTCAGGTCCCTGCCAACACCCAAGTCCTGAACAGCGAAAGATCGATATTGCCCCCCGACAGCACGAGCCCCACTCGCCGCCCCGCCTGCACCGTTCGCTCCTTGAGCAGCGCCGCCAGCGGCGCCGCCCCGGCACCTTCGGCGAGGTTGTGCGTCGCCGTCCAATAGACGCGAACCGCCGCCGCGATCTCATCATCCGTCACCGTAACGATCCGCGCTGCGCCGCCGCGGATGATGGCGAGCGCGCTCTCATCCGGCATCCTGACGGCGATGCCGTCCGCCAGCGTGTCCGCGCGGTTCAGCACCACGCCATGCCCGGCGGCGAGCGAGCGCGCATAAGGATCGGCCCCGGCGGCCTGCACGCCGACGATCTCCGTCGCAAGGCCAAGCAGGTCGCGCACGCCGATCGCGCCCGCGATCCCCGAGCCCAACCCGATCGGCACGTAGAGCGCATCGAGCGACGGCGCGCCCCGGAAAAGCTCGAGCGCCCAGGTCGCGACCCCGAGCACGAGATCGGGATGGAACGAAGGCACGAACACGAGATCCTCGGCCGCCGCCAGCCGATCCGCCTCGTCGCGCGCCGCCTCGAAGTCAATTCCATGGACGACGAGTCGCGCGCCAAAACCTTCCATCAGCCGGTTCTTCTCGGCGCTGTTGCCCTCCGGCACCACCACGGTCGCCGCGATGCCCATGGCCCGCCCGGCATAAGCGAGCGACTGGCCATGATTGCCGCGCGTGGCCGAGATCACGCCCCTGAGGCCGGAATCGGCGCGGCGAAGCCGGTCGAGATGAACGAGGCCGCCGCGCACCTTGAACGCGCCGGTCGGGGCGTGGTTCTCGTGCTTGACCCAGACCTCCGCCCCGGCCAGCGCGGAGAGCAGGGGCCAGGGACGCTGCGGCGTCGGCGGAAAATGAGCCTGGATCAGCGCGGACGCCGCATCGAGCTCGGCGGCGGAGAAATTCATGGGTGGCGGCCTCGACTCGCGCCGCCTCGCGACGGCGACGGAACGCCGCACGAGGCAGAGCCCGGAGACGGAAGCAGAAACAAAAATCGCGGCCTCCCGGGCGCGGCGCCGGCCGCCACCCGAAAGCGCCGCGAAGGGCGAAACCCGGCTGCGCTCAGAGCGCGCGCAGGTTGGTCGCCGACGCCTTGCCGCGCTCCATGCTGATCTCGTAGCTGACGCGCTGGCCTTCGTTCAGCCCCTTGAGGCCCGCGGACTGCACCGCGGTGATGTGAACGAACACGTCCTTGCCGCCGTCCTGCGGCACGATGAACCCGTAACCCTTGGTGGCATTGAACCACTTCACGGTGCCCACAGCCATGAAACCCTCATCTCCGTCGTTGCTACAGCGCGTCTCGGGCGCTGCCTGGGAAACAATCGGGCATTCTCGACGTCTTGAAGGCCCGTCCCACGACGGAGGCACCGCAAGCGAGGCCAGAAAGTCGATTGCCCGGGTAGTGGCGCAGAATCCGGGTTTCCTGTCAATCGCACTGTGATGAGCCGAACCGCGATTTCGCGGCTCCGCAAACAGCGCGGGGGCGGGCCCTCGCGGACCCGCCCCCTGGCATTTTCTTCAGGCCTGATCGCCTAGGTTGACGCGAGCTGGCCCCGAGCTTTCGCTCGCGGAGCGTGCCCGCCCTCGCGGGCGATCACGCGTCCGACGGGCGATCGGACGTTCCGGGTGATCAGAAGTCCATGTCACCCATGCCGCCGCCGCCACCCGGCGGCATCGCCGGCGCCTTCTTCTCCGGCCGCTCCGCCACCATCGCCTCGGTGGTGATCAGCAGGCCGGCAACCGACGCCGCGTCCTGCAGCGCCGTGCGCACGACCTTGGTCGGGTCGATGATGCCGGCCTTGACGAGGTCTTTGAACTCGCCGGTCTGCGCATCGAAGCCCCAGTTGTACTCGTCCTTGTCGAGCACCTTGCCGGCGATCACCGCGCCGTCCTCGCCGGCGTTCTCGGAGATCTGGCGCAGCGGCGTCTGCACCGCCTTGCGGACGATATCGATGCCGAAGCGCTGGTCGTCGTTCTCACCCTTGAGCTTGGCGAGCACCAGGCTCGCGCGCGCGAGCGCCACGCCACCACCCGGAACGATGCCTTCCTCGACCGCGGCGCGGGTCGCGTGCATCGCGTCGTCGACGCGATCCTTGCGCTCCTTCACCTCGACTTCGGTCGAACCGCCGACCCGGATCACGGCGACGCCGCCGGCGAGCTTCGCCAGCCGTTCCTGCAGCTTCTCGCGGTCGTAGTCCGAGGTCGTCTCCTCGATCTGCGAGCGGATCTGGTTGCAGCGCCCGGTGATGTCGGCCTTCTTGCCGGCACCCTCGACGATCGTCGTGTTCTCTTTCTCGATGATCACCTTCTTCGCCTTGCCGAGCATGGCGAGCGTGACGGTCTCGAGCTTGATCCCGAGATCCTCGCTGATCACCTGCCCGCCGGTGAGCACGGCGATGTCCTCGAGCATCGCCTTGCGGCGATCGCCGAACCCCGGCGCCTTCACCGCCGCGACCTTGAGCCCGCCGCGCAGCTTGTTGACGACGAGAGTTGCCAGCGCCTCGCCCTCGACGTCCTCGGCGATGATCAGGAGCGGCCGGCCCGACTGCACGACGCTCTCGAGCAGCGGCAGCAGCGGCTGGAGGCCCGAGAGCTTCTTCTCGTGGATCAGCAGGTAAGGCTGATCGAGCTCGGCGAGCATCTTCTCGGCGTTGGTCACGAAGTAGGGCGAAACGTAGCCGCGGTCGAACTGCATGCCCTCGACCACGTCGAGCTCGGTCTGGATGCCCTTGGCCTCCTCGACCGTGATCACGCCCTCGTTGCCGACCTTCTGCATCGCCTCGGAGATCATCTTGCCGATCTCCGCCTCGCCGTTGGCGGCGATGGCGCCGACCTGCGCCGTCTCGGACGGCGTGGTGATCTTGCGCGAGTGCTTCTTCAGCTCCTCGACCACCGCGATCACGGCCTTGTCGACACCACGCTTGAGGTCCATCGGGTTCATGCCCGCGGCCACCGCCTTGGTGCCCTCGCGCACGATCGAGGCGGCGAGGATGGTCGCCGTGGTGGTGCCGTCGCCGGCGATGTCGTTGGTCTTGCTCGCGACCTCGCGCACCATCTGCGCGCCCATGTTCTCGAACTTGTCGGAAAGCTCGATTTCCTTGGCGACCGTGACACCGTCCTTGGTGATGCGCGGCGCGCCGAAGCTCTTGTCGAGCACGACGTTGCGGCCCTTCGGCCCCAGCGTCACCTTGACGGCGTCAGAGAGAATCTCGACGCCGCGCAGCATGCGCCCGCGTGCGTCGGTGGCGAAGCGAACGTCCTTCGCAGCCATTGTTCCTGTTCCTTTCGGATTGTCTTGTCGGGTGGCGAAGGCGCGCTCAGGCGGCCTTCTTCTTCGCCGCGGCGCCGCCTTCGAGGATGCCCATCACGTCGGATTCCTTCATGATGAGCAGTTCCTCGCCATCGAGCTTCACCTCGGTGCCGGACCATTTGCCGAACAGCACGCGGTCGCCGGCCTTGAGGTCGAGGGCGACCAGCTCGCCCTTCTCGTTGCGGGCGCCGGGGCCGACAGCCACGACCTCGCCCTCCATCGGCTTTTCCTTGGCCGTGTCGGGAATGATGATGCCGCCGGCCGTCTTTTCCTCGGCGGTCAGCCGGCGGACGACGACGCGGTCGTGCAACGGACGAAATTTCATGCGGATCGCTCCCCAAAATCGGTTGCAGCGCAGTGCAAAACGAACCTCCGGCCCGTGCCGTCCCGGCGGTCAAGTCCGCCGTTAGCACTCGGGGCCAGTGAGTGCCGGCGATCTAGGCGTTCAGGCGACGCCTGTCAAGCGGCCGGCAGCAATGTTGGGGAGTGAGTGCTAATCTTTTGAATTTCCAACAGTTTTTTCTTGATCCGACCGGGGCCACCCGTGGCACGCTCACGCCACGAACCAATGAGGTCCCGCCCGCTTCCAGGCTGACCGAGCGCCAACGGACGGGCCCTCTTAGGCCGACGAAGGAGCAAAGCAAAGACCCATGCACGCGCGCGACTGGCGCCTGACCACCGCCGAGATCCTCTACCACCTGCCCGACCACCCGGCCGTCCTGCAAACCTTCATTTGGCAGGACTTCGACCTTGCCCCGGAGTTTCCGGAGCTGCGCCGCTTCCTCGCGTTCTGGCGCCGGGAGCTGGAGGGGCCGCTGCATTCGGTCCGGGTCGCGACCGCCGGCCCCAGCCGGAGCGGGCGCTGGCGCCACGCCGGCCATCTGCTGACCCTGCACTGACCCCTCCCGCGCGGCGGTAGAGGGCGAGCCCGATCAGGGCCGAGGCCACGAAGAGGCCGACGGCGAGCGCGAGCTCGAGCCTGCGGTCGAAGCGCGTGCCGCCCCCGAGCAGCGCGAAGACGATGGTCTGCGGCAAATAGCCGATCGCCGAGCCCACCAGGAACCAGCCCGGGCTCACGCCGGAGACGCCGGCCGCGACGTTGAGCAGCACATTGTTCCCGACCGGCAGGAGCCGGAGCATCAGGCTGGCGCCGAACGGGTTCGCGGCGAGGAAGGCGTCGATCCGTTCGAGTCGCCCCGAGAGCCGCCGTTTGATCGCCACCCGTCCGAGGAAGCGCGCCCAGCCGAAATCCGCCGCGGCACTCACCAGCGAGGCAGCGAGCCCGATCAGCGTGCCGAGCCAGGGCCCGTAGAGATATCCCGCGGCAAAGGCGCCGACCTGCCGCGGCAGGCCCACCGCCATTGCCAGGCCCGCGACGGCGACGAACAGGAACGGCGCCGCGACGCCGCCCGCCGCGATCAGCGGCGCGAGCGCGGCCGGCGAGAAATGCCGCGGCATCTCCGCCCAGGCGAAACCGAGGGCGGCGAGCCCGACCAACAGCAGCACCGAGCGCAGGATTCCCCGCCACGGAAGCGCGACCCGATCTGCCCTCATCTTCGATCGATCATCCAAAGGTGAATTCAGCGCGCCGGATGCCCCAACGCAAAAATGCGGGGGCGAAAAATGCCGGCCCCGCCGCACTTGCGATGCTGCGCCTGCGACGCAAGCTGGACAACCACGCCCGGGCACGGCATCCCTGCCAGCCCCGAATGCCAGTGCCGATGCCGCCCGCCATGCTTTCCATGCCGCTCGATCTCCGCGATCTTCCCGCCGCCCAGGCGGGAGCGGCGGCGCACAACCGCCGCCGGCTCGCCTTATGGCTCTTCGTCGTCGCCGGCATGATCCTCGTCATGATCGGCCTCGGCGGCGCCACCCGCCTCAGCGGCTCCGGCCTTTCGATCATGCGCTGGGCGCCGCTCGACGGCGCGCTGCCGCCGCTGACCCATGCCGCCTGGGAGCATCTCTTCGCGCTCTACAAGGCCATCCCCCAATACAAGCTCGTCAACCAGGGCTTCGGCCTCGCCGGCTTCCAGCACATCTTCTGGCTGGAATGGGTGCATCGGCTGTGGGGCCGGCTGATCGGCCTCGCGGTGATCGTCCCGCTCGCCTGGTTCTGGTGGCGCGGCGAGCTGGTGCCGGGCCTCGGCCTCAGGCTGCTGCTGCTCTTCGTCCTGGGCGGCCTGCAGGGCGTCCTCGGCTGGCTGATGGTCTCGACCGGCTTCCGCCCCGATTCCACATCGGTCGCGCCGCCCTTTCTCGTAGCCCACCTCTGCCTCGCCCTCGCCCTCTACGCCGCGATCCTCTGGACCGCTCTTTCGCTGCTCACCCCGCGCCCGGCACCGCTCGCCGGCGCCCGCACGCTCTTCCGCCTCAACCTCCTCGTGCTCTGCCTGATCGCGCTCACGATCGCCGCCGGCGGCCTGGTCGCCGGCACCCATGCGGGCTTCATCTACAACACCTTCCCGCTCATGGAGGGCCACCTGATACCGCCCAACTACGCCGAGCTCACGCCCTTCCTCGCCAACCCCATCCGCAATCCGGCTTCGGTGCAGTTCGATCACCGCCTGCTCGCCACCCTCACCGCGCTCACCACGCTCGCGACCGTCGTCGCAGCCTTCCGCTCGCGGCTTCCCGCCGCTTCCAGGCGCGCCTTCGCCGCCCTCGGCCTCGTCGTCGTCGTGCAATATTCGCTGGGGGTCGCGATCCTCCTCAACGTGGTGCCGATCGGGCTTGCGATCGCCCACCAGCTCACGGCGAGCCTGCTGCTGACGGCGGCGATCGTCGCCCTTCACAGCCTGCGCGGCGCCGTCTTCCGAGACCCCTCCCTCCCGGCGCCGGGCCGGGCGTGACGCCGCCCCCCTTCGCCGACCTCGAGGCGCTGCTCGACGCGCTGCCGATCGGCGTCTCGGTCTACGGGCCGGACGATCGGCTCCTCTCGGTCAATCGCGCCTACCACGCGGTGATGGGGGGCGCCTATATCGGGCTCGGCGAGAAGCGCGCGGACATCATCCGCCGCCGCGTCGCCGAGGGCGAGTACGGCGACGGCGAGGCGGCCGCCGAATTCGTCCAGGCCACCGGCGCGAGGCCCGCCTCGGCCCAGACCCATCGGCGACGGCGCCCGGACGGGCGGACGATCGAGGTCTGCACGGCGCCGCTGCCCGGCGGCGGCCGGGTGAACACGATGGCCGACGTGACGGCGCTGGTGGATGCCGAGGCGGAGCTCTCCGGCCGCCTCGCCGACATGGACGAGATGCTGGCCCACATCCAGCACGGCATCGTCGTCTACGACAGGGACCACCGGCTGGTCACCCACAACGCCCTGGTCGAGCGCATGCTCGCCGTGCCGCCCGGGCTGCTCCGCCGCGGCCGCTCCTCCGAGGAGGCGGTGGGGGCGCTGCTCGCGCTCGGCGAATACGGGACCGGCGCGGAGGCCGAGGCCTTCGTCCGAAGCTGGCGGGCGCGGGACTTCTCCCACCCCCACATCCATCAGCGGGTGACCCGCCAGGGCCGCGTCCTCGAGGTGCGCTCCAGCCCGACGCGCTCCGGCGGCTACATCAACACCTACACCGACATCACCGATCTGCGCGCCACCGAGGCGGAGCTGCGGCGGGCCAAGGAGCAGGCCGAAGCCGGCAACGCCGCCAAGTCCCGCTTCCTCGCCACCATCGGCCATGAGCTGCTCACGCCGCTCAACGCGGTGATCGGCTTCTCCGAGCTGCTGGCCGCGGAGGCCGCGAGCCCGGCCGCCCCTCCCGCCCACCTCGCCGAATTCGCGGGCGCCATCCTGGCCGCCGGCAAGCGCCTCTCCGTGCTCATCAACGCCGTGCTGGACGTGGCGCGGATCGAGGGCAGCACCTTCGACCTCTCGGCCGCGCCGATCGATCCGCGGCAGCTCGTGGACGCAGCGCTGCACCACGCAGCCGCCGCGGCAGCGGACGCCGGCATCGGCCTCGCCTCGGCCCTGCCGCCCGCGCTGCCGCCGGTGCGCGGCGACGCCCGCCGCCTCGGCCAGACGCTCGACCACCTGCTCTCCAACGCCATCAAGTTCACGGAAGCCGGTGGGCAGGTCATGGTCGAGGCGGAGATCCGCCAAGGCGAGCGCCTGGTGCTCCGCGTGCGCGACAGCGGGATCGGCATCGGCGAGACCGACCTCGAAAGACTTTTCCAGCCTTTCCGCCAGGTGGAGGACGGCCTCGCGCGCCGCTTCGAGGGAGCGGGAATCGGCCTCTTCGTCAGCCGCGCGGTCGCCGAGGCCCATGGCGGCTCGCTCACCCTCGAGAGCGCGCCCGGCAGGGGAACCACCGCGATCCTCGAGCTGCCCATCGCATCCGCCCCGCTTCCGCCCCACTTCACCACCGGTCGATCCGGAGGTCCCCCATGAGCGAACAGAGAGCCAAGACCGCGGACGAAG
>DATJTV010000204.1:0-4278 GCA_035503055.1 Acetobacteraceae bacterium
CCCCTGCATCATCATTTGCGGGTTGCCGGCGAGCTGGAGCGAGGACATCACGCCGATGACGGGCGGGTTGGGATGCGCGAGCTCGTCGACGAGGCGCGTCAAGTCGTATTCGAGGAAGGGCGCGCGCGAGGGATCGAAGAAGGCGATGGTTCGCTCGGTGTCGATGAGGTTGGTGCCGGCGAGGCCGAAATAGACCTTGGTTCCCTGCTGATCGAGCGGGACGCCGGTGAGGCCGTAGCCGAGCGCCTGGTCCTCGACGCGGCTGAAGGGCTGGGGGTCGTAGAAATCGAGGCGGATCCTGCCGTGCGCGCGGGCGGCGTATTCGCGGAGCATCTCCTTCACGCGGTCGGCGTATTCGCCGTAGAGCGGCAGGCGGGCGCCGAGGGCGCGCGAGTAGTAGAGGCGGAGCGTGATCGGCTGCTTGAGGCCGGCGAGGATCTCGTCCGTGCCCTTGGAGAGCGTGTAGATCTTGCCCTGGGTGAGATCGAGATGCGCGTTGGCGAAGCGCGCATCGACGAAGATGTTCACGCCGATTGCGATCGCGGCGACGGCGATGACGGCGATGGCGGACGACCAGAAGCGGCGGGCGGGTGCGCGCATCGTCTCAGCTCGCCTTCGTATGCTCGACGACGACGGCGTTCACGAAGAGCCAGAAGAGGATGAAGCTCAGGAAGAAGACGATGTCGGAGAGGCGGATCAGGCCTTGGGCGAGGGTCTGGAAGCGCTCGACGACGGAGAAGCCGCGCGCGATCTCGGCGAGCACGGGGAGGTTGCGGTCGAGGAAGTCGGTGACGACGGGATAGGCGGAGAGCGCGAAGATGAAGGAGATGGCGACGCCGAGAACGAAGGCGATGACTTGATTCTTGGTCATCGCCGAGGTGGCGGCGCCGATTGCGAGGAAGGCGCCGGAGACGAGCACGCCACCGAGATAGCCGGCCGCGATCACGCCGTTGTCGGGCGAGCCCAGGATGTTGACGGTGATGACGAAGGGAAAGGTGAGGGCGAGCGCGATGATGCAGAAGGCCCAGGCGGCGAGGAACTTGCCGATGACGGCCTGGGCTTCGGTGATGGGGAGGGTAAGCAGGAGCTCGATCGTGCCGAGACGGCGCTCCTCGGCCCAGAGGCGCATGCTGATCGCGGGGACGAGGAGGAGGAAGACCCAGGGGAGGAAATCGAAGAAGGGGACGAGGTCCGCCTGGCCGCGACCGAAGAAGTCGCCGGCGTTGAAGGTGAGCGTGCCTTGCAGGACGAGGAAGATGACGATGAAGACGTAGGCGACGGGGGTTGCGAAATAGCCGCCGAGTTCGCGGCGGGCGATGATGAGCGCCTGGCGCATCGCAGGGGGCCTCTCTTACGCGGCGCGGGGAAGGCTGGCCGGGAGGGTGATCGCGCGGAACACCTCGTCGAGGCGGCCGGCGGGATCGCGCGCGGCGAGGGCGGCGGGCGTGTCGTCGGCGACGACGCGGCCGGCGGCGATGATCATCGCCCGGGTGCAGACGGCGGCGACCTCCTCGAGCAGATGCGTGCTGATGACGATCGCCTTTTGCGGGGCCATGCGGCGGACGAGGGTGCGGACCTCGTGCTTCTGGTTGGGATCGAGGCCGTCGGTGGGCTCGTCGAGGACGAGGACGGGGGCATCGTGGAGGAGGGCCTGGGCAAGGCCGACGCGACGCTTGAAGCCCTTGGAGAGAGTTTCGACGGGCTGCCAGCGGACGGATTCAAGCTGGGTGAGGGCGATGGCATCGGCGACGCGGTGGGCGAGGGCGGCGCCGGCGTAGCCGCGGATGCGGCCGACGAAGCGAAGGAAGCCGAGGACCGTCATCTCGGGGTAGGTGGGCGCGCCTTCGGGGAGGAAGCCCAAGTGGCGGCGGGCGGCGACGGGCTCGGCCACCACGTCGTGGCCGGCGATGGCAGCGGTGCCGGAGGTGGGGGCGATGAAGCCTGCGAGCATGCGCATCGTGGTGGTCTTGCCGGCGCCGTTGGGGCCGAGGAAGCCCAGGACCTCGCCCTTGTCGAGACGGAAGGAGACGTCGTCCACCGCGGTGAAGCGGCCGAACCGCTTGGTCAGGCCCGCGATCTCGATCAGTGCCGCCACGCCTCCCCCCCTCGCCCGCCGGTGCCGGCGGTGGGGTCTAGCCGAATTGACGGGCATTGCAAACGCGGCGGGCGGAGCGGGGCGGGTGAATGGCAGAGAGTTAATCGCGCTGCAACATGAGGGGGTTATGGGGCGATGCGGGAGGCCGGCGCGGGTGCCGAGAAAAGCGGGGGTTTGATGGATTTGCTTCGCGGGCGAACGGCTCTATACGACGCGGGCCCATGACCGAGCCCGCGATATTGCTCGAGCCGCGGCGCCGGCGTGCCCTTTATCGCGCGACGCATCGCGGGACGCACGAGAACGACCTCCTGGTCGGCGGGTTCGTCGCCCGGCGTATCGCGGGGATGGACGAGGCGACGCTCGGCGCGCTGGAGCGGCTGCTCGAGCTGCCGGACCCGGACCTCACGGATTGGATCTGGGGGCGGCGGCCGATTCCGCCCGAGCATGACGGGCCACTCTTGCAGGAGCTGTGCGCAGCAAAGGGACGATGAACCCAGTGACGGTGTACGGCGCGCCGGAGGGCTATGACGCCCTCCTGCTCGCGCGGCGGCGGGCCGAGCATGCGGGCGCGGTGCTGCATGTGGCGCGCGATGACGCGCGCATGGCGCGGATGGCGGAGGCGCTGCAATGCTTCACGCCCGAGATCGAGGTGCTGGAGTTCCCGGCGTGGGACTGCCTGCCGTACGACCGTGTGTCGCCGAAGCCCGAGCTGGTTTCGGAGCGCGTGGCGACGCTGGCTCGGCTGCTGGCGGCCCCCTCCCCTCACCCACGAATCGTGCTGACGACGGTCAATGCGCTGGTTCAGCGCCTGCCGCCGCGCGCGGCACTGGCGGGACGGAGCCTGGCACTCGCGGCCGGGGGAACGGTGGAGACGGAGGCGCTGCTGCGCTTCCTGGAGGCGAACGGGTACGGGCGCGCGGGAACGGTGATGGAGCCCGGCGAGTTCGCGGTGCGCGGGGGGATCATCGATATCTTCCCGGCGGGCGCGGAGGAGCCGGTGCGGCTCGATCTGTTCGGCGAGCAGATCGACACGATGAAGCGGTTCGATCCGGCAACGCAACGGAGTGGGGCGGCACTCGCAGCGCTGACGCTGCATCCGGTCTCGGAGGTGCCGCTCGATGCCGCTTCGATTGCGCGGTTCCGCGCGGAATGGCGCGAACGGTTCGGGATCGGCGCGAGCGGGGATGCGATTTATGTCGCGGTTTCGGAGGCGCGGCGGCACCCGGGGATGGAGCACTGGCTGCCGCTCTTCTACCCCGCGCTCGAGACGCTGCTCGATTATCTGCCGGACGTTTCGGTGAGCTTCGATCACCAGGCCGACGAGGTGCTGACGGCGCGGCTCGAGATGATCGCGGATCATTACGAGGCGCGGCAGAGCGCGCCGCGCGATGGGGAGACGCCGTACCGGCCGCTGCCGCCGGGCCTCCTTTATCTCGACCGCGAGGCGTTTGATAAGATGCTGAGCGCGGCGCCGGTGTTCGCGTTCAGCCCGTACGCGCGGGCGGAGGGCGCGGCGGGCGTGGATGCGGGCGCGCGGCCGGGGCCGCTGTTCACGCGCGCGGGCGGGCGGGGCGATTCCAATATTTTCGCGGAGCTGGCTTCGTCGGCGGCGCGGTGGGCGGCGGAGGGGAAGAAGCTGGTGCTCGCGGCGTGGACCGAGGGTTCGCGCGAGCGATTGCGGCATTTGCTGGGCGAGCACGGGTTTCCGCGCGCGGAGAAATTGGCGGGATGGGCGGGGCTCGCGGGGCTGGCTGCCGATCGGCCGGGGCTCATCGTGCTCGGGCTCGAGCGCGGGTTCGCGGCCGATGGGGTGGTGGTGGTCGCGGAGCAGGATCTGCTCGGCGAGCGCATCAGCCGGCCGCCCCGGCGGCGGAAGTCGGCGGACGAGCTGATCGCGGAGGCGAGCGAGCTCGCGGCGGGGGATCTCGTGGTTCACCAGGAATACGGGATCGGGCGGTACGATGGGCTCGCGACGCTCGCGGTGGAGCAGGCGCCGCACGATTGCCTGCGGCTGATCTATGACGGGGACGAGAAACTTTTCTTGCCGGTGGAGAATATCGAGCTGCTGTCGCGCTACGGGCAGGCGGACGGGGCGGCGCTCGACAAGCTCGGCGGCGCGGGATGGCAGACGCGGAAGGCGCGGATGCAGCACCGCATCCGCGATATCGCGCGCGAGCTGATCA
>DATJTV010000205.1:0-14827 GCA_035503055.1 Acetobacteraceae bacterium
CCTCCTCGAGATCGACGGCCTCAGCGCCCATTACGCAATCCGCTCCGGCGTCTTCGCCCGCCCCAGCGCCTTCGTCCGCGCGGTGGACGGGGTGAGCCTCCGCATCCGCCGCGGCGAAACATTGGGCCTCGTCGGCGAATCCGGCTGCGGCAAAACCACGCTCGGCCGCACCATCCTCGCCCTCCGCCCACCGACCGCGGGAAGCGTCCGCTTCGCCGGACAATCCGTCTTCGATCTCAGGCCGCCTGCCCTCAAACGGCTCCGCCGCGACATGCAGATCGTCTTCCAGGATCCCTACGCCGCGCTCGATCCGCGCCGAACCGTCGGACGCGCCGTCCGCGTCCCGCTGGACGTCCACGGCATCGGCCAATCCAAAGATCGGCCCGCGATGGTCGCCGCGCTCTTTCGCGAGGTCGGCCTCGAGCCCACGCTCATGCACCGCTTCCCGCACGAATTCTCCGGCGGCCAACGCCAGCGCGTCGTCATCGCGCGCGCCATCGCCACCCGCCCCAAACTCCTCGTCTGCGACGAGCCGGTCTCCGCGCTCGATGTTTCAATCCAGGCCCAGATCCTCAACCTTCTGAAAGATCTGCAAGCCGGCCTCCGTCTCACCACCCTCTTCATCTCGCACAACCTCGCGGTGGTCGAGCACATGGCAGACCGCGTCGCCGTCATGTACTACGGCCGCATCGTCGAGATCGCCGACCGCACGACGCTCTATCGCAACCCCCGACATCCCTATACCCGCGCGCTCTTCGCCTCCATCCCCTTCCCCGATCCCCGGCACCGGCGCACCGACCCGCCCCCGCCCGGCGAGCCGCCCGACCCCGCGCACCTCCCCTCCGGCTGCCGCTTCCGCAACCGCTGCCCCCTCGCCATGGATCGCTGCGCCCGCAAGGAACCCCCGCTCGCCTCCCTCGCCCCGAACCACGACGTCGCCTGCTGGGCCGCCTAGCAAAGACCAGGGGCTCTGCCCCTGGACCCCGCCAAGGGCCGAGCCCTTGGAACCCTTTCGTTTTCGCGGCCACCCGCCGCCCAAGCTCACCAGCCCATCTGCCTCGCGAGTTTCCTCCCGCAGGCGGCAGCCTCTTCGATGCCCAACGTGTAGAGGGCGCCCCGATGCCCGCAAGCTCGCCGAGGCGCTCCGAGCCGCCCGCACCCGCACGCTGAGCGAAACAGCCCCAAAATAATTTGCCGCCGGCCCGGTTTCCGATCACGCTCACGCCACCGAACATCACGCTGAACGAGAGGGGAGCCGCGATGAACGAGGGGAAGGCCGAACTCGGGCGCAAGATTCTCCGCATCAAGGCCGCGAAGGGCCTGCGCTGGTCCGAGATCGCGGCCCGCCTCGGCCATTCGCCGGTCTTCGCCTGCGCCGCCTGCCTCGGCCAGATGTCGATGACACCCGAGACCGCCGCCAAGGCCGCCGCACTCTTCGATCTCGGACCTGAGGAAACCGCGCTGCTGACCGAGGTCCCCTACCGCGGCTCGCTCCCCGGCCCCATCCCGACCGATCCGCTGATCTACCGTTTTTTCGAGCTTGTGACGGTCTACGGCACCACCTGGAAGGAGCTGATCGAGGAGGAGTTCGGGGACGGCATCATGAGCGCGATCGACTTCGAGATGGCGCTGGAGCGCCAGCCGGACCAGAAGGGAGACCGCGTGAAGCTCACCATGAGCGGGAAGTTCCTGCCGTACAAACGCTATTAGGAAGCCTCGCTGCCGCGGCAGCGAACGGGAGGAAACCAATGACCAATGCGCCGCCGGAGGAAACGCGGAGCTACGTCCATGGCGCGAGCGCCGTTCCGCTCCTCGGCGAGACCGTGGGCGAGAATTTCTCGCGCATCGCCGCCGCCCACGCCGCGCGCCCCGCCCTCATCGTCCGCGAGCAGGGCGTCCGTTGGAGCTACGCCGAGCTCGCCGACCACGTGGACCGCCTCGCCGCCGGCCTCCTCTCGCTCGGCCTCGAGCCCGGCGACCGCGTCGGCATCTGGTCGCTCAACTGCGCCGAATGGATCGCGGCGCAATTCGCAACCGCCCGCGCCGGCCTCATCCTCGTCAACATCAATCCCGCGTACCGCACCACCGAGCTCGAATACGCGCTCGCCAAATCCGGATGCGCCGCCCTCATCACCGCCTGCCGCTTCAAGACCAGCGACTATATCGGCATGCTGAACGAGCTATTGCCCGAGCTCGCCGCCAGCCGCCCCGGCGCGCTCGCCGCCGCCCGCCTGCCCGCGCTCCGCAGCGTCATCCAAATCGAGGGCGAGCCCGCGCCCGGCTGCCTCCCCTATGCGGCACTCCTCGCCCGCGGCGCCGCCGCCCGCTCCCGCCTCGCCGACATCGCCCCCTCCCTCCAGTTCGACCAGCCCGTCAACATCCAATTCACCAGCGGCACGACCGGCGCGCCCAAGGGTGCCACGCTCACCCACCACAACATCCTCAACAACGGCTTCTTCATCGGCGAGGCGATGCGCCTTTCCGCTTCCGACTCGCTCTGCATTCCCGTGCCTCTCTATCACTGCTTCGGCATGGTCCTCGGCGTGCTCGCCGCCACCACGCACGGCGCCGCCATGGTCTTCCCCGGCCGCGGCTTCGACCCGCTCGCCACCCTCGCCGCCGTCGCCGAGGAGCGCTGCACCGCGCTCTACGGCGTGCCCACCATGTTCATCGCCGAGATGGAGCATCCGGATTTTCCCACATTCGATCTCTCGAGCCTCCGCACCGGCATCATGGCCGGTTCTCCCTGTCCGATCGCGGTCATGCGGCGCGTCACCGAAACGATGCACCTCTCCGAGATCACCATCGCCTACGGCATGACCGAAACCAGCCCGGTGAGCTTCCAAACCTCGGTCGACGATCCGCTCGAGAAGCGCGTCTCCACCGTCGGCCGCATCCATCCCCACGTCGAGGTCAAGATCATCGACGCGGAGGGAAAAATCGTCCCCCGCGGCACGCCCGGCGAGCTCTGCACCCGCGGCTACTCGGTGATGCTCGGCTATTGGAACGATCCCGAAAGAACTGCCGAGGTCATCGATCCGGCGCGCTGGATGCACACCGGCGACCTCGCCACGATCGACGTCGAGGGCTACTGCAACATCGTCGGCCGGATCAAGGATATGCTGATCCGCGGCGGCGAGAACGTCTATCCCCGCGAGGTCGAGGAGTTCCTCTACCGCCACCCGAAGATCGAGGACGTGCAGGCCTTCGGCGTGCCCGACCCGAAATTCGGCGAGGAGCTCTGCGTCTGGGTCCGCCTGCGCGCCGGCGAAACCATGACCGAGGACGAGCTCCGCGATTTCTGCCGCGGCCGCGTCGCGCACTACAAGATCCCGCGCTACGTCCGCTTCGTCGATTCCTTCCCGATGACCGTCACCGGCAAGGTCCAGAAATTCATCATGCGCGAGCGCATGACCGCCGAACTCGCCGCCCAGAGGCCTTCGCCCCCTTGAACCGGCCACCCATGTCCGACCCGATCGCGCTCAACCGCCAAAACTGGGACGACCGCGCCGCCATCCACGCGCGCGACACCACCGGCGACTATCGGCTCGACCGCTTCCGCGCCGGCGAGGACGCGCTGCATGCCATCGAGGCCGCCGAGCTCGGCGACATCGCCGGCAAGCGCGTCCTCCATCTGCAATGCCATATCGGCCGCGACACGCTCTGCCTCGCCCATCCATCGAGCCGGCAGTGGACCCATTCCCTCTCTTCCATCCTCGGCTCGCTCATCGACGCCGGGCTCGCAATCACCATGTTCCGCGAGCACGAGGTCCTGCCCTGGCAGGCCCTGCCGAGCCTCGTCCCGGCCTCCGACGGGCTCTGGCGCCTTGCCGACGGCGCGCCCCGCATCCCCCTCTCATTCTCGCTCCGCGCGAAGAAAGCCGCGTGAGTCTGCCGCGTCGCCGCGACGCTCACTCCTTGTAGGAGGGGTCGAGCCGCTCGGCGAGCCGCAGGCACGCCGCCCAATCCTTTGCCACCTTCAGGAAATTCCCGGCTTTCATGAACTGGCTGTGAGCGTATTCGCACGCCTCCTCGCTCGGAACCGTGTGGTTGCCTTCGCCCGCCGCGCTTGTCATCGGTCGCCGGATCTGCGCCGATGTCGTCACGGTCCGGCAACGGCCGCGACCGCGCCCGCAAGCGATGGAGGAAACGATGGCATCGATGTCGCACCGCGCCGGAGCGGAATTCTTCGGCACGTTCTGGCTGGTGTTCGGCGGCTGCGGCAGCGCGGTGCTCGCCGCCGCCTTCCCTGCCCTCGGCATCGGCTTCGCCGGCGTCGCACTCGCCTTCGGCCTTACGGTGCTGACGATGATCTACGCCGTCGGCCACATTTCCGGGGGCCACTTCAATTCGGCGGTGACGATCGGGTTCTGGGCCGGCGGCCGCTTCTCCGCCTCCGACATCATCCCCTACATCGTCGCCCAGCTCGCGGGCGCAATCCTCGCCGCCGCCGTCCTCTACCTGATCGCCAGCGGCGAGCCCGGCTTCGTCGCCGGCCGCTTCGCCGCCAACGGATACGGCGCGCTCAGCCCGGGAAAATATCCGCTGCTTTCCTGCTTCGTTTGCGAGGTGGTCTGCACCTTCTTCTTCGTCACGGTGATCCTCGGCGCCACCTCGGCCCGCGCGCCGAAAGGGTTCGCCGGCCTTGCGATCGGCCTCGCCCTCACGACCATCCATCTGATCTCGATCCCCGTCACCAACACCTCGGTCAACCCCGCGCGCAGCACCGGGCCTGCCCTCTTTGCGGGCGGCGCCTATATCGGGCAGCTATGGCTGTTCTGGCTGGCGCCGATCCTGGGTGCGCTGCTGGCCGGGGCGGTGGCGCGCTGGCTGGAGTCCGCGGAGGCCTGAGCGCGGCCCTTCGGCCCCTCGCGCGGGAAGGAGAAGCTCTGATGCGGGTCTACCGATTCCCCACCACAGGCAGCCTCGAGCGGCTCACCCTCGCCGACGAGCCCGCGCCGCGCCCGGGGCCCGGCGAGGTCCGCGTCCGGATGCGCGCCGCCTCCCTCAACTATCGCGACCGCATGGTGGCCGAGGGGCGCTACGCCCGCGGCGCGGCCCCCTCCAACCTGGTCCCGCTCTCCGACGGCGCCGGCGAGGTCGTCGAGCTCGGCCCCGGCGTCACCCGCGTCGCCGTCGGCGAGCGCGTCGCCGGCACCTTCTTCCAGGGCTGGCTCGGCGGCGAGATGGACCCCGCCGACCATGCCCGCGCGCTCGGCGGCGCGATCGACGGCGTCCTCGCCGAGGAGAAAATCTTCGCCGCCGACGGGCTCGTCCCCATCCCCGCCCATCTCTCCTTCGAGGAAGCCGCAACGCTCCCCTGCGCCGCCCTCACCGCCTGGAACGCCCTCTTCACCGCCCGTCCGCTGCTGCCGGGCGAGACCGTGCTTACGCTCGGCACCGGCGGGGTCTCGGTCTTCGCGGCCCAGTTCGCCCACGCCGCCGGCGCGCGCGTAATCGCCACCTCCTCGAGCGACGCCAAGCTCGAGAAGATGCGCGCCCTCGGCGCGGCCGCTTGCGTGAACTACCGGACCCACCCGGAATGGGAGAAGAAGGTTTGGGAGCTCACCGGCCGGCGCGGCGCCGACCACGTCGTCGAAGTGGGCGGCGCCGGTACGCTCGCCCGCTCGATCGCCTCCGCCCGCCTCGGCGGCGCGGTGCATCTCATCGGCGTGCTCACCGGCGGCGAGATCGATCCTTCCCTCATCCTCCGCCGCAGCGTCACGCTCCGCGGCGTCTTCGTGGGCTCGCGGCAGATGTTCGAGGCGATGAACCGGATGATCGAATTCCACCGCCTCCGCCCGGTGATCGACCGGGTCTTCTCCTTCGCCGAGGCAAAGGACGCCTACCGCCACCTCAAGGCGGCGGGCCACGTCGGCAAGATCGTGATCCGGATCTCCTGACGTCCACGCTCCTCCGGCTTCCCGGCGCGGAGGCAGCGCCTCGGTTCGAATTTCCACATCGGGCAGGAAATGGCGGCGAGCGCCCCCACTTTCCCCCTCCACTCCGCGAAGAGGAAGAGGCCCTCTCTTTTTTCCCTCGCCGCCCCGGACAGCAGAGAGGGCGTCCATTTTTTCCCTCTCCGCCCCTGGGGGCGGAGAGGGGAGGGTGAGGTGGGGGACGCCAAGCTACCCGCCACAAGCCCAAATTCAAACCGCGACACCGCCGGCGCGGAGGCGACCGCTCAGTCTGAAATTCGACTGGGTGCGCCTTTTCCGGCCGGCCGGCTCATCGGAAGGCCGGCCTTACTCTGCGATCCGAAGCTGGTTAGGCATGAGCGAGGCCCGCCCAGCGCAATCCCCCCGCGATCTTCGCCATGACCGTCGGCGAAAAGACCATCGCGTCGCACACGGAAGCGACCGTGAGGCGGGGATGATCCTTGACGAGCGCACGGATGCCGTCCTCGGCTTTTTGCCGATCTCCGGCGGCGGCGTAGGCCGGCACGAGGTTCCGGTAGATCCAAACCGCCTTCGGATTGAGAGCCAGCGCCTGCTCCATGCGCCGGATCGCCTGAGCGTGATCGCCCCGAATGAAATGGGCGACCCCGAGGCCGGTCAGGCAGTTGAAGGAAGCTGCGTCGAGCGGCGCCAGCCTGATCGCCATGCGAAAGTGACGCGCGGCTCGCACCGGCTGGTCGAGATAGTTGGCCAGCCAGCCGCTCCGCACATGGGCGCCCGAATCCCGCGGATCCAGCCGCAAAGCCCGGTCGAGCAGGGCTTCGGCGCCGTTGCGGTCGGCAACGAGCGTCCGCGCCGTAGCGATCGTCGTGAGCCATTCCGCGTCTTCGATGCCTGTCCGCATGGCGATCGTGGCGCAGCGCCTCGCCTCGCTCCGGTCCTGATCGGCATTGGCGGACCAGTTGTAGACGGCGCGCTGCGCATAACACCACCCGGCGAGCGCCAGCGCGCTCGGTTCATCGCCATCCTCGGCCAGCACGGAGCTCAGCAGGTCGAGTGCCTGCCGGTTGGCCGCCGGCTGGAGCGCGCCGGCGAGGAAGCGTGCCTGCAGGAGCCGGCTCGGAAGGTCGCCTTCATCACCCGTGCCCCGGCCGGCGCCCCGGATGGCGGCTGCAATCGCGTCAACCGCGCCGTCAACCCATCGCGAGAGGTTCCGTGCGGAAGGCCGGTCCGGCGCGACCTCCCCGAACCACAGCACGGTTCCCGCGCGCAGATCCACGCAACGGAGCGAAAGCTGAACAACCTCGCCCCACCGCACCAGCGCGCCGCGCACCGCGAAATCGGCTTGTGAAGAATCATCCGGGGAAGACCGCGCCGACCATTCGCCGTCGAGCAGATCGCAGGCGCGACTTCGCCATAGGCCGAGGCCGAGACTGCCCGTGAGCTGCGCCGCCAGCCCGGCGACGTCATCGTCGGGCGGCACGAGCTTGAGCGCCTCGAGCCGGAGCATGCGCCGCGGCACCCATCCCGGGACAAGCGGTCGCGCATCCGCGACGCTTGCGACGCTTGCGGCGCGCGGCGGCGGGGGCGTTTGCACCAGCAGCCCTGCCTCGGGAATCCCGAGCTCCCGGCTCAGGTTCCGGCGAGCGACCGCGACATAGGCGGCGGCCTCCGCAATCCGGCCGCACCGCTCGAGCGACTGCACGACGCGCGCATGCCCCCACTCGTTCCAGGGCTCGTGAGCGACCAAGCGGCGCGCCGCCGAAAGCGCCTTCTCGGGATGCGCCCAGGCGCCATCCACTGCCGCCTTGAGCAGTTTCGTCCGCAAGCCCGCGAGAGAGTCGCGCTCCGCCGCGAGCCAGGCCTGGAAAGCGTACTGGCCGCTGACCTCCGCATCCGCCAGGGGCAAGCCTCGCCATAGCGCCAGAGCTTCGGCGATGCCCTGCTCGGACAGGGCCCTCGTGGCCATGTCACGGAACGCGACCGCGTCGATCGCGAGGTCCTTGCGCCCGAGGGCGATGCCTTCGGCCGAGACCTCCAGCCAAGGGCCGACGGCGGCTCTGATCTTCGCAAGGCTCCAGCGCAGCTCGCCGCGCGGGTCGGCGGCTCCCTCCCACAGCAGGTCGGAGAGCTCTTCGCGCCGGCACGCAAGCGGCGCCAAGGCGAGATAGGCGAGCAGGCCGCGCGTTTTGCGTGATGCAGGCAGCGCGCGGGGGATGCCGTCCCGCGTCACCACGAGCGGTCCCAGGACTCCTATGGCGAGATGCTTGCCGTGCGACCGCCCGTCCTGAAGCATGCCGCGAATCCCACGCCCGGTCCTACGCAAAATCCCACGCCGGCGGGCACTATAGCAGCCGCCCGATGCGTCTCAAGCGCGCTGCCCGTGAGCAGCGTCAGGCGGGATGACGCAATGACGGGCTTCGCCGCCGCGACCTGCAATGCCGCCACGGCGCGGTCGCGGCCCGGTTCGGAAGGAAGCTGGCCATGCAAGCGAATGGTGTGAGCGTCGTCCTCGTCCACGGTGCCTGGGCCGACGGCTCGAGCTGGTCGAAGATCATCACGAAGCTGGTGGCCGACGGGATCGAGGTGGTGGCGGCGCCATTGCCGCTGACCTCGTTCCGGGAGGACGTGGCGGCGCTCGATCGCACCCTGGAGCGGATGAAGGGGCCGGTCGTCCTCGCCGCCCATGCGTACGCCGGCGCCGTGATCGGTGCGACCCGCAACGAGACGGTGAAGGCGCTGATCTACGTCGCCGCCCTCGCTCCGGACGAGGGCGAGACCGTCGCGGACGTGTTCTACCGCGGCAACCCGCATCCGGAGGCGCCCAAGCTCGCCCCTGACGATCACGGGCTGATCTACCTGCCCGACACGGCCTTCGGCACCGCCTTCGCCCAAAATGCCGCCGCGGAGGAGCTGGCGGTGCTGAGGGCCGTCCAGCGGCCGCTATCACCGTCCTGCATCACCGTCCCGATGGAACGCCCGCTGTGGAGGGACCGGCCCACATGGTACCTGGTGGCCGAGCAGGACCGCATGATCGTTGCGGAAAACCAGCGCTTCATGGCCGAGCGCATGCAGGCCCGCATGCGCTCGCACCCCACCGATCACGCGCCGCTGGTGAGCGCACCCTCCCTTGTGCTGGACGTCCTCCGCGAGGCGATCGAAGCGGTCCGGGCCGAGAGCCCCGCATAGCCTCGCCGATCGGCCTCGAACGGCTCGGCGAGCTCGTTCCCGGCCATTCCGAAATCCGCAAACAGGCGACCGCCGCAAAGGAAAAGCGCCATGACCGCCATCGCCTATCGCACGGCCAACGTGGACGGCTTCAAGATCTTCTTTCGCGAGGCGGGCGCGCCGGGCGCGCCGAAGCTGCTGCTGCTGCACGGTTTCCCAAGTGCCAGCCACATGTTCCGCGACCTGATCCCGTTGCTCGCCGACCGCTTCCACATCGTCGCCCCCGACCTGCCGGGCTTCGGAAACTCCGATATGCCGGGCCGCTTCTGCACCTTCGACCGGCTCGCGGACACGATCGACCGCTTCACCGAAATCGCGGGCTTCGACCGCTACGCCCTCTACGTGTTCGATTACGGCGCGCCGACCGGCTTCCGCCTCGCCGTCAAGCATCCGGACCGGATCACCGCGATCATCTCCCAGAACGGCAATGCCTATGAGGAGGGCCTGAGCGACGGTTGGAACCCGATCCGGGCCTATTGGCAGGACGCGTCGGCGGACAACCGCGAGGCCCTGCGCGCTTTCCTCAAGCCCGAGACGACCGCCTGGCAATATACCCACGGTGTCCCGGATGCGACGAGGGTCTCTCCGGACGGCTACTCCCTCGACAATTTCTACCTCGCCCGGCCGGGCAGCGATGAGGTGCAGCTCGACCTGTTCGGCGACTACAAGAGGAATGTCGCGCTTTATCCGACCTTCCAGACATATTTCCGGACCCACAAGCCGCCCCTCCTGGCGGTGTGGGGGAAGAACGATCCGTTCTTCCTGCCGCCCGGCGGCGAGGCGTTCAAGCGCGACATCCCCGATGCGATCGTGCGCTTCCTCGACACCGGCCACTTCGCGCTCGAGACCCATGCCGCCGAGATCGCGGCTTTTATCCGCGACTTCCTTCCAAGCCGATGACCCGCCGGTGCGCACCCTTCGAAACGAAGGAGATCTCGAATGTCCCAATCGGTCGCCATCATCACCGGGGCGAGCCAAGGCATCGGCCGGGCCACCGCCGTCCGCCTCGCCCGCGATTTCTCAGGCCTGGTCCTGGTAGCGCGGAACCGCGCCAATCTGGACCAGACGGCGGAGGCGGTCAGGGAAGCCGGCACGCAAGCGCTGGTCATCGATGCCGACCTGGCCCGGCCCGAGGCCGCGCAGGCGGTGGTCGATCAGGCCCTGGCCGCGTTCGGCCGCATCGATGCGCTGCTCAATATCGCGGGCGCGGTGCCGCAGATCGACCTCTTCGAAATGACCGACGCGCAGTGGGAGAATGGCCTCGCGCTCAAGCTGCACGGCGCCCGCCGCCTCACCATCGCCGCCTGGCCGGCGCTCAAGGCGGCGAAAGGGTCCGTGGTGCTGATCTCGGGAAACTCGGCGCTTTTTCCGAAGGCGCCCTATGCGGCCGTCGGCACCATCAACGCCGCGATCGTTGCCCTGGCGAAAGCATTCTCCGATCGCGGCATCGCCGACGGCGTGCAGGTCAACAGCGTCCTGCCCGGACCGGTGATGACCGGCCGGCGCCGCTCGTATCTCCGGCACTGGGCGCCCTTGCACGGTATGACGGTCGAGGAAGCGACGGCGAGCTTCCCCAAGGAAGCGGGCATCGCGCGCTACGGCGAGCCGGAGGAAATCGCCGAGCTGATGGCCTTCCTGGTCTCGCCCGGCGCCCACTGGATGACCGGATCGAGCCTTCGCATGGATGGCGGCGAAGTGAAGTCGATCTGACGAGCATCGGGGCCGGGACAGCTCCCGCCCGCTTTCTCCGTTTCGAGGTCGCGACTTCTCGATAGCAGCCATTCCGCTTGCGCTTTGCCTGCACCACCGGCATGTCCCGCACGGACGCTTCGTCGGGCAAACGCTCTCCGCCCCACGAACCGGGCAGGCTTTATCGAGGCTCAGGACTCACCGCTGCCACCAGCCCCGCTTCTTCGGCGGCACCTCCACGCACGCCGACGCCCGGCGGGGACGATGTCGACGTCGGTAGCCCCGATCCAGGCAAGCACCGGGCGAAGATAGCTGCTCGCTTGATTGTACTTCTGTGGAGAACCAGGGTAAGCGTCCGGGCTGCCGGCCATGGCATCAGCTCATCATCGCGCGAGCAGTCGGTTGTGCAGCTCGAGCGCGGCCCGCTCGACCCAGCATTCGGCAAGCCGGCCGTTCTCGACACGCCAGATCGCGATGCCGCTGAATTCGACGAGCGCCCCATCGGCCGGAAGGCCGAACATGCCGTTGTTCGCACCACGGGTGATCCAGCGCGACACGATCCGGTCGCCGGACGCGTTCGTGAATACCTCCAAGTGCTCGTTGGTCGCGCCCGTGATCGTCTTCTGCATTTCCGCGACCCATGCCTTGAAGTTCTCTCGCCCGGCGACCAACCGGCCGGCGGTCGTGATGCGATAGTCTTCGGTCATCAGCTCGTCGATCGCGTCGAGGTCATGAGGCGGCCTCCACACGCGGCGGAAGAACTCGTAAGCCAGAAATTCACTTTTCGAATTCGACATGTCGTCCTCCGCGGCCCACCGCCGCGCCTCCCGGCAGTTCGGGTGTCGAAGGCCGGATCTCGCGAAAGACCCGCTCGCTCATCGAGGCCGACGAAATACTGCGCTGCCCGTGGCCGGTCGTTGCATCGTTCCAGGCTGACGGTCTCTTTCGACCAGGCTGATAAGACCGCGATTGCGGAGATTTCGAAAAATCAACCGATCGATAGCGGTGGAGACCGGGGAATTTGCAGACGGCCGGAACTCCTTTTTTGAGATCAGGAGCGCGCATTTCTGACGGATCGCGGAAACGGTCCCTCCTCGTGCGTAGAACGAGTTGCGCTGAAACATCAGCGCGCTGCCACCGCTTGGAACAATCGAGGGGAGCACTGCGGAACGAGGCGGGACAGCAGGGCATGCCGGAGGCGGTGATTTCGTGGCAATAGGGGCCGACAGCAAGGCACGGCAACCAAGCGGGGGCCGTGCCGAAAATCGGAGGTGCTCACAGCCGGTCGCGGCGCCTTCAGGTTCGGCCCACCAGGCGGACAGGCCGCCGACCGCGCCTTCCCTGAAGTTGACCCCCTCCGGCGGGGCCGTGTGGCGGATGATGTCGTCGAACACGGGCCTGGCGGCCACGCTACGCAGCTTTCCCTTGTTCGGCTCGACCATGGCCCGCACCTGCGCCGTGGCTGCTTGGTCGGCGCCGGTGAAGGGATGGTAGGTGCGAGAGGACGCGATGGAGACAGATTCAAGGTTCGGCAATGCGGGCCTCCTTGGCCATGGCCGAAATGCATATGGCCCAACGCGCCGATGTCATCCACTGCCACCATCCGCAAGTCTGCCCTCGGGCTTGACGGTTGCCGGAGCCTCCCGTTCCGGATCGACGCCCTGCCGCTTCGCCGCCTCGATGACCGCCACTCCCTGCCGGATCTCATTGGCCGAGTAGGGCTGCACGGAGAATACCCCGTACACACCATCCAACGCGCGCAACTTGAATCCTTGCCGCGGCAGAAATGCTGTCGAAGTGCAGCGCCAGCCGAGACCCATGCAACAGGGAACCGGAAGTCAAATAGGTTGGCCGCTAGCATGCGAGGAGTTGACGGTGAAGACCCATCCGTCGGGTCCGACGAGCTCAAACGAGTCGTGAATGCGGCCTCGTCGGATCGGAGATGGGGACAATCCCCTCTCTGCAAAGATGCGGTGCGTGGCGTCAACGTCGTCGAACATCAGATCGAAGGGCGCTTGCGTCCTCGGCTCGGGTGGTCGCTCGGCCTGTACGACAACCAGATGCGTGCCGCCGCGCAATTCGAGTACTGCCAGGTCGGTGCTCGATACGAGCGGACGCAACCCCACTGTTGCGAGCCAACGCGAGGCAGCGCCGACATCGGTGACGTTAAGGCTCAGGTGGCCAATGGCGACAGGTGGCCTCTGATCGACGGCATCAGACGTGGCTACCGGCTCCTTCTTGAAGAGGTCCTGGAAGACCAGGGGCGCCCAGATCTTGTCCCGCCCCTGCACGAGCTGACCGCCTTCCGCTATCTTGCCGAGATTGACCGGCGCATAGCCGAGCTGCTCGGCCAGGGCGGCGACCGTCGCGGTCGCGCTTTCATCGTCGCTCGACAGGAATACAACCCGTCGTCCGCCGTTGATGGCCGGGTCTTCCGCGAGGACGCGGGCAGGCAGATGGTTGAACGCTTTGACCAATTGAGCGCCGGGCAGGGCCCGGGCTATGACCGAAGAGGAAGGAAGGCCGTCCAAATCGTCGAGAGTGTTCGTCACATCGATCACGATCTTGCCCTTCCAGCTTGCCCGTGCCTTCGCGACCTCTCGGTGCTGCCAGTACGGGACAGCCAGTATGACGATGTCGGCCTCGAGCGCGTCCTTCAGGGCCTTGGGAACGATCGTCGGGCCGATCGCGTTTGCCTGCGGCGCGAGCGCTTCAGGCTGACGCCTGCTTGCCACAGCCACTTCGATGCCCTTGCGGGCGAACATGCCGGCCACCGCCTGGCCGACCGCGCCAAAACCTACAATTGCGTAGCTCATCTTACCTTTCCGATCGGTATTGAAGCTGATTGCCCGGAATGATCCCGCCGTGATCAGGGTCTTCCCGGAAAGCCCGGCACGCAGACGCTTTTCGGCGCGATTTCAGATGGCCGAGAGGCCGCCGTCGACGGACAACTCCACGCCATTCACGAAGCTCGAATCGTCTGAAGCAAGAAACAGCGCGACCGCCGCAATTTCCTCAGGACGACCCATCTTTCCCCGCGGGATCAGGGATTCGAACATCCGCTTCCCCTCCTCGGTGAGAACTTGGTCCTGCATCGGTGTGGCGATCGGCCCCGCGCTCAGCACGTTCACCCGAATATTCCTGCCCTTCAGTTCGTTGAGCCAAGTGCGCGCAAACGAGCGCAACGCCGCCTTGCTCGCCGAATACACGCCGTAACCAGGAAAGCCTTTCGCGGAAGCAACCGACCCGGTCATGAAGATCGATCCGCCATCGTTGAACAGCGGCAACGCCTTCTGCACCGCAAACAGCGTGCCGCGCGTATTCAGGCCGAAAGTCGCATCGAAATGCTGCTCGGTAATCTCGCCCAGCGGGACGGCTTCGCCCATGCCGGCGCTTGCGTACAGGACGTCGATCCTGCCCTTTTCCCGCTTGACCGTGTCGAACAGACGGTCGAGGTCGTCGAGATCGGCCGCGTCCCCGCGCACGCCGGTCACGTTCCGGCCGATCAGCCCGACGGCCTCGTCGAGCGCCTCCTGCCTCCGGCCCGTGATGAAAACATAGGCGCCTTCTTCGACGAACCGCTTGGCGCTCGCCAGCGCCATGCCGCTCGATCCGCCCGTGACGACCGCAACCTTACCCTCGAGCTTTCCCATGGCATCTCCTTTCGCGTTGTCGGGCAGTGCCTCTGTTCCCATTTGCAGGAATGCGCTACGTCTTGCGGATCAGTGATCCACATCCTGACGCGCTATATCCGGATCACTGATCCGATTGTCAAGGTGATCCATGCGAGCCGACGCCAGAAAAAATTACGGCCATCTCCTCGCGGTCGCGCGTGACGTCGTCACCGAGCATGGCGC
The DNA here is from genome assembly GCA_035503055.1 of Acetobacteraceae bacterium. Lineage (GTDB taxonomy): Bacteria > Pseudomonadota > Alphaproteobacteria > Acetobacterales > Acetobacteraceae > JAKAWQ01. Next base: position 14,672 of record DATJTV010000205.1, read on the forward strand.
CGATGCGTCCATGCGAGATATCGCCCGCCGGGCCGGCGTCGGGTTGGCCACGCTGTTTCGTCATTTCCCGACGCGGGAAGCCCTGTTCGAAGCGTTGCTGCGCACGAAGCTGGACGCACTGACGCAGAAGGCAGGCGAACTCGAAACGTCGAATCC
>DATJTV010000206.1:0-31172 GCA_035503055.1 Acetobacteraceae bacterium
CCCTCGCCGATCAGCGCCTCGGCGGCGCGGCGGCTCGCCACGCCTGAGGCGGCAAGGAAGCGGGCGATCCGCATTCCGCGCTCGGGCGCATGGTCCGGATTGGGCTTCATCGGCGGCAGGCGGCGATCAGGGCGTCGAAGATGCGCCGGTCGGCAGGATCGACGAAGAATTCCGGATGCCACTGCACGCCCAGGCAGAAATCCTGCCTTGGATCCTCGATCCCCTCGATCACGCCGTCGGGCGCCCGCGCGTTCACCACCGCCTCGCCCGGCTCCGCCACCGCCTGGTGGTGGGAGGAATTGACCGCCATGCGCTCGGTTCCGAGGATGCGCGCAAGCAGCGTGCCGGGCGCGAGCGCGATCTCGTGTGCCGCCTCGTGGCGGGCATCGGTCCGCTGGTGCGCGAGCGCCCCGGGGATCTCGTGCGGGATGTGCTGGATCAGCCGCCCGCCGAGCGCCACCGCAAGGAGCTGCTCGCCCCCGCAGATGCCGAGCACCGGCATCCCGCGGGCAAGCGCCCCTTGCAGCAACGCGAGCTCCGCCGCGGTCCGCTCCTCCTTGAGCCGCACGCTCGCGTGGCGGGCGCCTGCGCCGTAGAGTACGGGATCGACGTCGAACCCGCCCCCGGTCACCACGAGCCCCGCGATCCGATCAAGATACGTCCCCGCCAGCGCCGCATGGTGCGGCAGCCCGATCGGCAGTCCCCCGGCGCCGGCGATCGCCGCGGCATAGTTCTGGCGCATCGCGTACCACGGATAGGACGAGTAGCCCCCCGGCGGCTCGGCATCGAGGGTGAGGCCGATCGTCGGAACCTCATTGCTCATTGTCTCTCGCTCGATCATTGGGCGACCGCGGCCGCTCGCTCCGCGGGCGCCGCATGCATGGCCCACGGGGCGGCGGCGAGGCGCCCTGCCAGGAAATCGATCACCGCGCTCACCCGTGCCGGCCGGCGCCGCCCGGGCGGCGTCACGATATTGAGTGCGATCGGCGGCAGCGACCATTCCTGCATCACTGCCTCGAGGCGCCCGGCCTCGATCTCGCGCCAGACCAGGAACTCCGGCTGCACGGCAAGCCCGAGGCCAGCGAGAAGTGCCGGGCCCAGCGCGTCGGCGTTGTTGGCGCGGAGCGGACCCCGAACCACCGCCTCCACCTCCGCCCCGGCGGCATCGGTGAAACGCCAGCGGTCCGGCGTCGGCAAGTACGCATAGCCGAGGCAGGCGTGGCGCGCGAGCTCGCTCGGGTGGGACGGCCAGCCCCGATGCGCGAAATAGGCGGGCGCGCCCACCAAGAGCCGCCGGACCTGGCAAAGCCGCAGCGCCCGCAGGCTGGAATCGGGCAGCAAAGCGATGCGCAAGGCGAGATCGAACCTTCCGCCGATCAGGTCGACGATCTCGTCGCTGAGGTCGAGATCGATCGCGATGTCGGGATAGGCCTCGAACAGCGCCGGCAGGAGCGGCGCCAGATGCGCCAGCCCGAACGACATCGGCGCCGCCAGCCGCACCAGGCCGCGCGGCTCGGTGGCCTCTGCCAGCGCCTCCTCCTCGATCGCCTCCGCATCGGCGAGCAGGCGGGCGGCGGCCGCCGCCGAGGCGCGGCCGGTCTCGGTCAGGGCAAGCCGGCGCGACGTGCGGTTGAAGAGGGCCGCGCCGAGGCGTGCCTCAAGCCGCCCGACCACCTTGGAAACGGTAGCCTTCGAGAGCCCGAGCGCGACCGCCGCGCGGGTGAACGAGCCGGTTTCCGCCACTCTGGCGAAGACGACCCAGGCTTCGAGGTCAGGCAAGCGGGACATGCGTTTCCGGAAACGATCCGTTTCTATTGTTTCTCTTTTTGGGAGATGGCGCCAGTCCCACTTTCACCCCGACAAATCCATCTGCCGGTTGCGGACTAGAACAGGGTGGGTTCGCTTCCGCTCACCTGCCCCGTTCTAGGTCTTTGTTTTTCCCGCGTGATTCACGCCTTCGGTCCATCCACCTTCGGCGATCACGCTTGAGGAGGCACCCATGATCGACGTCCGACCCTACGAAAGCCTCGGCGGGGCCAATCACGACTGGCTCGACACCAGGCACCATTTCTCCTTCGCCGACTACCACGACCCGGACCGCATGGGCTGGGGGGCCTTGCGCGTCTGGAACGACGACGAGATCGCCCCCGCGAGCGGCTTTCCCCTCCATCCGCACGCGAACATGGAGATCATCACCTATGTCCGCGAGGGCGCCATCACCCACCAGGACAGCCTCGGCAACAAAGGCCGGACCGAGGCGGGCGACGTGCAGGTGATGAGCGCGGGCAGCGGCATCCGCCACGCCGAATACAATCTCGAGCCGGAGGCGACGAAGATCTTTCAGATCTGGATCCTTCCGACCGAGCGCGGCGGCGCCCCCTCCTGGGGTGCACGGCCCTTTCCGAAGTCCGACCGCGCCGGCCGCTTCGTCCCCCTTGCCAGCGGCCTTCCCGCCGATGCCGAGGCACTGCCGATCCGCTCCGACGCCCGCGTGCTCGGCGCGACACTCAAGGCGGGCCAGACCGCCGAATACACGCTCGATCCCGCGCGGCACGCCTATCTCGTCCCCGCCACCGGCCGGGTGAGCGTGAACGGCGTGGCACTCGCCGCCCGCGATGGCGCCGCGATCGCGAACGAGCCCAAGCTCTCGGTCATTGCGATCGAGGATGCCGAGATAATCCTCGTCGACGCGGCGTGAATTCCTGGGGCCTGGCGGGACAGGCGATGAAGAGGGCGTCGGATCGCATGATCGGCGCTTCCCGCGGTGCCGCTTCCGGCGATATGGCTTGAAGTCGAATCGGGGCGCTCCGCGAACCATGAAACCGTCTCTTCCGGTCCTGCTCAGCGTCAATGGCGGCTACGTCGATACGGCCGGATTCCTCGCACTTCAGGGCCTCTTCACCGCGCATGTCACCGGCAACTTCGTCACTGCCGGCGCGGCACTGGTCTTCGGCACCTCGGGCGTACTGGCAAAGCTCCTCGCCCTGCCGGTCTTCTGCGTGGTGGTGGCGCTGGTCCGCCTCGGTGGTTACGCGCTGTCGGCGCGGGATGTCGGGCCTATCCGGGTCCTGCTGTGGGTGAAGTTGGTCCTGCTGTTCGCGGGCTTTGCCCTTGCCCTGCATTTCGGCCCGTTCCGCGACGGCGACGCATGGCCGGCGCTGCTGACCGGATTGACCCTGGTGAGCGCCATGGCGGTGCAGAACGGGGTGCAGCGAATCCACCTTCCGACTGTCCCACCGAGCACCTTGATGACCGGCAATACCACGCAGGTGGTGATCGACCTCGTGGATCTGGTGCGCGGGCTGCCGGACCCGGCGGCGGGCACGGCCCGAAGGCGGCTCGCCGCGATGGCTGCGAGCGTGGCGAGCTTCGCCGCCGGCTGCGCCGCCGCGGCCCTGATGTTCGCGTTCACCGGCATGTGGTGCTTTGCGCTCCCGCCCGTGGTCGCCTTCGCCGCGGTCCTGGTGCGCGCCGAGTTCCCGGCGCCGGCCGCCGGCTCGCGCACCTGACTGGGGACGGACCGCGGTCGGGCCCGCCTCGCCGTCCCACCTTGCCCTGGCGCCGAGCCCGCACGGACCGCTCTGGACCGCAAGCTTCGCCCTGGGCATGAGAGAGCGATGTCGGGGATGGAGATTGCCCTCGAGGAGGCCCGCGCCGCCGGGCGGCGGGGCGAGGTGCCGGTCGGCGCCGTCGTGCTCGCGGCGGACGGTTCGGTGCTCGCGCGCGCCGGCAATCGCGTGGAAGAGACGGATGCTGCCGCCCACGCCGAGCTGCTCGCACTCGCCGCCGCCGCCCGCGCGATCGGCCAGCCGCGCCTCGCCGGCTGCGATCTCGTCGTGACGCTCGAGCCCTGCCCGATGTGCGCGGCGGCAGCGAGCCTTTTCCGCATCCGCCGGCTCGTCTTCGGCGCCTACGATCCCAAGGGCGGCGGGGTCGAGCATGGCCCGCGCATCTTTTCCGCGGCCTCGTGCAACCATCGCCCAGAAGTAATCGCGGGCGTGCGCGAGGCCGATTGCTCCGCCCTGCTCAAGGATTTCTTTGCCGCGCTGAGGCCCGGGCGCTGAGCGTGATCGCCGGAGGTGGCGCAACCGAAGGCGTCAATCACGCGATCAAACAATGGCCCAGGGCAGGATTGGTGAGCGCGAGCGGACCTGTCCCGCTCTAGGTCTTTGTTTTCCCGCGTGATTCACGCCTTCGGTGATTCAACCTTCGGCGATCACGCTCTAGGCGCTCTCAGCCGCCGACCACCTCGAGCGCGACGTCGACGTTGCCGCGCGTCGCGTGCGAATAGGGGCAGATTTTCTCGTGCGCCTCCTTCACCAGCGCCGCGAGATCCGCCTGCGGCAGGCTCATGTCCTCGACGCGCAGTTTCACGGCGAGCCCGAACCCGCCGCCCTCGCGCGGGCCGATCGAGACCTCGGACGTCACGCGCGCCTTGCTCGCGTCCTTCTTGTGCTGCTTGCCGGCGAAATCGACCGCGCCGCCGAAGCAGGCCGCGTAGCCGGCGGCGAAGAGATGCTCGGGCGTCGCGGTGCCGGGCTTGCCCGGCCCCCCCATCGCCTTGGGCACGGAGAGCTCGGCCTTCACGACCCCATCGCTCGACTCGGTATGTCCGTTGCGGCCGCCCGTTGCCGTCGCGGTCGCGGTGAAGAGCGGATTGATCCTGTCCATGCTTCCTCCGATCGCGCGCCTTGCAAGGCGCTCTCCGACGCGCTCCCCCGGGATCGCGCTTGCGCGCCCCGGCGAGCGCTCTAACCTGCACCAGCCCCATCCGGATCGAAAGCGAAGAAAGAATGGCCGGCGCGCCACGTGATGAGATCCGCGGGGAAGCTGGCGCCGCGGCAGGCAAGGGATCGCGACCGGCGAGCGAGCGCCATACCGTCGTGCTCGGCACGGCGACACCGGGCGGCGGCTTTCCCCTCTTCGGGGCGGCCTTCGCCGAAGCGCTCGGCGAAACCGATCCCGATCTCGCGATCGAGACGCGCAACACCAAGGGCAGCACCGAGAACGTCACGCTGCTGGGCGTGGGCGCGCTCGACATTGCGCTCGTGCAAGGCGAGGTCGCGGGCCCGGCGCTTGCCGGGCAGGACGGCGCGGGGGAGAGACTCACCGTCGTTGCCGCGATGTATGCGACGGCCGGCCTTTTCGCGGTGCTGCGCCATTCGCCCCACCGCGCCATCACCGATCTCCGCGGCTTGCCCGTCGTCCTCGGCGCGCGCGGCTCCGGCCTCGTGGTTTTGGCGCGCACGGTGCTCAGCGGACTTGGGCTCGATCCGGACAAGGATTTCCGCGCGATCACGCTGGATCGCGCCGGCGACGGCCCGGCGATGGTGATGGCGGGAGAGGCTGCCGCGCTGTGGGGCGGCGGTATCGGGTGGCCGGGCTTCACCGCGCTCACCGAGGGTCCGGGCGGCGCCCGCTTCATCGCGCCGGACGCGGCGGAGCGCGCGCGCATCCTCGCCCGCCACCCGTTCCTCAAGGAGAGCACGGTTCCCCCGCTGAGCTACGCGGGCCAGACCGAACCGATCACGTCCGTGGGTTCCTGGAGCCTCGTGCTCGCCGGTCCCCGCCTCTCCGAAGACGCGGGCTATCGTATCGCGCGGGCCCTGCACCGCGCCGAAGGCCGGCTCGGGGCGCGCCTCGCGCAGGCACGCGAAACGACGCTCGCGAACACATGGGCGGCAACGCCGAGCGGCGCGCTGCTGCATCCCGGGGTGCGGCGTTACCTGAAAGAAGCCGGCCTGAGCGATTGATTTCCCATCGCTTCGCCCGCACGCGCGGTGGCCGGCGCGCCCGATCCCCCTGCTCCTCGTTCCCCGGGTCGCGCGAACGTCATCCGGCCGCCAGCGCCATTACGTTACATGGCGTTCATTTTGCGTTATGAACCTTATCTCCTTCTGAAGTATTTTTCACGCTTTTTCCTTAATCCCGGCAATAATGCCGGCGCAGCCCGCCGCCGGTGATGGCGGCACCCGCCTTTTTTTATGAGGAGCCCTATCATGACGTCCTTGCCCACAAGTCCGGAGTCTCTCGAGAGCCGCGACGATCTCATGCTCTCCGAGTCATCGGACGTGATCCGCCTCCGATCCCCCAGTTTGCGCGCGCCCGGCGCGGCGAACTTCATGGAGCGGTACGAAAATCTCGATGTCAGCTTCGATCCGGACAACGAGACGCTCTGGTGCTTCATGTCCCCGCTCGGCCGCCCGAGCTTCACGCTGCCCGTGCTGCGTGACATCACGCGGATGCAGCACTCGATCCGCCACCTCTTCGAGGCGCGGCGCTCGGAGGGCGGGCCGCCCTGCCGCTATTTCGTCTGGGGCTCGAACACGCCCGGCATCTACAACCTTGGCGGCGATCTCGGGTTCTTCATCGACCGGATCCGCAGGGGCGACCGGGCTGCCATGACGCGCTACGCCCATTACGCGATCGAGGCCGTGTACCGCAATTCCGCGGCATTCCACGTCCCGGTGGTGACGATCGCGCTGGTGCAGGGCGATGCGCTCGGCGGCGGGTTCGAGTGCGCCCTCTCGCTCAACATGATCGTCGCCGAAAAGAGCGCGAAGATGGGGCTGCCGGAAATCCTGTTCAATCTCTTCCCCGGCATGGGGGCCTACAGCTTCCTCTCGCGCCGTCTCGACGTCCTGCGCGCCGAGAAGATCATCACCAGCGGGCGCATCTACTCGGCCGGCGAATTGCACGAGATGGGCCTGGTCGACGTGCTGGCCGATGACGGCGAGGGCGAGTCGGTCGTTCGCGACTACATCGATACGCACCGGCGCAAATGGAATGCGCATTATGCCATGTACCAAGCGCGCCAGCGCGTCCGTCCCGTGACCCTCGAGGAACTCCGCGACGTCGTCGACATCTGGGTCGATGCGGCGCTCCGGCTGCAGGAGCCGGACCTCAGGAAGATGGAACGGCTGGTCGCCTCGCAGGACCGCCGCATGACGGCCCTGCGCGCCGCTCCGGACGCACGCATCGCATGAGCCGGGCACCGCTTGTCAGGGCTGCAACACGGCCGGGCTCGACGCTCGCCCGATAACCCTTGAGGCCGGGTTCCCCTCGCCCATCGGGAACCCGGCCGCACAAGCGCGGTGGCGATTCGTCTTACGCGGCGCGGCTGCGGATCAGGTCCGTCACGACCGCCGGATCGGCGAGCGTCGAGGTATCGCCGAGATTGCCGGTCTCGTTGGCGGCGATCTTGCGCAGGATCCGGCGCATGATCTTGCCCGAGCGCGTCTTCGGCAGAGCCGGCGCCCATTGGATCACGTCCGGAGCCGCGATCGCGCTGATCTCCGTGCGCACCCAGAGCACCAGCTCCTTGCGCAGCGCCTCGGTCGGCTCGACGCCGAGCTTGAGCGTCACATAGGCATAGATGCCCTGGCCCTTGATGTCGTGCGGGAAGCCGACCACCGCCGCCTCGGCGACGTCGCGGTGCGCGACCAGCGCGCTCTCCACTTCCGCGGTGCCGAGCCGGTGCCCGGCGACGTTGATCACGTCATCGACCCGGCCGGTGATCCAGTAATAGCCGTCGGCGTCGCGCCGCGCGCCGTCGCCGGTGAAATAGAGGCCCTTGAACGCGCTGAAATAGGTCTGCACGAAGCGCTGATGGTCGCCATAGACGGTGCGCATGATTCCCGGCCACGCGTCGGCGATGCAGAGATTTCCTTCGGCCGGCCCGCTCAGCTCCTTCCCCTCGCCATCCACCAGCACCGGCTTCACGCCGGGCAGCGGCAGCGTCGCCGAGCCCGGCTTCTGCGCGATCGCGCCCGGCAGCGGGGTGATCAGGATGCCGCCCGTTTCGGTCTGCCACCAGGTATCGACGATCGGGCAGCGCTTCTCGCCGACCACCCGATAATACCAGAGCCAGGCCTCCGGGTTGATCGGCTCGCCGACCGTGCCGAGGATGCGCAAGGAGGCGCGCGAGGTCTTCCTGACCGGCCCCTCGCCCTCGCGCATCAGCGCTCGGATCGCCGTCGGCGCCGTGTAGAAGATATTGACCTTGTGCTTGTCCACCACCTGCCAGAAACGCGAGGCGTCGGGATAGTTCGGGATGCCCTCGAACATCAGCGTCGTCGCACCGTTGGCGAGCGGGCCATAGACGATATAGGTGTGGCCGGTGACCCAGCCGACATCGGCCGTGCACCAATAGATCTCGCCCGGGTGGTAGTCGAACACGTATTGGTGGGTGAAGCTCGCCCAGACCATGTAGCCGCCGGTCGTGTGCAGCACGCCCTTGGGCATCCCCGTCGAGCCGGAGGTGTAGAGGATGAAGAGCGGATCCTCGGCCCCCATCGGCTCGGGCGGGCACACGGGCGAAGCGGCGGCCACGATCGTCTCATAGGCGTGGTCCCGGCCCGCCTGCATCGGCACCGCGGCGCCGGTCACGGCGAGCACGATCGCGTTCTTGACCGACGGGCAGGACTTGAGCGCCTCGTCGGTGTTGGCCTTGAGCGGCACGCGGCGTCCGCCGCGGCGCCCCTCGTCGGCCGTGATGACGAGGTTCGAATCGCAGCCGCGGATGCGGTTGGCCAGGCTGTCGGGCGAGAAGCCGCCGAACACCACCGAATGGATCGCGCCGATGCGCGCGCAGGCGAGGATCGCGACCGCCGCCTCGATCACCATCGGCAGATAGATCGTGACCCGATCGCCCTTCACCACGCCGAGCGTCTTCATCGCGTTGGCGAGCCGGCAGACCGCCTCGTGCAGGCCGCGATAGGTGATCGATTTCTGCGCGGCCGGGTCATCCCCCTCCCAGATGATCGCCGTCTGGTCCCCGCGCGTCTCGAGATGACGGTCCAGGCAGTTGGCCGAGGCGTTGAGCGTGCCGTCCTCGAACCATTTGATCGAAACGTCGCCCGTGAAGCTCGTGTTCTTGATCCGCGTCGGGAAGCGCATCCAGCTGATCCGCTTCGCCTCCTCGGCCCAGAACCCGTCGGGGTCGCGGGCCGCGCGCGCCGTCATCTCGCGGTAGCGCTCGGCGTTCACCAGCGCCTTGGCCGCGACCTCCGGCTTGACGGGAATAACCTGCTCGTCGGACATCGGACGCCCTCCACTGCTTCATGATTTTCTGTTTGATTACCGGACCCGCGCCATGGCCGGCAAGCCGCCCATCTCTGAGATGCGCCGCCAATGCTCGGCGCTCACCGGCACCACCGAAAGCCGGCCCTGCCGCACCAGCAGGAAATCGGCGAAAGCCGGGTCGGCCTTGATCGCCGCGAGCGTCACCGGCCTCTTCATCGGCGCCACCGCCTTCACGTCCACCGCCACCCAGCCATCCTCCTTGGCCGTCGGGTCCGGATAGGCCTCGCGCACCACCTCGACCACGCCCACGACCTCCTTGCCCACGTTCGAATGGTAGAAGAAGGCGAGATCGCCCGCACGCATCGCCATCAGATTGCGCTTCGCCGCATGGTTGCGCACGCCCGTCCAAGGCTCGACGCCGTGCGCCACCTGCTGCTGCCAGCTGAACGCATCAGGTTCGGACTTGACCAACCAATACCGCATCGCTCCCAATCCCCCTCCGGCGCTTGCTTATACCAGCCGCCGCAAAGGCCAGGGGGACGGCGTCCCCCTGGACCGGCACCCGATTGCGCAGGCGCAATGGGGACCCCGCCGCCTGCCAGGGCCTGGGACCCTGGACCCCATTCCTTTGGCGGGGTTCCAAGGGGCGGAGCCCCTTGGTCTTAGCCGGGCGCGGCTTCAAATTGCACCTTGCATGCCCTAACTTGCCCAATGTGGAACCCGCCGCCGCGCCGCCCGCGACCGCTCCTTTGGTGAGGAGCGGGCGCAGGATCCATAGTTTTGCCAATCCCGGGCGTTTCCTGCGTCTGTCGGGGCGGGTGCTTCCGTGGGTTGCGGCCGGCGGGATCGTGCTCACCGCGGTCGGTCTCTTCTGGGGTGGTTTCGTCGCCCCGGCGGACTGGCAGCAGGGCCAGGCCTCGCGGATCATGTATGTGCATGTGCCGTCGGCTTGGCTCGCGCTCTCGGGCTATTTCGCGCTTGCCGCGGCTTCGGCGGCCTCGCTGGTCTGGCGTCATCCGCTCGCCGATCTCGCCGCCCGCGAGATCGGACCCGTGGGCGCGTGCTTTGCGGCGCTCTGCCTCGTCAGCGGCAGCCTCTGGGGCAAGCCGATGTGGGGCGCCTGGTGGGTGTGGGATGCGCGGCTCACCTCGATGCTCGTGCTTTTCTTTCTCTATCTCGGCCATATCGCGCTCGTGCGCGCCTTCGACGATCCGGCGCGCGGTTCCCGCGCCGGGGCGATCCTGGCGCTGATCGGCGTCGTCGACCTGCCGATCATCCATTTCAGCGTCGTTTGGTGGAACACGCTGCACCAGGGGAACAGCCTCGGCCTCTTCTCCGCGCCGACCATCTACATCTCGATGCTGTGGCCGCTGCTCGTCACGGCGCTCGGGTACAGCCTCGGCTTTGTCGCGATCGTCCTCGCCCGGCTCCGCGCCGCCGTGATCGAGCGGCGGCTCACCGCGTTGCTCACGGCGCGGGTGGGCGCGGGATGAACGTCTATCCCTACATCGTCGCCGCCTATGCCGCCGGCATCCTCGTGCCGGCGGTGCTGGCGGTCGCCGCCTGGGCGCGGTTGCGCCGGGCGGAGCGCCGTCTCGCCGCCGTCGATCCGCGCGACCGGCGGGGCAGGAGGGGAGCGCGATGACCCGCAAGCGCCGGCGCCTCGTGCTGCTGCTCGCCTGCATGGCCGGCCTCGGCACCGCGACCGGGCTCGCGCTCACCGCCTTCAGCGGCAGCATCGTCTTCTTCGTCACGCCGTCCGACCTTGCCGCCAAGCCGGCCGATGTGGGGCGGATGGTCCGGCTCGGCGGCCTCGTGCAGGACGGCAGCGTCGTGCATACGGTGCTCGACGGCGAGCCGCTGGTGCGCTTCCGCATCACCGATGGACGGACCTCGGTGCCGGTGCGCTTTGCCGGGCTGCTGCCGGGTCTTTTCCGTGAAGGGCAGGGCGTGGTCGTCGCCGGCCGCCTCGCTCCCAACGGGATCTTCCGCGCCGACCAGGTGCTGGCCAAGCACAGTGCCGACTACATGCCCGCTGCGGTCGAGGAGGCGCTGAAGAAGCGCGAGCTCTGGAATCCCGACAAGGGCGCGCCGCCGCCCCCCGCGACCTGGGATACGATGCGGATCCCGGCGGCAAGCCAGGGAGGCAGCTGAGAGCACCATGATCCCCGAGCTCGGCGACTTCGCCCTCGCCCTGGCCTGCTGCCTCGCCGCGGCGCAGGCGGTGCTGCCGCTGATCGGCGCCGAGGCGCGCGAGCGGCGGCTGATGGCCGGCGCGCCGGGCTTGGCGCTCGGCCAGCTGATCGCGATCGGGACGGCCTTCGCTTCGCTCGTCTGGTGCAACGTCGTCTCCGATTTTTCGGTGCGCAACGTCGCCACCTATAGCCAGAGCCAGGAGCCGCTCTTCTATCGGATCACCGGAACCTGGGGGAACCACGACGGCTCGATCCTCCTCTGGTGCCTGGTGCTGGCGCTTTGCGGCGGCGCCGTCGCCGCTTTCGGAAGCAACCTGCCGAGCACGCTCCGCGCCCGGGTGATCGGCGTGCTCGGCGCGGTCTCCGCCGGGTTTCTTCTTTTCGCCGTGACCGCCTCCAATCCCTTCGCCCGCATCTGGCCGCCGCCGATGCAGGGCCAGGGGATGAACGCGCTGCTGCAGGACCCCGCACTCGCCGTGCATCCGCCGATCCTCTATCTCGGCTATGTCGGCTTCGCGGTGCCCTTCGCCTTCGCTGTCGCCGCCCTGCTCGAAGGAAGGGTGGACGCGGCTTGGGGCCGCTGGGTGCGGCCCTGGGCGCTCACCTCGTGGTGCTTCCTCACCTGCGGCATCGCGCTCGGCTCCTGGTGGGCGTACTACGACCTCGGCTGGGGCGGCTTCTGGTTCTGGGACCCGGTCGAGAACTCCTCGCTTCTTCCCTGGCTCACCGGCACCGCGCTTTTGCACTCGGCGATCGTGGTGGAGAAGCGCGAGGCGCTCAAAACCTGGAGCGTGCTGCTGGCGATCGCCACCTTCGCGCTCAGCCTCTGCGGCACCTTCCTCACCCGCTCGGGCATCCTCAATTCGGTCCACGCCTTCGCCAACGACCCCGAGCGTGGCCTCTTCATCCTCGTGCTGCTCGGCCTGGTGATCGTCCCGAGCCTCCTCCTTTTCGCGCTCCGCGCGCCGGTGCTTGCGCCCTCGGGGTTCTTCGCCGTGCTCTCGCGCGAAGGGGCGCTCGTGCTCAACAACATCCTGCTCTGCTCGATCGCCGCGGTGGTGTTCACCGGCACGCTCTATCCGCCCTTCGCCAACCTGCTCGCGGGCATCCAGCTCTCGGTGGGCAAGCCCTTCTTCAACGCGACCGTGCTGCCGCTCGCCGCCCCCCTGATCATCGCGATGCCGATCGGCCCGATGCTGTCCTGGAAGCGGGCCGAGCTTTTTCCCGCCCTGCACCGCCTCTGGTGGGCGGCGCTGGTGGCGGCCGCGGTCGGCATCGTCGTGGCACTCGGGTGGCATGGCCTGGCGTTTCTTGGCTTCGCCGGCAGCGCCTGGCTGATCGCGGGCGCCGCGACGGACCTCGGCGGGCGGATCCGCCTTTTCCGCGCCCCGTTCGGCGAGAGCCTTCGCCGCCTGGCCGCTCTGCCGCGGGGCGCGGTGGGTGCGGCGATCGCCCATGCCGGGCTCGGCGTCACGGTCGCCGGCATTGCCGGCATGACGCTCGCGAGCCAGCTCGTCGTCTTCATGCATCCGGGCCAGAGCGTCGACTTCGCGGGCGACCGCTGGACCCTGCAATCGCTGGTGAACCGTCCGGGTCCGGACTACGTGGCGCGGCGGGCGGCGCTGGAAGTAAGCCGCGATGGCCGCGTGATTGCCGTCCTCCACCCCGCCGTCCGCGCCTTCCCGGTGGAGCAGACCGCCGTCACCGACACGGCGATCCGCACCGACTTCGTCGTCGATCTCTATACCGCGCTCGGCGCGGTGCATGACGGCGGGGCGGAGGTGCGGCTCCGCTACGATCCGCTCGCGCCCTGGATCTGGCTCGGCGCGCTGGTGATGGCGGGCGGCGGGGCGCTTTCGCTCGCCGACCGGCGGCTGCGGGTCGGCGCCCCGGCGCGGCGCGGCGTGCCCCAAGGGGGACGGGATGGGGCGCGGGTTTCGGCATGACCCCGCCAGCCATTTCCTCGCGCCGGCGCCTCCTGCTGCTCGCCCCGCTTGGGCTCGCCGCGATCACGGGGCTTGGCTTCCTCCGGGTGCTGAGCCGCATGCAGAACGGGAGCTACAATCCGCACACGGTCCCCAACCTGATGGTCGGCCGCCTGCCGCCGCCCTTCACCGCGAGCCCGGCGCCGCCCGGCGCCGGCTTCACCGCGGCCGACCTCCAGAACCTGCCGCAGCCGGTCCTGATCAATTTCTTTGCCTCCTGGTGCGTTCCCTGCCGCGAGGAGCACCCGCTTCTCATGCGGCTCAAGGCGCAGGGCATTGCGGTCTGGGGGATCGCCTACCAGGACCAGGACAAGGCGATGGCGGGCTTCCTCGCGGCGGACGGCGATCCCTATGCGCGGCTCGGGGCCGACAATACCGGGGAGGCTGCGGTCGCCTGGGGCATCAGCGGGGTGCCGGAGAGCTTCCTGGTCGATCGCAGCGGGATCATCCGCTGGCACATCGGCGGGCCGCTCTCGCCCGAAGTGATCGCCGCGACGCTCGATCCGCTGCTCAGGAAATACGCGTGATGCGCCGCCTCGCCGCTGCGCTCGCGCTGGCTCTCGCCGCCGCGCCCGCGCTCGCGGCGACGCCTGCGCTCACGCCGGCACAGGAGGCGCGCGCGGAGACGATCGCCGGCAATCTCCGCTGCGTCGTCTGCCAGGGCGAGAGCGTGGCGGAATCGAATGCGGCGCTGGCCGCCGACATGCGCCGCATCATCCGCCGGCAGGTGGCGGAGGGCCGGACCAACCGGCAGATCATGGCGTGGATGACGGCGCGCTACGGGGATTTCATCCGGCTCGATCCGCCGTTCGACCGCTTCACCCTGCTACTCTGGTCGGTTCCGGTGCTGGCGCCTGCGGTCGGGCTCGCCGCGGCGCTGTTGGCCCGCCGGCGCGCGGCCCGGCCCTTTGGCCAGCCCGCGGGACCGCCGCTCAGCGAGGCCGAGAAGGCCCGGCTCGCCGAACTGCTCGAGTAGAGGCGATCATGCTCTGGGGCCTCATTGCGCTGCTTTCCGCAGCCGCTCTTGCGCCGGTGGTTTTCTCGTTCGTCCGTGGGCGCGGGGCGCGCGGGCGGCGGACCGCCTCCGTTGCGCTGCATCGTGCCCAGCTCGCCGAGCTGGCGCGCGATCGGGCGGAGGGGCGGATCGGCGAGGCGGAGCACGCGCTCGCGGTGCGCGAGGTCGAGCGGCGGCTGCTCGCCGCCGACGCCGAGCCGGACGCCGAGCCGCGCTCCCGCGCCGGGCTCGGCCTGCTGGCTTGGGTGCTGGTGGCGATCCCGCTGGTGGCACTCGGGCTCTATCTGCCGGCCGGCGACCCGGGCCTGCCGGCAGCGCCGTTGGCGCCACGGCTGGCCGCCCTGCGGGCCCGGCATCGGGAGATAGACCCGCTGATCTCGGCATTGCGCCAGAAGCTGGCGACGCTCGATCCGAGGTCGGAGGAAGCGCGTGACGGGTTCCTGCTGCTCGGTCGCGCGGAGGCGGAGGACGGGGATTTCGCCGCCGCCGCGAGCGCCTGGCGCGCCGCACTCGCCGCCCGGTTCGATCCGGCGCTCGCGATGGCGGCGGCCGAGGCGGAGACCCGCGCGGCCGGGCGGGTGGATCCGGCGGCGGCCGATCTCTTCCGCCAGGCGCTTGCGAAGGCGCCGGCGGATGCGCCGTGGCGGGCGCTCGCCGAGCAGCGGCTCGCCGAAGCCGGGCTGCGCTGATCCTTGCCTCCACCGCCACTGCGCCCCTTATCGGTTCCATGAGCGAGCAAGAGACGAAGGCGGAAGCGCCTCCGGAACCGGAGCCGAAGCAGGAGCCGGCGAAACCTCCGAAAGAGATCGGCGGGCCGCCCGGCCCGGAGCCGACCCGCTACGGCGACTGGCAGTACAAGGGCCGGGTGACCGATTTTTAGCCCTCCTTGTCCCGTCGGCGGCGCGCATGCTAGCGGCGGGGGATGGGGGCTGGGTCGGGGCTCAGGCGTATCGGCAAGCGCGTTCTGGGCATCAGCCTGCGGCGATTCGGGCGCCTCTCGATCGCCGAGCGGTTCGCCGCCCCCGCGGAGCTGGCGGCGATCGGCCTGCCGGCGCCGCCGCTTGCGCGCGAGGGCGGCCCCGTCCGTTTCCTGCTCATCGACCCGATCGCGGGATCGTTCCGCAGCGCGCGGCTGGAGAGGGTCCGCCCGGACGCGGGGCTCTCCTTCGCCTTTCCCGCCTTCGCCAACCGCGCCGGGGCGCACTTCCTTCTTCTCGTGTTCCAGCCGGCCACCGAGGGTGCGGGCGCGCCGCGCGGATGGCAGCGGTGGCTCGCCGCGCTGGCGCTCGGGACGCGCCGGCCGGTGGTTCTGCCCTGCAACGAGGCGCTCCCGGGGTTTCACGCGATCGCCCTGCCGCCGCAGCCGGCGCGGGCGATGCATCTGATCGGCGCCGGGGCGATCGGCGACGAGGGCGCGGTGGCCGCGGCGGGGGCGATCGAATCCTGCTGGCAGGAGGGGGGCGGCTGCTACGTGCAAGGCTGGATGCACGCCTATGAGCGACGGGTCGAGGCCGCCTCCGTGCTCGGCGGGGCGCCGTGCCCGATCGCGCGCCTGGGCCCCCGGCCTGATCTTCTCGAGCATTATCCGATGCTGCCGGATCGGCCGCCGGCGGCCGGCTTCAGCCTCTTCGTGCCGTTCCATTCGGGCGAGGCGTTGAAGTTCCTGATCGAGACCGAGGCCGGGCCGGCGCAGCTATCGCTGCCGCTGCCCGGGCGCGAGGCGCCGGCGCCCGCGACGCTCGCGCACGAGGCGGCGCTCCGAGACCAGGGCTTCGTGCGCTTCGTGGCCGAGACCAATGCGCGGCGGCTCGAGGTCCTGGAGATCGGGGCGAGGCTCGTCGGCAGCCGGAGCGAGGCGCAACGCGAGCGCTTCCCGAAGGCGCGGCGCTATGTCGGGATGGACGTGCATCCCGGCGCGATGGTGGACGTGGTGGGCGACGCGCACGAGCTTTCCCGCCTGGTTGGGCGAGGGAGCTTCGATGCCGTGTTCTCGGGCGCGGTGCTCGAGCACCTGGCGATGCCCTGGCTGGTCGCGGCCGAGATCAACCGCGTGCTGCGGCTCGGCGGCATCACCTACCACATCACCCCGCAGGCCTGGCCGGTGCACGAGGAGCCCAACGATTTCTGGCGCTTCACCGACGAGGCGCTGAAGCTGCTCTTCGGCCCGCCGCTCGGCTTCGAGGTGCTGCATGCGGGGATGGCCGACCGCGTCCGGCTCTACCCGCTGGAGAAGGACAAGGGCGATGTCAGCCTGCCCTTCGGCTACGGCTACGGCTCGGCCTGGGTGCTCGCGCGCAAGGTGGCCGAGATCGACGAAGCGGGGGCGATGCCCGCTTCGCTTGGCGTTCTCGGGCGGCGCTATCCACGGGCCGACCGAGCGTGATCGCCGAAGGTGGATGAACCGAAGGCGTGACTCACGCGAGAAAACATGGGTTGAAGCGGCTTGCGTGAGCTTGAGCGAACGCAAGCTGCTTCAAGCCCGGCGGGCGAGCGCCGCCGCGAGCGTGTTCTGAAGGAGGCAGGCGATGGTCATCGGCCCGACGCCGCCCGGCACCGGCGTGACCGCCGCGGCCACCGAGCGCGCCTCGGCGAAGGCGACGTCGCCGACGAGGCCGCCGGCGACACGGTGGATACCGACATCGATCACCACCGCCTCGGTGCCGATCCAGTCGCCGCGGACGAGCTCGGGCTTGCCGGCGGCGACCACCAGGATCTCGGCGCGGCGGCACTCGGCGGCGAGATCGCGGGTGCGCGAATGGGTGAGGGTGACGGTGGCGTCGGCGGCGGTCAGCAGGGCGGCGGCGGGCCGGCCGACCAGGTTCGAGCGGCCGATGACCAGGGCGCGCGCGCCTGAAAGGGAGACATCGGCGGCAGCGAGGAGCTTCATCACGCCGAGCGGGGTGCAGGGGACGAGGAAGGGCCGGCCGGCGAAGAGGAGCCCGGCATTGACCGGGGTGATCCCGTCCACGTCCCTGGCGGGGTCAATCGCCTCGATCACCGCAAGGGGACGGATCTGCGGCGGCAGGGGAAGTTGGACGAGGATGCCGTCGGTTTCGGGATCGGCGTTGAGGGCGGCGATGCGGGCGAGGAGTACGGGCTCGGTGGTGTCGGGGGGAAGGCGGATCGTTTCAGCCGCGATGCCCACGGCGCGGGCGGCGCGGTCCTTGTTGCGCACATAGAGGGCGGAGGCCGGATCGTCGCCGACGAGGACGACGGCGAGGCGCGGGCGAAGGCCGGCGGCCGCGATGCGGCGGGCCGTCTCGGCATTGAGCGAGGCGGCGAGCGCCCGCCCGTCGATGATGCGTGCCGTCACCGAAGCTCTTCAGGCGCCGATGAGCGTGAAGAAGAGCCTCGCCAGCAGCATCTGCGCGGCTTCGAGAAGCAGGATGAGGATGATCGGGCTGATGTCAATGCCGCCGAGGTTGGGCAGTACCGAGCGGATCGGGCGCAGGGCGGGCTCGGTGAGGCGGTAGAGGAAGTCGCCGATCGTCCAGACGATGCGGTTGCGGGTATCGAGCACGCCGAAGGCCGCCAGCATGCTGAAGACGGCGGCGATGATCACCGCCCAGATGTAAAGGTGGATCAGCTCCGAAACCAGCCAGTAGAAGGGATACATGCGCCGCCGTCCCCGTGGCGGGGCGGAAGCTAACCACGGCTCGGCGCCGAGGCAACCGTTGCTTGACTTGGTCGCTTGACTTGATGGGGCCGGGTTCGCATGTTCCGCCCGCCCGCGGGCCGTGTTGGCAGGCGTGGGGCTGTAGCTCAGCTGGGAGAGCGCCTCGTTCGCAATGAGGAGGTCAGGGGTTCGATCCCCCTCAGCTCCACCACGCCGGGTGTGCGCGTTAATGGGCCGTATTTTCTAGAGCGGGAGCGTTCGCTTCGGCTCACGCATCCCGCTCTAGGTCTTTGTTTTCCCGCGTGATTCACGCCTTCGGTGATTCAACCTTCGGCGATCACGCTCTAGCGCCGGCCGCCGATCTCGTCGATGTGGCGGAGCAGGTCGGCGGGATCGTCATAGACCCGGATCGCTCCTGCCTTCTGCAGCTCCTCGGCTCCGTAGCCGCCGCTCATCAGGCCGACCGCGAGGGCGCGGCAGCGGACCGCCGCGAGCATGTCCCAGATGCTGTCGCCCACCACCACGGCGCGATCGGTCGGGACGCCGAGACGTTCTGAAGCCGTAACGAAAAGGTCGGGATCGGGCTTGGCGCGCCTCACCTGGTCGCGCGTGACGACGACCGCGCGCGCGGGATCGACGCCGAGGGCGGCGAGGTTCGGCGCCGCCGTCTCGATCCGCCCGCTGGTCGCGATCGCCCAGGGGATTCCGGCGGTGGTGAGCCAGGCCAGCGTCTCGCGCGCGCCGGGCAGCGGGGAGACGCTGCCGGCCTCGCGGCGGTAGGCGTCGGCATGGCGCACGCGGAGCCGCTCGACGCGCTCGGGGCCGATCTCGAGGCCGGTCTCGCGCGAGAGCTGGTTCATGAAGAGCCCGCCGCTCATGCCGATGCGGCGATGGATGCGCCAGACCGAGAGCGCGATGCCCTCGGCGTCCAGCGCCTCCTTCCAGGCGAGCACGTGCTGATAGACGCTGTCGACCAGCGTGCCGTCGAGGTCGAAGAGGAAGGCGGGCTCGATGCTCATGGGCAGCTCCACGGGAGCGCGAGATAAGCGGGTTTCAGCCGGCTCTTGCCAGCGTCATCCTGGCGAGCGGGATGACGAACCTCTCGGGCGCGGCCGCTACCCGGCTCGCCATGCCCCGCTCCATCCGCTCGAAGAACGATGCGGCGCGCGGGTCCTCGAGGCCGCCCTCGAGGGCGGAAGCGAGGCTCGGCACCACCGAGGCCCGCGAGAAGGCGGCCCATCCGGCGCCGAGGGCGTGGGCATCGCCGTTGCGCTCGAACTCCGCCCAGAGCCGGTCCTCGGCGTGGAACACTTCGATCTCCTCGATCGCGAGGCCGGCGAACCGTCCGTCGGGGACGAAGGGCGCCTCCAGGTCCGCCCGGCTCCGCGCAACCGTCGGGATCACCATCCGCCCGAACTCGTCGGTGCGGAGGAAGCCATCGGCCACCATCTCCTCGAGCGCGGCGTATATTGCAGCGAGCAGCGGCCGGTAGCCGAAGACGCCCTCCTCGTCGAGCGCCATCGTGAGCAGGACGAGCTGGCCGCCGGGGCGGAGCTCGTGCCCGCGATGGGCGAGGAAGACCCGCCAATCCTCCGCCGCCTGGCGCGCGAAGAGGGTGCGTGCCGCTTCGTCACGGCTGTAGGCGATCTGCACATGGTCGGGAATCGGGCCGGGGACACGGCTCAGCCACTGCAGCGCCCAGGAGCTCCAGCCGAGGGTGACGCTCGCGGCGGGCAGGATCTGGCCATAGAAGGATCGCCCGATCGCGAAGGCGAAGGCCGCGGGATCGCCGCGGAGATAGCTCTCGGGCCCGGCGAGGATTTCGAACAGGGCCGCGAAATCGTTGCCGGGCTGGTCCGTGTGCACGACCGAGATCGCGCGCTCGCGGCCGGCGCGCCCGCGCAAGCCGGCGATCGCCGCGCGCATCGGCGCGAGCGAGTTCCGCCCCTCGGAGGCGCCGTAGTCGGCGATCACGATCGGCTCGGGGCCTTGGGCGAGCGGGACGACCCGCGCCGCCCGCTCGAAGAGCGGAAGCGCCGGCGAGAGCCCGGCCGCCTGCACGCCGGAGCTGCGGTTGTAGGCCCCGTGGCCCTCCATCGGCTCGGGCACGGTGCCCGCCGGCTTGCCGCTCATCCGCTCGTGCTCCCCGTTCGTCGATTGTGATCGCGCCGCGCCGCTATAGCAGGGAACGGCGGCGCCTGGCCGGCGCCGGCGCGCATGACCTCGGTTTCATTAACCCGCCGTGGCGACGTTCACCCCCGACTCCCCAGCTTGGGGGATCGAAGGCGCCCGAGCGGCGCTTCGCTCCGATGGCCAGGCAAGGGGAGGCGAGGATGTTCGATGCGACAACGCGACGCCGCCGGGCGGGACGGCAGCTCTGGGTCCCGCTCCTCGGGGTGCTGCTCGCGGGCACGGCGCTCGGCGGCGTTGCGGCCGGGAGGAGCCTGCTCGTCGTGCCGGCCGAGGCGGCGAGCACGGGCGCGGGCGGCGTGAGCGCGAGTGTGGCCGGCCTGCCGAGCTTCGTTGCCCTGGTCGCGCGGGTGAAGCCCGCCGTCGTCTCGGTCACCAACGATTTGCAGACCCACCCCGTCGCTATGCAGGGCGCGCCGCCGGGCCTCTTCCCGTTCCCTTTCCGGTTCCCCTTCGGGCCTCTCGCGGGCCAGCCCGAGGTGGTCGAGGCGCGCGGCTCCGGCTTCATCATCAGCGCCTCGGGCTACATCGTGACCAACAACCATGTCGTGAAGGATCAGAAGACCCTCACGGTGACCCTCGATGACGGCACGAAGCTCCGCGCGCGCGTGGTCGGCACCGATCCGCTCACCGACCTCGCGGTCATCAAGGTGGATGCGGGCCACAAGCTGCCCTTCGTCCGTCTCGGCAATTCCAACGACGTGCAGCCCGGCGAATGGGTCATCGCCATGGGCAATCCGTTCGGCCTCGGCGGAACCGTCACCGCCGGGATCGTCTCGGCGCTCGGCCGCAATATCGGCGATGGGCCCTACGACCGGTTCATCCAGACGGACGCGCCGATCAACGAGGGCAACTCCGGCGGACCGCTCTTCGACCTGCAAGGCCGGGTGATCGGCGTGAACACCGCCATCCTCTCGCCCTCGGGCGGGAGCGTAGGCATTGGCTTCGCCATTCCCTCGAACACCGTGCGCGCGATCACGAGCGCGCTCATCAAGTCCGGCCACGTGACGCGCGGCTATCTCGGCATCGCGGCGCAGCCGATCACGCGGACGATGCAGCAGGCGCTCCACCTGCCGAGCGAGAAGGGCGCGCTGATCGCCTCGGTCCATGCGGGCACGCCGGCCGAGCGTGCGGGGCTGCACCCGGGCGAGGTGATCACCGCCGTGAACGGCAAGGCGGTGGACAGCGCCGGCGCCCTCGCGAGCGACATCGCCGCGATGAGGCCCGGCGCCGAGGCGCACCTCGAGCTGCTCGACCACGGCTCCGCCACCCGCACGACGGTGGCGCTCGCGAGCATGCCGAACAACATCGGAGCGGGGACGGCGTCTCCGGCCACGAGCCGCGGGAAGCTCGGGCTGGCGCTGGAGCCGATGAGCCCGGAGGCCGAGAACATGCTTCACCTTCCCCCCGGCACGGACGGGGCGGTGGTGGCCGAGGTCGCGCCCAACTCGCCGGCGGCGCTCGCCGGCATCCAGCCCGGGGACGTGATCGTGGGCGTGGGCGATGTGCCGGTGACGTCGCTCGACGAGGCGGTGAACGCGATCCACGCGGCGGAGCGCAAGAGCGGCGCGGTCGCGCTCCGCGTCCTGCGCCACGGGCAGACCGTCTTCGTCGGGATCGATCTCGGGAAGGGCGCCGGCGGCGAAGGCTAGAGCGTGATCGCAGAGTTTCGTGGGGAGCGGAGCGAGCACGAGACGCCGCGTCGATCAGGCACTTGGACAAAGACCTCCGTGTCGGCTTTCCTTGAAAGCTGACAGGAGAGCGACCGGCGGGGTGGCAGCGGCGCTCGTGCGGCGCACAATGCGGCCATGGCAGAGAGCGACGGCCGCACCGACCCGGAGTCCCCCTACGCGGCGATGCGCAGCCGCAAGCTCAGTCTGCTCATCCCGCTGATCGTCGCCTTCGCCTTCCTGATGGAGCAGCTCGATTCGACGATCGTGACGACGGCGATCCCGGCGATGGCAAGGAGCCTCGGCGTCGGGGCGCTGCAGATGAGCGCGGCGGTCACGTCCTACATCCTGAGCCTCGCGGTGTTCATCCCGCTGAGCAGCTGGGTCGCCGACCGCTTCGGGACACGCCGCGTGTTCGCGCTCGCGCTCCTGATCTTCACCGCGGCCTCGGCGCTCTGCGGACTGGCGCAGAGCCTGCCGGCCCTGGTCGCGATGCGGGTCCTGCAGGGCTTCGGTGGCGCGATGACGACGCCGGTGGGGCGGCTGATCCTGCTCCGCGCGTTCCCGCGCGAGCAGCTCGTGCGCGCGATGACGTACATGTCGATCCCGGCCATCATCGGCCCGACCATCGGGCCGATCCTGGGCGGCGTGCTGACGACCTATGCCAATTGGCGCTGGGTCTTCTACGTGAACGTGCCGATCGGCATCGTGGGCATCCTGCTCGCGCTGCGCTTCGTCGAGGACACGCCCGTCGCGAGGCCCGCGCGCTTCGACATCGCAGGCTTCGCGCTCTGCGGCATCGGGCTCGGGCTGATGCAATTCGGGATCGAGAACCTCCGCCACCTCGTGCTGCCGCGCGGCATCGTGCTCGCCCTGGCGAGCGCGGGCGTGCTGCTGCTCGCAGGATACGTGCCCTATGCCCGCAACCGGCCGGGCGCGGCGCTCGACCTCAGCCTCTTCTCGATCCGCACCTTCCGGATCAGCACGCTCGTCGGTGGCTTAAGCCGCACCGGCGTCAACGCCGTGCCGTTCATGCTGCCGCTTTTGTTCCAGATCGGGTTCGGACTGAGCGCGGTGCAATCGGGGCTGCTCACGTTCATCTCCAGCACCAGCGCGCTCGCGGTCCGCCCGGTCTCGGCATGGCTCTTGCGCCGGCTCGGCTTCCGCCGGCTGCTCGCGGGGAACGGGGTGGTGTGCGCGGGGGTGATCGCGAGCTTCGCCGCGGTCGAGGCGGGCACGCCGCACTGGGTGGACTTCCTGATGGTGCTGCTGTTCGGACTCGTGCGCAGCGTCCAGTTCATGATGACCAACACCCTCACCTATTCCGACACGCCGGCCGCCAAGCTCAGCAACAGCACCGCTCTCGGGGGCGTCATCCAGCAATTGACCGTCTCGTTCGGCGTCTCGCTCGCGGCGGTCTTGCTGGGCGCGATCGCGGGGCCGGGCCGGCAGCCGGACGTGGGCGACTTCCATGCGGCCTTCCTGCTGGTGGCGCTGATCACGCTCCTCTCCGCACCGGGCTTTCTGGCACTCCGCGAGGACGATGCGCAGCACGTGAGCGGCTATCGCCGTGCGGAATCGCCGGCCTGACGCCGCGCTCTCCGGATCGTCCTGCGGCTCAGGCCGCCGGGGCGACGGAGAGGCCGCGCACCTGGCGCGCCGCGATGAGGCGCGCGACCAGGCCCGACGCTTTCGCCTCCTCGACGAAGGCGGCGAGGAATGGAGCGCCGGCCAGGTTTTTTCGGGGCGTGCCGATCGCCTGCTGCACGGTGGCGAATTTCCCCTCGAGGATGCGCGCGCCGGGAAGCCGCTCGCGCTCGGAGAGGAGGCGCGGGCGGAGGCCGGCGAGCGCCTCGAGCTTGTCGCGGACGAAGACTTCGTAGGCGGCATCGAGGGTTTCCGTGCGCACGAGTGCTGCGTGCCGGATGTTGCGATCGAGCCAGAGGCCGTAGGCGCTGCGGCCGGTCACGGCGATCCGCACGCCGGGCGCATCGACATCGGCGAGCGCGGCAAGGGGCGAGCCGGGCGGGACGAGGTAGGTGGCCTCGATCTCGGCGTAGGCGGCGGTGAAGGCGATGGTCTCGGCGCGCTCGGGCTCGGCGCCGATCAGGCCGATGTCCCAGACGCCGTTGCCGGCCTGGTCGGCGAGCGCGCCGGGCGAATCGAAGGGCAGGTACTTGACCGGCACGCCGAGCCGACGCGCGAGCTCGCGCGCCATGTCGGGGGCGACGCCCTCGGGATCGCCCGCGGCGCTCTTGCCGCTGACGAGCAGGAAGTTGGCGAGGTTGATGCCCGCGCGGAGGACGCCCGTCGGCGCAAGCTCGGCAAGGACTTCCGGTGACATCGAGGGCCGGCGCTCCCGCAAGGGTTCGAGGCGATGGTAGGGCGCGGTGCGCGGTCCGGGCAACGGTGGGGCGTGCGGCCGGTTGAACCAAAGTATAGTCGCCCGGCTCGCGCGATCGGCCCATAGGTTGCGGCTTGCCCACTACCCGGACCGGACGGGGGTCGCGTGGCGAAAGCGAGGAAGCTGGTTGCGATCGCGGAGGACGGCTCCGCGATGCGCGAGGCGTCGGCCGGGCTCGAGCGGCATCGGCGCCTCTCGGCCGGCGGAGAAGCCATTCCAACCTTCCGCCTCACGGCGTATTCTGACGGGCGCGTTCGGGAGCGCGCGCCGGCTCAGGGCGTCGTCGGTTCCCTGGGCAAGCCGCTCGACCAAGACGATCCGCTCGCTTGCCTCCGCTCGGCATTGGCCCCGGCAAGCGGCGGAGGCTCCGGCGGACGCCAATGAGCGAAGGGCGGGTGAGATATGGAAAATGACCACGATTCCGTGCAGTGCGCCGGGGGCCATCTCGGCCGGCACCGTCACATTTGCGCTTTCTTCAACGGCTTCGACGAGGAGCACCGGGTGCTGCGCTCGTTCTTCAAGGAGGGGTTCGAGCGGGGAGAGAGGGCCTTCCACATCGTCGACCCCGAATTGCGGGAGGAACACCTGAGACGGCTGGCCGAAGCCGGCATCGAGGTCGACCGGGCGATGAGCACGGGCCAGCTCGAGATCCGGCGCTGGCAGGACGCCTATCTGCGCGACGGAAGCTTCGATCAGGACGCGATGCTGGCGCTGCTCGAGGAGGTGCTGCAATCGGGGGCGGCGGCCGGCTTTCCGCTCACCCGGTTCGTCTCGCGCGTGGAAGCGGGGCTGATCGACAAGGCGGGCGTCGACAGCTGGCTGGAATACGAGACGCGCGTCAACTACGTGGTTCCCAAATATGACGATCCGGTCATATGCGTCTACGACCTCGCGAAGTTCAGCGCGGCCATGGTGATGGACATGTTGCGGACGCACCCGGCCCTGATCGTGGGCGAGGTGCTGCAGGAGAACCCGTTCTTCGTTCCGCCCGACCAGTTCCTGCTCGAGATCCGGGAGAAGCGCCGATCGGCACGCGCGCGGTGATGGCAGGAAGATGAAGGTGGGTCCCGAGGCCGACGTCCTCAGGCTCAGGACGGCGCTCCGGGACCTCGTGGCGCTCTCTGCCGTCCCGGCGGCGTGGGTGGGGCGGGAGCCGGCCGGCATCGCCGTCGGGCTCGCCGACCTGCTGGTCAATTCGCTGCACCTCGACTTCGCTTTCGTGCGGCTTGGCGATCCCGCGGGGGGTGCCGCGGTCGAGATCGCGGAGGGAAGCGCGTGGCCGGCGTTCCCGGAGTGGCTCAGGCATCATCGCGCCGTTAACGGGCGCCTCTCGCAGCGGGAAATCGTCCGCGATATCGGTGGGGACGCGGAGCGATGCCGCGGCATCGTCATCCCCATCGGCCTCGATGCCGAGGGCGGCTTGGTCGCGGCGGCATGCCGGGCCGCGGAGTTTCCCACCGAGACCGACCAGTTGTTGCTTTCGGTGGCCGCCAACCATGCCGCGACGGCATTCCGGACGGCGCGCCTCGTCCACGATCACCGCCGCGCCGAGGAGGCGCTGCGGCAGAGCGAGCGCGCGCTCCGCAAGGCCCGCGACGAGCTCGAGACGAAAGTGGCGGAGCGGACCGCCGCGCTGCGACGGAGCGAGGCCTATCTGGCCGAAGCGCTGAGGCTGACCCGCACGGGCAGCTTCGGTTGGGACGTCACCGGCGGCAGGCTCCACTGGTCGGAGGAGACGTTTCGCATCTTCGGATGCGATCCGGCCGAGGAACCGACGGTGGCGCTCGCGCTCGAGAGGACGCATCCCGAGGATCGGGCCGCCGTTCAAGGCATCCTTGAGCGCGCGGCGGAGGAAGGGACGCAGCTCGATTTCGAGCAGCGGCTCCTGATGCGGGACGGCTCGGTCAAGCATCTCAAGATCGTGGGCCATGCCTCGCGGGGCGTGGACATGGGAGCGCTGGAATTCCTGGGCGCGGTCACGGATATCACGGAGCGGCGGCACGCGGAGGAGATCCTGCGGCGGAGCGAGGCCTATTTGTCGGAAACACAGCGGCTGAGCCATACGGGCAGCTTTGCATCGATCCCGGCCACGGGCCGCATCACCTACTGGTCCGAGGAGACGTTCCGGGTGCTCGGCTTCGATCCGGCGGACGGGCTGCCGCCGTTCGAGGCGTTCGTGCGGCGCATCCATCCCGATGACCAAGCCGGATTCAGGGAAAGGTACGAGGCGGCGGCGCGGGAAAAGGCCGACTACGAGGCGAGCTTTCGGATCGTGCATCCGGATGGCGAGGTCCGGGAGATCCAGTCCATCGGCCACACCGCTCTCGGCCCGTCCGGCGATGTCGTTGAATTCGTCGGTACCGTCATGGACGTGACAGAGCGGAGGCGGGCCGAGGAGGAACGGCAGGCGCTTGCGCATGCCCATCGCGTCACCACGATGGGGCAGCTCACGGCGTCGATCGCGCACGAGGTCAATCAGCCGATCGCCGCGGTGCTCACCAACGCCGAGGCCGCGCTGCGCTGGCTCGACCGGGAGCCGCCCGAGATGGAGGAGGCGCGGCAGGGGATTGGTCGGATCATCGGGAACGGAAGGCGGGCGGGCCAGGTGATCGATGGGATCCGCGCGCTGGTGAGGAAAGCGGAACCGCGGCAGGACCGGCTCGACGTCAACCATACGATCCTCGACGTCATCGGGATGACGCGCACCGAGATGGCGAGGAACGGAGTCGCGCTCCGAACGCGCCTTGCGGCGGACCTGCCGGCGGTTGAGGGGGACCGGGTGCAGCTGCAGCAGGTGATGCTGAACCTCATCCTCAACGCCGTCGAGGCGATGAGCGGCGTCAGCGAAGGGGCGCGGGAGCTTTCGATCGGGACCGGGGAGGACGGAGAGAGCGACGTGCGGGTGGCGGTGGAGGATTCGGGACCGGGGCTGACGCGGGAGAGTTTTGAGCGCCTGTTCGATGCGTTCTACACGACGAAGCCGGGCGGAATGGGGCTCGGATTGTCGATCTGCCGTTCCATCATCGAGGCGCATCGCGGACGGATGTGGGCGACGCCGAGCACGCCGCGGGGCGTCATCTTTCAGTTCACGCTGCCGCGCGGGGGTGCGCTATGAGCGGCGTATCGTGAGCGGCGCGTGCCGCATCAGCGGTGCCGGAACGCGAAGGCCTCGGGATTGCCACCGAAGGACGCCGGATTCGGCATCATTTCCCCGCCCATCGGAAAGGCGAATGCGAGCGCTCGGCCCGCGCGGCTGAGCGTGAGCTCTTCCGAATCGCCCGGGTGGGAGAGGAACTCGACAACGCGAAAGTCGTTGCCGTCCGTGATCTTCCTGCCGTTCACCGAGAGGATGACATCGCCCGGCCGGATCCCGGATACCGCAGCGGCGGAGCCGGCCTGAACCGAAACGACCTTGGCGCCGCGGCTGATCCGCGGAACGGCGGGATCGTCCGCGAGCGCGTGAACGACGTTGTCGGCGACGACGATATGCGAGATGCCCGGCGTCACCGTTCCCCATGCCATCACGTCCGCAAAGACCTTGGCGGCGATGCGCGAGGAGACCAGCGCGGTGAGGCCGTCGTATTTTCCCCGCTCGCCCGGATCGGGGTAGGTGTTCGGCGGCTGCATGATGTAATCGGCAATGCCGATGACCCGATTGGTGGCGTCGTCGATGACGGGGCCGCCGGAATTGCCGCCGTTCACGGCGCCGTCGGTTTGCACGTAATCCTGCACCATGGCGCCGAGCGCCGGATCTTCGCGGTGAATGGCCGAAACGCTGCCGCGGCTCACGCTGTAATAGGCGAAGAACGGATGGCCGATGATCGTCAGCGGCTCCCCCGGCATCAGCGCGTCCGAATCGCCGAGCTTGAGAACCGGCAGATCCCTTGCCGGTCCGGCCGGAATGCTGACGACCGAAACGTCGACGCCGGGCTCTCCGCCGGCCACCTTGCCGAAAAGCTGGTCGCCATTGCTGAGGGTGACGATGATCTTCGATGCGTCCGCGGACGCGACATGGTTTGCCGTGACGATGTAGGCCCTTCGCCTGCCGATGGCGGCAAGGAAGCCCGCGCCCATTCTCGTGGCGGGCCCCATGCCGGTCAACGTGGTGGAATCGATGACGACGACGGACTTTTCGTCATCGGCGATCCGGTCGTAGCGCGACGGCGGCGCCATCGACGATGCAAGCAGGACGGTCACGAGGGAGCCGGCGACGGCGAGGGCGGCAGCGGCGGCCGCGATCTTCCTTCGCGTTGCGGATCTCGTCCTGAGCGGAAAGAGGGAATGACGATCCGTGACGGGGCGCGGAAGCAAATTGAGGAAATTCAATGGATGGGCCGGCTGATCTCCGACCGCGGCCGGTGGCAGGGCGCCGTCGGGCGAGGCTTGCCCGATGGGTTTTCGGAGCCCGTGCCCGTCGCCGCGCCGGCGTGGCGCGAAAATCCTTGCCAAATCCACGAACCTTTGCCCTTTTGCGGGAACTTAGAGCGGTATTGATACGATTTTCAAGGATGAAAAACGGAACGGCGGCCGCTCTCGGCGTTGTGAGAGAGGCGGCGGCCGCGGGTGCGGGCTGCGGGAAAGCCCCGGATATCGCAGTGATCCGGGGAAGTTCACACGTTCGTGATCGTCGGAAGGAGGGAGCGACATCGAGATCGGCGACGATCATTGGATCATTGAAGGGGGGCCGTGCCGTGCATCTCCGCTCGTCCCGGCGACATGCTCCGGGCGGCGTCCGCGGGCGGCAAGGGAGAGGCGCTCACCCTGGTGGAGGGGGTTTCCGGCGAACGTGAGGAGGTTGCCTCATAAGAACAGGACGCCGGGAGACTGAGCCGATTCATCCAACGACTCTCTCCACTATGTTTCGGAGATGCGGGCGCAGATCGACCGGACCGACGAGCATTCTTGCTCTTGAAGTCATATGCACTCTAGAGCGGGATGCGTTCGCTTCGGCTCACGCATCCCGCTCTAGGTCTTTGTTTTCCCGCGTGATTCACGCCTTCGGTGATTCAACCTTCGGCGATCACGCTCTAAGGCATATACCTGCCGACGCCCTGGGCGGCGGAGCTTTACGCGGCGCTGGCGGCGGGCGACAAGCGGAGAAAGGCCAAGGCGCGGTCTTACGAGACGCCGATTGCGACTGCCGGGCGGCGCTTCGCGACGTGGAGCGCCGGCAGCTTGTGATGGAGGGTCAGATGGGCGTGAAGCTGGACGAATTGATGGACCGGTTGGCGGAGGAGCGCCGGCGCAAGGTGGAGGCGCGAGCTGTGGAGTCGATTGCCGAGAAGATGTCTCTGCGGGACCTGCGCAAGGTGCTCGGTAAGACGCAGGTGGCGGTCGCCAAGAAGCTCGGCATGAAGCAAGAAAACGTCTCGCGGGTCGAGCGACGGGCGGACGTGCTGATCTCGACGCTGGACCTCTATCTTAAGGCGCTCGGCGGGCGGCTGCGCCTGGTGGCCGAGATCAAGGGGCGCGTGCCCGTCGAGCTGACCGGGTTCGCGGCGCTCAAGGAACGGCCGGCGCGCAAGGCGAAGGCGAGCAAGGCTGCTCGAAGCGCGACACGACGGGCGAAGCGGCAGGCAGCGTAGAGCAGCGCCCCGCTCCGTGCGGCGATGGGGAGGCGGTCTTGCGCCATGTCTCGAGTGACCAGTGTCCCGATTCCGAAGTCCGCCGCATTGAAATGCGGACGGAATCGGGACACTCGCTCTTTGTTTTCGGTGGCCTGCTTATCCCCTCCGTTCGTCGCGACATGCGACGAACTTCGGGGGCAGGACACTCGCCGTGGCTAACATTTCACCCGGCGGGCTCTTGCCACACCAGAAATTTCCGCCCAGCTAAGGGCGCGTCGAACAACTCCTTCTCCGACTTGGCGGTCTCCGTATTGCCGCCGGGGGGCGGCCGGCACGCCTGGCGCCCCCTTTTCGTAAGCACTCGTTGCGCCTGCCCGCACGGCTCATTTCCGGTGTCGTATCGCGATGACGTCGCCCGGGCGAAGAGCGCCGGCGCACGGGAGTGACCCGTCGTCGCCCGCCCTTCGCGCCCCCGCCCGACCTCCCTTCCCTAGAGCGCGATCGCCGAAGGTTGAATCACCGAAGGCGTGAATCACGCGGGAAAACAAAAACCTCGAGCGGGATGCGTGAGCCGAAGCGAACGCATCCCGCTCTGGGGCAGCGCCTCGACCAAGGCAGAGAATTCCATGCATTCGCTGCATGTGCGAATGGCCCCGGATAAGGGTGCGCATCCCGGGATGCGCACCAAACTCTGTTCGCGACGGGAGCGAGAACGAGCCCGCCTTCGAGTGAAATGGAGTTTGTGTGATGAAGACTTTCCTTGGTGTGGCGCTCTCGGCGTTCGTGCTCGCGGCCCCGGTGGTCTCCGAGGCGGCGAGCGTTTCTCGGACCGCGGCACAGCCGCAGTCTTCCGTCGCGGCCTCCGATCCGGCGGGGACGACCTACGCGTCAAGCTATGCTGCCCAACACCCGTATGCGTGGCTCGACTATCAGGACGGTGTCCACCTGATGCCGGTTTCCCCAGTCGCGCATGCCGGGGCGACTGGCCCGGTCGTGCAATGCACCGTGTGCGAGCTGATGAACAGGACCGGCGGCGAGCGCTGAGAGCGAGCCCGGTTTAGAAGGAGTGGCGCTGCGCCCTACTTCTATCCGGCGAGAACCGAAGTCCGACCTGCGATTCTGCCCATCTGCGCTGACGTAGCAACGGGCCATGGCGCGGAGCCGTCGATACGAAGCGTCATGGCCCGTTGCGGTGAGAACTTGGCGGCATGGGCGGCCGGCCTCAGCCGGGCGATGCGGGAATGAGGCCGCACGGTGTTGCGGTCGCGACGCCGCTCCTCGAGGGCTGCGCGTGCCCGGGCGAACGAAGTGAACAAGGTTTGGTTCGAGAACTCGTCGCGCAGCCGGCCGTTGAAGCTCTCGATGAAGGCGTTCTGCACGGGCTTGCCGGTCGTGTCCCGGCTGAACGTGAGCTCGTCCGCATCGCCCGGGTGCGAGAGGGACTCGACGACGCGAAAATCGTTGCCGCCGTCGAAGTTGGCCTTCGTCGCCCGCATGACATCGCCA
>DATJTV010000207.1:0-15053 GCA_035503055.1 Acetobacteraceae bacterium
GGGCCGCGCGCAGCGGACGAGGAGAAGCTGGCGTGGGTCGCGGCGACGATGGCGGTCCTGGCGGACGAGCGGGCGCGGAAGGAAGCGGCTGCGGCGCCTTCCGATCCGTGGTCGCCCTGGGACGAAGCGGATGCGTGGCGGCTAAACGGGGAGGGGTATCAGGATCTGGTGCTCCGCCGCGGGGCGGAGACTGCAACGGTGCGTATCCATCCGGGGAAGCACGGATCCTGCCGGCTCGCGCTGCCGGGGGGTGCGATCAACGCGGAGGCAAGCGAGGACGCCGAGGGCAGGATGACGCTGCGCGTCGCGGGCGTGCTGCACCGGCTCAGGGTGGTGCGGCACGAGGGCGCGCTGGTCGTTGTTCTTCGCGGAAGAAACCATGTTGTTCATGTGACGGATCCGCTCGCCCCGCCGGTGGGGGAAGAGGCGGGGAGCGAGCGGTTGATGGCGCCCATCCCGGCGCGCGTCGCGCGCGTTCTGGTCGGACCTGGCACGCGGGTGCGCAAGGGCGATCCGCTCGTGGTGCTGGAGGCGATGAAGATGGAGATGACGCTCTCCGCGCCGTTCGACGGGACGATTGAGACCGTCCATTGCGCGGCGGACGAGATGGTCGAGGAGGGCGCGGAGCTGGTCACGTTCGCCGGCAAGGACGTCTCATAATCTCGCAGCCTGCCGATGAGCCGGCCGAGTATGATTCCTGCGACAATTGTCGCGAAAGAGACGGCGAGACACGCCGAGCGGATCGCGGCCACAACAATGAAACGAACGGTAACGCCGCGGAGACGGAAATAGAGCGGCGCCGAATCATTGTCGAGAAGAGCGCCGAGGGTCCGGGCGCCGCCGCTTCGGCTTTCCCGGCCTGATCGCTGTAACAAATCGAAACGATTGCCACGAAAACGCCACCCCCCGACCGTTGTAGCGTCGCATCCCGCGCCAAGATTGGAACCATCAGGCGAAGCTGAGGGACACGACGATGCGCTCGCAACCACTTTGGATCATCGGCGCGCCGCGGTCGGGGACGACGTTCCTGGCAGCGGTGCTCAACCGCCATCCGATGATCACGGTGACCAATGAAAGCCGGATCTTCGTGCTGCTCAAGCAGCTTCTCGAGGAAGGGTGCGCTGATCCGGAGTTCCTCGATCAGGACCATCGGGAGCGCTTCACCGGATTCCTCAAGCGCGAGGCAGGCGCCCTCGTCGAGCGCTATTACCGCGAGGAGCTTGGCGTTACGACGCCCGTCTGGGGCGACAAGCACCCGCCCTATGCGGACCCCACGGTGCTCTCCGGCAGGGCCGGGGCGAAGCCCCTGCTGCCTGTGTCGGGCTCATGCCTCGGGCTCATTCGCGAGGTGTTGCCGGAGTCGAAGTTCATCCATATTCACCGCGAGCCGGCGGAGGTCGCCTATTCGCTCAACCGCAAGGGATGGGTGCCGTCGGTTGCCGACGGGATGGCGGTGTGGCGGCAGTACGTGCGGGAGATCGACGGGTTCTTCAGCGAGGTCGACGCCGGAAGGCGGCTGGTGATCGCGTATGCCGATCTCCTCGAGGAGCCGGACGAGACGGCGGCCGCCATCGCCCGGTTCCTCGGCCTCCCCGACGGGCAGGCGATGGCCATGTTCCTCAAGGCGCAGCACCAGGCGCCGACGCCGTTCAGCACACCGGTGCGGGACCTCGACGCCGTCTATGGGGCGCGCGCGCCGCTTCGGTTGGACGCGGAGCCGGAGCGCAGAGCGTCCTGACTAGGTGACGAAGGGGCGGGACACGCGCTCCGTCCCGCCCGAGTGAGCGCGGGCGATCTCAGCCCGCCCCGGCCTCCGCGATCGCCCGCCAGAGGCGTTCGGGCGTCGCCGGCATGTCGATGTGGACAATGCCGTATTCGTCGCGCAACGCGTCGACGAGCCCGTTCATCACCGCGGGCAGCGAGCCCGCGCAGCCGGCCTCGCCGCAGCCCTTGGCGCCGAGCAGGTTCGTCCGCGCCGGGACGGGATGCGATTCGAGGCCGAAGGCGGGCGCATTGTCGGCGCGCGGGAGCGCGTAGTCGGTGAAGGAGCCGGCCAGCACCTGGCCGTCGGAATCGTAGGCGGTCGCTTCGAGGAAGGCCTGGCCGATGCCCTGGACGACGCCGCCATGTGCCTGGCCGGCCACCAGCAGCGGATTGATGACGGTGCCGAAATCATTGACCATGCTGTATTTGACGACGGCGGCGACGCAGGTCTCGGGGTCGATCTCGACCTCGGCCACATGGCAGCCGTTGGGAAAGGCCGAGGGCGCCGCCTTGTGGACATGGCGCACGTCGAGGCTTTGCGGGAGCCCTTCGGGAACGGCGAGGCCGGAGCGCAGCTTTTCGGCGAGCTCCATGATGCCGATCCCGCGGTCGGTCCCGGCGATCATGAACCGCCCGCCTCCGGCGCCCACTTCGAACTCGATGTCGGCGACCGCCGCCTCGAGCGTATGGGAGGCGATCTTCCGGCCCTGCTCGATCAGGATCTCGGAGGCCTCGATCACCGCGGCACCGCTCGCCATGATCGATTTCGAGCCGCCGGTGCCACCGCCGGCGATGAGCTGGTCGGAATCGCCCTGGAGCAGCCGGATCTTCTCGAAGGGAATGCCGAGCCTCGCACTCAGAATCTGGGCGAGCGGCGAGGCGTGGCCCTGGCCGTAGTCGAGCGTGCCGGTGATGATGGTGACGGAGCCGTCCGGCTCGAAGCGGATGCCGCCCATCTCGTTCGAGGGCGGTGCGGTGACCTCGAGATACTGGCCGATGCCGAGGCCGCGGAGAAGGCCGCGCCTGCGGCTCTCGGCGCGGCGGGCGGGGAAGCCGGCGACATCGGCGAAGGCAAGCGCGTGCTCGAGAAGGGCGGGAAAATCCCCGCTGTCGTATTGCATGCCGGAGGGCGCGTCCCAGGGCAGCTCCGCGGGGCGGATATGGTTGCGCCGGCGGAGCGCGAGCCGGTCGATCCCCATTTCGGCCGCCGCCGTGTCGATCAGCCGCTCCATGTAATAATTGCCCTCGGGGCGGCCGGCGCCGCGATAGGCGCCGACGGGCGTGGTGTTGGTGAAGAGGCAGCGCGTCGAGACCTCGATGAGCGGCGTGCGGTAGACGCTGATCGTGTTCTTGACCGCGTTGCCGGTGGAGGGAAGGGTCGTCGCGTTCGAGAGATAGGCGCCGAGATTGCCGTAGCCGGTGAGGCGGACGGCGAGGAAGCGCCCCTCCGCGTCGAGCGCGAGCTCGGCGTCCATCTCGTGGTCGCGGCCGTGGCTATCCGAAAGAAAGCTCTCCGAGCGCTCGTCCGTCCACTTGACCGGCCGGCCGAGCCTCTGCGCGGCGTGGAGCAGGCAGAGATACTCAGGGTACGCGGAGGCCTTCATGCCGAAGGAGCCGCCGACATTGCCCGTGAGCACGTGCACCTTCTCGTCGGCAACCCCGAGGACCGAGGCGATGAGGGGGCGGAGGTTGAAGACGCCCTGGCAGCCGACATGGAGCGTGTAGCGGCCGCTCGCCGGATCGAACGAGCCGAGCGCGGATCGGGGCTCCATCGGGCAGACGACGATCCGGCTGTCGATCAGGCGAAGGCGGGTGACATGGGCGGCGGCGGCGAAGGCCGCCGCGACTGCCGCCTCGTCGCCGTAATGGAAGTCGAGCACGAGGTTGCCGGGCACCTCGTCATGGACGAGCGGCGCGCCGGGCGCGTCCGCGGCGCGGACGGTCGTGACGGCCGGGAGGGGATGGATCTCGAGGAGGACCGCCTCGGCGGCGTCCTTGGCCGCTTTGGCGGTCTCGGCGACGACGCAGGCGACCGGATCGCCGACATAGCGGACCTTGCCGGTCGCGAGGACGGTCTGCGGCGGGCGGGCCATGGGGGTGCCGTCGCGGTTCTTTTGCGCGAGGCCGGCCGGCATCGCCCTGAGATCGGCCGCCACGAGATCGGGCCCGGTGATCACCGCGAGCACGCCCGGCATTGCACGGGCGGAGGTGGTCTCGAGGCTCGCGATCCGGCCATGGGCGTGGCGGCTGCGGACGATGACAGCGTAGGCCTGGCCGGGGAGGCTGATATCGTCGGTGTAGCGGCCGCGGCCGGAGAGGAGTGTGGGGTCCTCCTTGCGATGAACGGGCTGGCCGATGGCGTATTTGACGAGAGGGAGGGCGTCGGCGTCGAAGGGGGCGTTCATCGTCTTGCGTGATCCGCTGCTGGTGGCTTGGCTTGGGGCATGCCCCAGGATGTGGCGCGTGGGACCGGGGCCGCAAGGGTGGGATTGAGCGGAGGCGCCGGCATGGGTCTTGCAAAGGGCCGGCGCGGAATTTTGGGCCCCGGACGCCGCGGTGTTAATGTCCCGGCTCTTGGCGACGGTGGCTTCGTTCAGCGGCGCCAATACCGGGGAGGCAACGCATGGCGCAGGATAGAACTGCAGAAGTGTCGGAAGCCGAGATTGCGGTCCACTGGCAGGAAGAGGCGTACGTCCGGCCGCCGCAGACATTCATTTCTCAGGCCAACCTGACCGACGAGGCCATCTTCGAGCGATTCAGCCTAGAGAAGTTCCCGGAGTGCTTCAAGGAGTACGCCGATCTTCTCGACTGGTACAAAAGCTGGGACGTCACGCTCGATACCGCCCATCCGCCGTTCTGGAAATGGTTCGTCGGCGGTCGCATCAATGCCTGCTACAACTGTGTCGATCGCCATCTCCCCAAGCACAAGAACAAGACGGCGATCCACTTCGTTCCGGAGCCCGAGCACGAAGCCATCCAGCACGTCACCTATCAGGAACTCTTCGTCCGCGTGAACGAGGTTGCCGCGCTCTTGCGCGACTTCTGCGGCCTCAAGAAGGGAGACCGGGTGACGCTGCACCTGCCGATGGTGCCGGAGCTTCCCATCACGATGCTCGCCTGCGCGAGACTCGGCATCGTTCACTCGCAGGTGTTCAGCGGCTTCAGCGGCAAGGCCACGGCGGACCGCGTCGTCGATTCCGAAAGCCGCGTCCTGATCACGATGGACGCCTATTATCGGGGCGGTCAGCTCCTCGATCACAAGGAGAAAGCGGACATCGCTTTCGACGAAGCGAAGAAAGCCGGTCTGACGCTCGAGAGAGTGCTCGTGTGGCAGAGGCACCCGGGAAGCTATTCTTCCAAGACGAAGCTGGTCGAGGGCCGCGATTTCGTCGTCAACGATGTGCTGCCGATCTTCAAGCATCGCCGGGTCGACCCGCTCGAGATGGCGGCCGAAGATCCGTTGTTCCTCATGTACACGAGCGGCACGACCGGAAAGCCGAAGGGCTGCCAGCACAGCACCGGCGGCTATCTCGCCTATGTTGCCGGGACGTCGAAATACATTCAGGACATCCATCCCGAGGACGTCTACTGGTGCATGGCCGATATCGGCTGGATCACGGGTCATTCCTATATCGTCTACGGGCCGCTCGCCCTTGCCGCCTCGTCGGTCGTGTACGAGGGCCTGCCGACAAGCCCCGATGCCGGCCGCCCGTGGCGCATCGCCGAGGAGCTCGACGTCAACATCTTCCATACTTCTCCGACCGCCATTCGCGCGCCGCGCCGCGCCGGACCGGACGAGCCGGAAAAATACCACTACCACTTCAAGCATATGACGACGGTGGGCGAGCCCATCGAACCGGCCGTGTGGCGATGGTACCACGACGTCGTCGGCAAGGGCGAAGCGGTCATCGTCGATACGTGGTGGCAAACCGAGAACGGTGGATTCCTCTGCAGCACGGTACCGGCCCTCCACCCGATGAAGCCGGGAAGCGCCGGGCCAGGGGTGCCCGGCATCCATCCGATCATCTATGACGAGGACGGCAGGGAAATTCCCCCACGCTCCGGCCGCGCCGGAAACATCTGCATCCGGAACCCCTGGCCTGGCATATTCCAGACGATCTGGAAGGACCCCGATCGCTTCGTCCAGCAGTACTACGCGCGGTACTGCAAGAGCCGGAACAGCAAGGACTGGCGCGACTGGCCCTATTTTGCCGGCGACGGGGCCTTGCAGGCGTCCGACGGGTACTATCGCATCCTCGGCCGGATCGATGACGTGATCAACGTCGCCGGGCACCGGCTGGGGACCAAGGAGATCGAGTCCGCGAGCCTGCTGGTCGAGCCGATCGCGGAAGCGGCGGTGATCCCTGCCCGGGACGAGATCAAGGGCAAGGTCCCGGATCTCTACGTTTCGCTCAAGCCCGGATACGAGCCGAGCGAGGAGATCCGCAAGCGCGTGGAGGATTCCGTGGTCCGCGAGATCGGTCCTATCGCCCGCCCTCGACGCATCATAATTGTGCCCGACATGCCGAAGACACGCTCCGGGAAGATCATGCGCCGCGTGCTCGCGGCCATTTCGAACAACGAGGATGCGGGCGACATCTCGACGCTGGCCAATCCCGAGATCGTCGAGGAGATCCGCCGGATCGAGCTCTGAGCCGAGAGGGCGCGTGCAGAGCGGCGTGGACGCCAGCATCGCGTAAGCCCCGAGGGTCGGGATAGGGAGGACCAGGCCGCGATGTGGCGGGCTTCGTCCTTGCGCGCATCCTTCAGGCGATCCCCGTCCTGCTCGCGGTTCGCTTCCTCGCCTTCCTGCTCTTCGCTTTCGTCGGCTATCCGGTGGCGATCATGCTCGGGCGGGACGCAACGCTTGCGCAACGGATCGCGCTGCACCGCGCCCTCGGCCCCGACGGCCCGTTCGACATGCCGTTCGTGCCCGATCTCGGGCGGATCGTCGAGGTCGGGCCGGCCGGGGAGGTTTTCTCGGCGCCGCGCGATCCCTGCACGCGCATGCTGCTCGAGGCGATCCGCGATCTCGCGATGACGGGGCGGAGCCGGACGCCGGTGGCGGGCGAGATGCTGCTCGCCTGCCGCCCGGTTGCGGAAGGGCGCCGTGCGGCGTGAGAGTCGCGCGCGCGGTTCGAGCGGGTTGTGCAAATGCGGGTCATTGTCGTGGGTGCGGGGATTCTCGGGGCGAGTGCCGCCTATCATCTTGCGCGCGCGGGCGCGGCGGTGACGATCGTCGATGCGGCCCATGAGGGGCGCGCGACGGCGGCGGGGGCGGGAATCATCTGCCCATGGGCGACGGGCGTCGAGGACCCGGGCTTCTATGCGCTCTATGCGGCGGGCGCGCGGTACTATCCGGAGCTCGTGGCGGGACTTGAGGAATTGGGCGAGCGGGAGATAGGCTACGCACGCGTGGGCGCGCTCTGCGTCGGCGCGGACGAAGGCGCACTCGACGCGATCGAGGCGGTGGTCAGGCGCCGGGCGGAGGCGGCGGCGGGCGAGATAAGCCGGCTCGGGGCGAGCGAGGCGCGGGCGCTCTTTCCGCCGTTGCGGCCGGGGCTAGGCGCGGTTTCGGTAAGCGGCGGGGCGCGGGTGGACGGGCGGAAGATGAGCGCTTCGATGCTCGGCGCGGCGGAGCGGCTCGGCGCGCTGCGACGGGAAGGCACCGCCGCGCTGGAGGTGGCGGGCGGGGTGGTGCACGGCGTGCGGCTGGGCGAGGAGAGGCTTGCGGCGGAGCGCGTGGTGGTGACGGCGGGAGCCTGGGCGCCGGCGTTGCTCAAGCCGTTCGGGCGCCATCTCGCAATCGCCCCGCAGCGCGGGCAGATCGTGCATCTTCGCCTGCCCGGCCGGGACACCGGCACCTGGCCGGTCGTGCTGCCGATGAGCCCGCATTATCTCCTCGCCTTCGCGGACTCCCGCGTGGTCGTAGGCGCGACGCGCGAGGAAGCCGGATTCGACTACCGCGTCACGGCGCAAGGCTTGGCGGAGGTGCTGGGGGAGGCCCTCCGTGTCGCGCCGGGACTGGCGGATGCGACATTGCTCGAGACCCGCATCGGATTCCGCCCCGTCGGGCCCGATCACCTTCCGATGCTCGGAGGGGTTCCGGGCGTCGCGGGGCTCGTGATCGGCAACGGGCTCGGCGCGGCCGGGCTCACGATCGGGCCGGTCGCGGGACGGATGCTCGCCGAGTTGGCGCTCGGGAAGGCGCCGGAGATCGATCCGGCGCCGTTCGCGCCTTCATGGGGCGAGCCGGGGATGGGCGCCGGACACCCGGCCCCGCGCTGAAGAATCCGGGTGAGCGGGTGGATTTTTTTCGCGGCACGTCGTAACGACCAATCAAAGAAGAGGAGGAGCCGTCCATGCACCGCGCGATGCTTGCCACCGCCTTGGTCGCAGCACTCGTCGTTCCGCTCGGCGCGCGCGCGCAGACCCTGCCGCCGGGCGTGCCCGCGGCGATGCCGTTCGATATCCCCTATGGGGCGCCGATCTCGCTCGCGGAGGCGCAGAAAGTCGCAGCGGCCGCGGTGGCGGCGGCTTCGCATTGGAACTGGAAAGAGGCGGTGACGATCGTCGATCCGGACGGCGAGCTCGTCTTCTTCGAGAAGATGGACGGCACGCAGATCGCCTCGATCGGGATCTCGCAGGACAAGGCACGGGCGGCGGCGCGCTACCGGCGCGCGACGAAGGTTTTCCAGGACGGCGTCGATCACGGGTTCCCGTACCTGCTCAGCCTGCGTGGCGTGGTGGCCGCCGAGGGCGGGGTGCCGCTCGTGGTCGACGGCAAGCTGATCGGGGCGATCGGCTGCAGCGGCGGCACCTCGCCGCAGGACGGGGTGGTCGCGGCGGCCGGCGTCGCCGCGCTCAAATAGCGGGCTCGCTCAGGCGATTTCCTTAAGCGCGCCGTCGCGCACGGCGCGGAAGAAGCAGGCGCGGTGGCCGGTGTGGCAGGCAGGCCCCGTCTGCTCCACGCGGAGCAGGATCGCATCGCCGTCGCAATCGAGGCGGAGCTCGACCAGGCGCTGGATATGGCCCGAGGTCTCGCCCTTGCGCCAGAGCGCCTGGCGGCTGCGGCTCCAGTAGGTCGCGAAGCCGGAGGCAAGGGTCGCGGCGATCGAGGAGGCGCTCATCCAGGCGAGCATCAGCACCTCGCCGCTTTCAGCGTCCTGCGCGATCGCCGGGACGAGGCCCGCCGCATCGAACTTGATCGAAGCGGCGAGGTCGGGCGGCAGCTCAGGCTTCATGGGCGGCGAGGACGGCAAGGCCGCGCTCGAGATCGGCGATGAGGTCGGCGGGGTCCTCGAGGCCGATATGCAGGCGCATCATCGGCCCGCCGAAATCCTTGCGCTCGGCGGTGCGGGTAAGGAAGCCGGTGGTCGGCAGCGCGAGGCTTTCGTAGCCGCCCCAGGAGGCGCCGATGCCGAAGAGATCGAGGCTGTCGATCATCGCGCGCGTCGCCTCGGGGCTGAAGCGGGGCGCGAAGACGACGCCGAAGAGGCTCGGCGCGCCGGAGAAATCCCGCTTCCAGAGCGCATGGCCGGGGGCGCCGGGCAGGGCCGGATGGAGGACCTGGTGCACCTCGGGGCGGGCGGCGAGCCAGCGCGCCACGCCGAGGCCGGACTCCATCTGCCGCTCGAGCCGCACGCCGAGCGTGCGCAGGCCGCGGATGGCGAGCCAGCAATCGTCCGGGCTCGCATACTGGCCGAGCTGGAGGGTGGCGGTGCGCAGGCGCTCCCAATCCTTCTCGTCGGCGGTGGTGATCGAGCCGAGCACCGCGTCCGAGTGGCCGAGCGCGTATTTGGTGAGCGCCTGGATCGAGACGTCGACGCCGTGGCGGAAGGGCTGGAAGAAATGGAGGCCCCAGGTGTTGTCCATCAGCACCTTGAGCCCGCGCGCATGGGCCGCGGCGGCGAGCGCGGGGACGTCCTGGACCTCGAAGGTGTGGCTGCCCGGGCTTTCGAGATAGAGCACGCTTGTATTGGGGCGGATGAGAGGGATGAGCCCGGCTTCGTCGATCTCGGGCGGGTAGAAGCTGGTCTCCACGCCCATGCGCGCGAGCATGCCGCCGGCAAAGGTGCGCGCCGGGCCGTAGACGGAGTCCGGCATCAGGCAGTGCTCGCCGGCGTTGAGGAAGGCGAGCAGCGGCGTGGTGACGGCGGCGAGCCCGGTGGAGACGATCTGGCAGCGCGTGCCGCCCTCGATCTCGGCGATCATGTCCTCGAGCGCGAAATGCGTGGGCCCGCCATGGGTGCCGTAGGTGAGTGCCTGGTCGAGCCGGCGCTTGCCCATGGCGATGCGGTCCGCGCAGGAGGGATAGAGGACGGTCGAGCCGCGGACGAGCGGCGGATTGACGAAGCCGTGCGCGTGCGTGCCGGCGCGGCCGGCGTGGGAGAGGCGGGTGAAAAAACCTTGCGGGCGGCGGCCGGCAGTGTCGTCGGGCATAAAGGAATCCTCAGCGTTCGATCGGAGTATCCGGGCGGCCGCCCCATTCCGTCCAGGAGCCGTCATAGACCGCGCCGGGGGCGAGGCCGGCGAGGGTGAGGCCGAGGGTGAGGATGGTGGCGGTGACGCCGCTGCCGCAGCTCGTGACCACGGGCCGCGCGCCGTCCACGCCGGCGGCGGCGAAGCGGGCGCGCAGCGCCTCGGGCGGGCGGAAGGTGAAGTCGGGGTTCAGGAGCTCGGTGTAGGGGACGTTCGCGGCGCCCGGGATGTGGCCGGAGCGCATGCCGGGCCGCGGCTCGGGCGTTGTGCCGTCGAAGCGGCCGGCGGCGCGGGCGTCGAGCACCAGCTCGGCACGGGTGCGGACATTGGCGAGCAGATCGCCGATGCCGCGGACGCGGGAGGCGCGCCAGTCGGCGCGGAAGTGGGCGGGCGCGGGTGGGGCCGGCTCGCCCTCCTCGAGCGGGCGGCCCTCGGCGCGCCATTTCGGCAGGCCGCCATCGAGCACCGAAGCCTGGTCGTGGCCGTAGACGCCCATCATCCACCAGCCCCGGGCCGCGGAGGAAAGACCCTTCTGGTCGTAGAAGACGACGCGGCTCTGGTTGCCGACGCCGAGCCGGCCGATGAGGTGCGAGAAGCGGCCCGGCGTCGGCAGCATGTGGGGCAAATCGGTCTCGTCGTCGGCGATCGCGTCGATATCGAAGAAGCGCGCGCCCGGGATGTGGGCGGCGACGAACTCCTCGCGCCCCACGAATTTCTCGTTGGGCAGGTACATCGTGGCGTCGAAGACGAGGAGGTCGGGCTTGCCGAGCTCGGAGGCGAGCCATTCGGTGCTGACGAGCGGCTGCATGACGCGATCCTTCAGGCGGCGAGCGCCACGACGACGCGGCGGTTCTGGCGGCCCTTGTTCTCGATCTTCTGGATGACGATGCGGCCGATCTCCCGGGTGGAGGCGACATGGGTGCCGCCGCAGGGTTGGAGATCGACGGGCGGGCTGCCGGCGCCGATGCGGACGAGGCGGAGCCGGCCGGTGCCGCGCGGCGGCTGCACGGAGAGGGTGCGGACGAGCTCGGGCGAGGAATCGAGCACCGATTCCTCGACCCATTCGAAGCTCACCGGATGGGCGGCCGCGATGAGCGCGTTGAGGCCCTCCTCGAGCGCGGCGCGGTCGGGGGATTGCTGGAGGTCGAAATCGAGGCGCGAGCGCTCCTCGCCGACCGACCCGCCGGTGACGCCGGCGCCGGGAAGGAGGCTGCAGAGAAGGTGGAGCGTGGTGTGCATGCGCATCAGGCGATGCCGGCGCGGCCAGTCGATCTCGGCCTCAAGCGCCATGCCGGGCGGCGGGAGCGGCGCGCCTTGGGCGGGGAGGTGGAGGATTTCCTCGCCCGCGCCCTTCACCGCCTCGGTGATCGCGATCTCGCCCCCCTCCCAGCGGAGCGTGCCGCGATCGCCGGGCTGGCCGCCAGAGCGGGCGTAGAAGACCGTGCGGTCGAGCACGATGCCGCCTTCGCCGGCGGCGAGCACGGCGGCTTGGGTGCGGGCGGCGCGCGGGTCTTCGAGAAAGAGGCGCTCGGTCATGGTGCTCGCCCCTCCTCGAGGCGCGGGGCGGGCAGAGATAGCACGAAGCGGCGGGGCGTCCAGGCGGGCGCCATTAGCCCATTGCTAAGGCCGCCGGCGCTAGCCTCGCTTCGGTTGCCCAAAAAGGGGCGTGCCCAAAGGGGAATGACGGATTGGGCCACCATGGGGCGGACAACGCCGCCACCCTGAACCAGGCGATCGCGCTCATGGAGCAAAGCGGCGAGCCCGGAGCGGCGAGCGTCCTCTGCCGCCGGCTTCTCGCGCGCGCGCCGAACTTCCTGCCCGCCCGGATCGTGCTGGCGGCAGCACTTCTCGCCGCCCGCGACGCCGCCGCGGCGCTCGCCGCCGCGGATGCGGCTCTGGCGCTCGCCCCGGGATCCGCGCCGGCGCTCTTCGTGCGCGGGACCGCCCTCAACCTCCTCCGCCGGCCGGCCGAAGCCGCCGCGGCGCTCGCCCGCGCCGCCGCCGGCGCGCCGAGCCATGCCGGCACCTGGCTCAATCTCGGGATCGCGTACACGACGCTCGATCGCCACGAGGAGGCCGAGGCCGCGATCGGCCGCTCCCTTGCCCTCGAGCCCGAGGCCGCGGGGGCTTGGGCGAGCCTGGGTGCGCTCCGCGTCCAGCAATTGCGGATCGGCGAGGCGCTGGCCGCCTATGACGCTGCGGTCCGGTTCGCGCCCACGAACCCGTGCTTCCAACACGACCGGGCGCTGACCCTGCTCCGCGCCGGGGACTTCGCCGCGGGCTGGGAGGGGCTCCGCTGGCGCAAGCCCGAGGAAGAGCGCGCGCTGGCCGCGATCGGCGTGCGCGGCCCGGAATGGGATGGGCGGGAGGTGGCCGGGCGGACATTGCTCCTCTGCGCGACCCAGGGCCTGGGCGACGCCATCCAGTTCGCCCGCTATGTGCCCCTGCTGGCGCGGGCGGGCGGGCAGGCGGTGCTGTGCTGCCACGAG
Source organism: Acetobacteraceae bacterium (assembly GCA_035503055.1). Classification (GTDB taxonomy): domain Bacteria; phylum Pseudomonadota; class Alphaproteobacteria; order Acetobacterales; family Acetobacteraceae; genus JAKAWQ01. The sequence goes on from DATJTV010000207.1 coordinate 12,735, forward strand.
ACCCTCCATCGCCTGCTCGCCGGCCTCGAAGGGGTCGGCGCGATCGTCGCCCCCGGCGATCCGCTGCCCCCCCACGATTCCTGGGCGAGCCTCGGGAGCCTGCCGCGGATTTTCGGCACCACCGGGAGCACGATCCCCGATGCCGGCTGCTATCTGGCGGCCGATCCCGCGCGGGCCGCCGCATGGCGCGCGGAGTGGGGGAGCGGGCCCGTCATCGGCCTCGCCTGGGCGGGCAATCCGGCCCACGTCAACGATTGGCGCCGCTCGATGCCGGCCGCGGCGCTGGCACCCCTGGTCGCGGTCCCCGGGATCCGCTTCGCGAGCCTCCAGCGCGGCGCCGACCCCGCGGCGCTCGGCCCCAACGTCATCGACATCGCGCCTCGCCTGACCGACCTCGCCGAGGCGGCTGGCGCGCTCGCCGCCCTCGACCTCCTCATCACGGTCGATACCGCGCTTGCCCATCTCGCCGGCGCCCTCGGCCGTCCGGCCTGGGTCGCCTTGCCCTACGCGCCCGATTGGCGCTGGCAGCTCGCGTGCCCGGACCAGCCCTGGTACGCCTCGCTCCGGCTCTTCCGCCAGCCGCGCCCGGGCGACTGGGCGAGCGTCGTCGCGGCACTTGCGGCGGGCCTCCGCGGATGAGCGGCTTCGAGGAAATGCACGCCAGGATCGGCCGGCTTGCCGAGGCCCAGCTCTTCTTCATCGGCGGGTCGGCGAAATCCGGCACCACCTGGCTGCAGCTCCTGCTCGACGGGCATCCGGCGGTCGCCTGCAAGGGCGAGGGCCATCTCGCCAACCATCTCTCGTGGCTGCTGGCGGAGGGGCTCGCCGCGCACAACCGCCTGCTTGCCCACAAGAACGCGACGATCTTCCGCGAGCTGGCGGGTTTTCCGCTCTATGGCGGCGGCGATCTCGCCTATCTCACCGCCGCCGCGCTGCTGCTCGGGTTGTCGAAGGACGGGCGCGACGCCGGGCTCGCTGCGATCGGCGAGAAGACGCCGGACAATATCCGCCATCTCGAGCGGCTGCGCAGCCTCTTCCCGCGGGCGAAATTCATCCACCTGGTGCGCGACGGGCGGGACTGCGCGGTCTCCGGCTGGTTCCACAACCAGCGGAGCAGCCCGGAATGGCTCGGCGCCAATTTCCCATCGCTCGCTTGCTATGTCGATTTCTTCGCGCGCGAATGGGCCAAGGATCTCGCCCAAGCGAGCGCCTTCGCCGACCGCCACGCGGAGGCGTGCGTCACGCTCCGCTACGAGGACCTGGTGGCCGATACCGAAGCGGAGCTGGCGCGGGTGCTCGGCTTCCTCGGCGTCGCGGCCGATGCGGCCGCACTCGCCGCCTGCCGCGAAGCCGGCGCCTTCGAGCGCCTGACCGGCGGGCGGGCGCCAGGGGACGAAGACCGGGGCTCGTTCTTTCGCAACGGCGTTCCGGGCGATTGGCGGCGCCATTTCGATGCCGCTCTGACCGGCGCGTTCCGCGACACCGTCTCGCCCTGGCTCGAACGCTTCGGCTACGCCTGAACAGGCCTCCGTCTTACTTGCCGCCGTCGAGCGTGCGCACGGTGCCGTCCGCGGCGCCGACGATCGCGCGCTCGACGCAGTGGGTGAAGAGGCCGCTCTCGACGACGCCGACGATCGCATCGAGGTCGCGCTCGAGCGAAGCGGGATCGGCGATCGGGCCGGGCGTCCGAACATCATAGATGACGTTGCCGTTATCGGTGATGAAGGGCGCGCCGTCGGCGCCCGGGCGCAGCACCGCGGGACCGGCGAGCCGTTCGAGCCGGCGGGCGGTCGCGACGTGGGCGAATTGCACCACCTCGACGGGGAGCGACATGCGGGTTCCGAGACGCGGCACGATTTTGCTCTCGTCCACGATGACGACGAAGCGGCGCGCCGCGGAGGCGACGATCTTCTCCCGGAGCAGCGCGCCGCCATGCCCCTTGATGAGGCAGAGGCTCGCTTCCTCGACCTCGTCGGCGCCGTCGATCGCGAGATCGAGCGCGGGCACGGCGGCGAGATCGGTGAGCGCGATGCCGAGCGCCCGTGCCCGCGCCGCGGTCCGTTCCGAGGTCGGAACGCCGCGGATGCTGAGCCCCTCGGCCTGGATCCGCCGCGCCAGCGCGTCGAGGGCGAAGGCGACGGTGCTGCCGGTGCCGAGCCCGAGCGTCATCCCATCCGCAACCAGGCTGACCGCCGCCTCGGCGGCCGCCCTTTTGCCCTTGTCGGCGGCGCGCGTTTCGCTCAATCCCCGTCTCCTCGCCATAAGCGCGTGCGGAATCCTCTTACCATCGCGCGCGCCGTGAGGCATACGGGGCAGGAA